>DATKMZ010000047.1:0-50451 GCA_035541575.1 Caulobacteraceae bacterium | reverse complement strand
ACGTCAGCTCCTCGACGCCGGGCGGCGAGGCGAAGGCGACCGTCGGCATGCTGCGCAGCGTCGGCAGGATGTCCTCGACGCGGGTCACGGCGCGCCAGACCTCGGAGAACTCGGGCGGCACGAGCTGCTGGGCGAGGATATGGTCGAAGACGCCGAACAGCGGGTCCCAGAAACCCTTGAGGTTCAGGAACACGATCGGCTTGGAGTGCAGTCCGAGCCGCCGCCAGGAGAGCAGCTCGACGACCTCCTCGAGCGTGCCGATCCCGCCGGGCAGGATTGCGAAGGCGTCGGCCTCGTCGAACATCATCATCTTGCGCTCGTGCATGGACGTCACGACCACGGTCTCGACGATCCGCAGCGGTCGTTCGTGCGAGGTCAGGAACTGCGGGATGACGCCCAGCACGCGCCCGCCGGCGGTGTGAGCGGCCTTGGCCGCGGCCCCCATCAGCCCGACCCCGCCGCCGCCGTAGACGAGCCGCAGGCCCTCGTCGGCGATGGTCCTCCCAAGCTGCGAGGCGGCCGCGAGAAAATCGGGGTCGGCGGCGTTGGACGAAGCGCAGTACACGCACACTGAGTCCAGCCGCCTGGAATTGCTCGGCATTCCGGGCGCTCCAGATAAAAAGAGCGCGCCTCGGCGCGCTCGGTCGTGCAACGTTGCGGCGAAGGATACCGATGGAGTTCGCGCGCTTGCAAGCGGCCAAGACGACGCTGACCGGGCTGGCCTTCCTGGGGCTGTTCGGTGGCTGCAGTCAGGCGCCGCAACAGCCTGCACATCCGGCAGAGGCCGCGGGCGGACCCACGCAGGACTATCGGCCGGCGCCGGAACTGCTCGGCGGCGCGCCCGCGGCCGGCGGCGGGCTGCGGCTCGAGGGCTCGGCCGCGCCGGGCGCAGCGGTCCGCCTCGCCAGTCCAGGTGGCGCGGCGCAGTTCGCGACCGCTGACAGCCATGGGGCCTGGCGGATCACGATTCCGCCGTCGGCCGCGCCTCGCTTCCTTGGTCTCTCGATGTCGTCCGGCGGCCAGGTGGTGCAGGCGGTGAGCTATCTCTTCGTCGCGCCGGACGGCACGGTCGCGAAGCTGAGGGCCGGCGGCGGCACCGAGGCGCCGGCCCCGTCGGGCGTCACCGTGGCCGCGCTGGCGCTCGACTACGACAACCAGCACGCGGCGACGCTCTCGGGCGTGGCCGCGCCGCAGCAGACGGTCGCACTTCGCGTCGACGGGGTCGAGCGCGGACAGGCCGTCGCCAACGCCAAAGGCCGCTTCGTGCTTCAGCTCAGCCAGCCCTTGGCCGTAGGCCCGCACGACTTCGACCTCGCGGACATCGGCGGCGGCGCCGAGGCGCGGTTCACGGTCGCCATCGACAACCCCGCGCCGCTGCCGAACGCGCCGTTCGCCGCGAGCCGCGCCGGGGCCGGCTGGCGGGTCGACTGGGTCACGCCGGGCGGCGGCGAGCAGACCACCTTGATCCTCGGCCCGCCTGGCGGAGGCCGCGCATGACGGCCGTCCACGCTGACGCCGCTCATCGCGCGGTCTCGCCCGGCGCGTCGATCGGGCTCACGCCCCGCCGCTTCAGCTTCTGGAAGTCGATGGCGGAGCTCGTCCGCCTCGTCGCCCGCTCGCGCGCCAAGGGGCTGCGGACCCGGCTCTTCGTCGCCCTCGCGCTGGTGCTGGTCGGCAAGTGGACTGGCGTCTACGCCCCGGTGCTGATCGGCGCAGCGATCGACCAGGGGGCCAAGGGCCGCGGCACGCCCGAGACGCTGTTCGCGGTCTTCACCGGCCTCGCCGCCGGCTGGGTGATCCTGCGCTTCATCGCCAGCGCGACGCCGCTGATGCGCGATGCGATCTTCGAGCCGGTGGCGCAACAGGCCCTGGCGCGCTCCGCCGAGGAGAGCTTCGGCCACGCGCTGACGCTGTCGCTCAACTTCCACCAGGGCAAGCAGACCGGCGCGATCGCCCGGATCATCGACCGCGGGGCGCGCTCGACCGACACCCTGATCGGCAGCGTCGTCTTCAACCTCGGCCCGACGCTGTTCGAGCTCGCGATGGCGTCGTTCATCATGACGACACGCTACTTCGGCGCGCTGGCGGTCGTGACCATCGTCACCATCGCCGTCTATCTGACCATCACCATCGCCATCTCGAACTGGCGCATCGGCCACCGCCGGGCGATGAACGACGCCGACAACGAAGCCGCAGGCCTCGCGGTCGACGCGCTGTTGAACTTCGAGACGATCAAGTCGTTCGGTTCGGAAGACCGGATCGTCGGCCGCTACGCCGAGGCGCTCGGCGACTACGCCCGGGCCGCCGTCAAGTCGAACACCTCGCTGCAGCTGCTCAACGCGGTGCAGGCGCTGATCCTGAATCTCGGGCTCTGCCTCGTCGTCTTCCTCGCTGGCTGGCAGCTCGTCCACCACGCGATGACCGCAGGCGCGATCACTGCGTGCATCCTGATCATCCAGAACGTCTACGCGCCGCTCGGCATGCTGGGGGCGAACTACCGGATGATCCGGCAGGCTTTCATCGACATGGAGCAGATGATCGAGCTGCGCTCGGTGCTGCCCGACATTGTGGATAGCCCGGGGGCGCGCGGCCTGCCGCCTGCCGCGAGCGGCGGCGCCGACCTCGTGTTCGAGCACGTCAGCTACCGCCACTCCGCCCGCACGGTCGGGCTATCGGACGTGAGCTTCGAGACGCCGCCGGGGACCACGACCGCGCTGGTGGGACCCTCCGGCGCGGGCAAGACCACCGCAGTGCGGCTCGCGTTGCGGCTGATCGACCCGCAGGAGGGCGTGATCCGGATCGACGGCGTCGACCTGCGCGACGTGCGGCAGGCCGCGCTGCGGCGGGCGCTGGCGCTGGTGCCGCAGGAAGTCGCGCTCTTCAACGACACGCTCATGGCCAACATCGCGTTCGGCAATCCGGACGCGACCGAGACGCAGGTCTGGGCCGCGGTCGAGTCGGCCGAGCTCTCGGCGTTCGTCGAGTCGCTGCCTTATGCGCTCGAGACGCGGGTCGGCGAACGGGGCTTGAAGCTCTCCGGCGGCGAGCGCCAGCGCGTCGGCATCGCCCGCGCGCTCTTGGCCAATCCGCGGTTGCTGGTGCTCGACGAGGCGACCAGCGCGCTCGACGGCCCGACCGAGGCGGCGATCCAGGCGACGCTGCGCAAGGTGAGGGCGGGGCGCACGACTCTCGTGATCGCCCACCGGCTCTCGACCATCGTCGACGCCGACCAGATCCTGGTGCTGCGGCGCGGGCGGATCGTGGAGCGCGGCGACCATGCGGCGCTGCTCGCGCACGACCGCGAATACGCCGCGCTGTGGCGACGCCAGACGCGCGAAACTTGAGCTCCGCCTTCAGTTTATATCTCTCGGCGCGGGCGGCGCTCCTGCGCTAAGAGGCGAGCGGACAGCAGCGGGAAGGAGCGGTCGATGCGGTATCTTCACACCATGGTGCGGGTCGCGGACCTCGATCGGGCGCTCGACTTCTACTGCGCCAAGCTGGGCCTGACCGAGGTGCGCCGGATCGACAACCCCGGCGGCCGCTTCACGCTGGTGTTCCTTTGCGCGCCGGGAGACGAGGAAGCGGCGCGTCGAGGCGCGGCCCCGACGGTCGAGCTGACCTACAATTACGACCACGAGGACTACCAGGGCGGGCGCAACTTCGGGCATCTCGCCTACGAGGTCGACGACATCTACGCGGTCTGCCAGCGTCTCAAGGACGGCGGCGTGACGATCAACCGCCCGCCGCGCGACGGCCACATGGCGTTCGTCCGCTCGCCGGAGGGCATCTCGATCGAGCTTCTGCAGAAGGGTGGCTCGCTGCCGAAGGCCGAGCCCTGGGCGTCGATGCAGAACGTCGGCGTCTGGTGACCTACGCCGGCTCGCGGGCTGCGGCCGTCCGCGCCGGCTCGGAGAACTGATCGAACGCCTCGAGCGCCTCGGCGGCGTACATCACGCTGGGACCGGCGCCCATGTAGATCGCCATTCCCATCGTCTCGAGCACCTCCTCGCGGGTCGCGCCCTGGCGCTGGGCCGCCTCGGCGTGGAAGGCGATGCAGGCGTCGCAGCGGGTGGCCACGGCGATCGCGAGCGCGACCAGCTCCTTGGTCTTGACGTCGAGCGCCTTGGGCTCGAGCGCGGCGCGGGCGAGGACCGCGAACGCCTTCATCGGCTCCGCCGCGCCGGTGCGGAGCGGCTTGAGCGCGGCGCCGAACGCCCTGGCTGTTTGCGTCCAGTCGTGTGTCTGCATGGCGCGTTCGACCTCGATGACCGTACCAGCGCCAGCTGAACCCGATCTGCGACGATGCGCCTTGAGTTGGGTCAAGGCGCCGGTGCGGCGCCGTTCCTATCTCTCTGGAGCGCGCTCTGGCGGCCGGCCGAGTGGAGTCCTCGAGGTTCTCATGCGTCAATTCGTGTGCGGCCACTGCAATGCGGTGAACCGCGTCCCCGACCAGAAGGACGCCCGCGCCGCCAAGTGCGGCCGCTGTCACGAGCCGCTGTTCGCCGGACATCCGATCGAGGTGACCGGCGACCAATTCGACGCGCACCGCCGCTCCACCCAAGGCGCGGCGCTGCTGCTCGACGTCTGGGCGCCGTGGTGCGGGCCGTGCCGGGCGATGGCCCCGCAGTTCGCCGCCGCCGCCGCCCAGCTCGAGCCGAAGGTGCGGCTCCTCAAGCTGAACTCCGACCAGCACCCGGACGTCGCCGCCGCGCTTGGCGTCCAGGGCATTCCGGCGCTGTTCCTGATCGAGGACGGCAAGGTCGTCGCCCGCCAGGCCGGGTTGATGAACGCGAGCCAGATCGTCGCCTTCGCCCGCCAGGCCCAGGCGGCGTCCGCCTAGGTTTCCTGCTGGATCATCTCGGTCACGGCGTCGCCGACCGGCGCAGGATCGCCTCGTTCCGTTCCGTTTCGCATCGGTCATCCCGCGGGAGTAGCGAAAGCGCGCAACACGGCGCGTTCGGCTCATGCCGCCGCGTGGTCCGCGAGCTCGCAGGGGTGCTCGAGGCTGCCGTCCTCGATCTGCAGCGTGGCGTGGTGGATCGCAAAGCGCCGCTTGAGCTCGCCGCAGGCCTCGGCCAGCAGCGCGTCGTCAAGCGCCGCGCCGGGTCGCACGAGGTGCGCGGTCAGCGCGGTCTCTGTTGTGCTCATGCCCCAGATGTGGAGGTCGTGCACTTCGGTCACGCCCGGCAGCGCCGCGAGGTAGGCGGCCACGCCGCCGCGGTCGACGCCTTGCGGCACGCCCGCCAGCGCCAACGCCAGCGCCTCGCGCAACAGCGACCATGTGCCCCAGACGATCACCGCGCCGATGACGAGGCTGATCGCCGGGTCGAGCCAGAGCCATCCGGTCGCGAGGATCGCCGCGCCGGTCGCCACGACGCCGAGGGCGACCAGCGCGTCCGACGCCATGTGCAGGAAGGCGCTGCGAACGTTGAGGTCGCGCTCTCGCCCGGAGGCGAACATCAGGGCCGTAGCGCCGTTGATGACGATGCCGACGGCGGCGACGACCATCATCGTCACGCCGGCCGTCGACTCGGGCTGCATCAGCCGCAGCACCGCCTCCCAGGCGATCCCGCCGGTGACCACCGCCAACAGCAGCGCATTCGCCAGCGCCGCCAGGATCGACGACGAACGCAGGCCGTAGGTGTAGCGGGCGCTGGGCGCCTTGCCGGAGAGCCACGCCGCCAGCCAGGCGAGGCCGAGGCTGACCACGTCGCCGGCGTTGTGCCCGGCGTCGGCCAGCAGGGCCAGCGAGTTGCCGAGGAACCCGTAGACGGCTTCGCCGATCACGTAGGACCCGTTGAGCGCGATGCCGATCGCGAACGCCCGGCCGAAGTCGCGCGGCGCGTGATGGTGGTGGTGCGCGTGGCCGTGACCGTGACCATGCGGCTCTGTGTGATGATGCTCTTGGCGCTCGTGCGACATGACCTTCAGAGCAGCCTTTACACCTGCTCGCGAGTCTCGTCGCCGCGCCCCTCCAGCGCAACATGGACGGCGCGGCGCGCTCAGCCTAGGTAGGCCCGATGTCCGTCGCCGACCGAGTCCGCATCCGGGAAGTCAAGGTGCTCTCGGACAACTGGTACGTCCTGCGCAAGGCGACCTTCGACTTCCGCCGCGCGGATGGGACCTGGCAGACCCAGAACCGCGAGGCCTACGACCGCGGCAACGGCGCCGCGCTCTTGCCCTACGACCGTGAGCGACGAACCGTGCTGCTCGTGCGCCAGTTCCGCTATCCGGCCTTCTCGAACGGGTACGACGATCTCCTGATCGAGGCGGCCGCGGGACTGCTCGACGCGGCGGAGCCGGAGGCGCGGATTCTCGCCGAGGTCGAAGAGGAGCTTGGCTACCGGCTCGGCGAGATCACCAAGGTGTTCGAATGCTTCATGAGTCCTGGCTCGGTCACCGAGAAGCTGCACCTCTTCGTCGCCCCCTACTCGCCGCGGATGCGGATCGGCGACGGCGGCGGCAACGTGGACGAAGGGGAGGACATCGAGCGGCTCGAATTTGCTTTCGACGAGGCGATGGCGATGGTCGCCCGCGGCGAGATCTGCGACGCCAAGACCATCATCCTGCTGCAGCACGCCGCT
Source organism: Caulobacteraceae bacterium (assembly GCA_035541575.1). GTDB lineage: Bacteria > Pseudomonadota > Alphaproteobacteria > Caulobacterales > Caulobacteraceae > Acaudatibacter. The sequence continues at coordinate 43,867 of DATKMZ010000047.1, read as the reverse complement.
GCGCACATCTTCGTTGACTAGGATTCTCGTCGTCATGGTCTGCTTTGCGCTGATGGCGCCGCCCGCGGCCTTGTGGCTCTCCGCCCGGCCGCGCCTGCCCGCGACGAGCCCGCTGAAGGCCGCCCGCGCTCTGCCGATCGCCGCGGTGGTCTCCACTGGCGGCCTGCCGGACCTGGCCTACGAGAGCGCGCGCGGCGAGGAAGGCTGCGGCGCGGCCGTGATCGCTCGCCTGGTCGGCTTCTCTCAGCCCGGGCGGGCGGACGTCTATGCCGACACATCGCCAGCCGAGCTCGGCGTTGGCCGCGACCGCGAGGTCGTGATCAACGGCGAGGAAGAGGGGATATCCCCGCCACGCAACGGCGCCGCCTATGTCGCCAAGATGGCGGCCAACGGCGCCGACATCCGGCATGTGGTGCTGAATGACACCGGCCATGTCGAGCCGATCGCGCCCGGGACAGCGGCCTGGACGCGTACTGTCGAGGCGATCGAGCAGCTTGTCCGTTAGCCGCCGCGTCGTCACCGGGGCCGCATTTGCGGCCGGACTCTTCCGTGCCGCGCCGCTCGCGGCCCAGATCGCCGCCGCGCCGCCTGCGAGCGCCGGCGAGGCGGCCAGTGACCTGCGCGAGCTCGTCGCGCGCTACCTCGCCTGGCGCGGCGGCGCTGCGCTTGAACAGCTCGAGACCCTCCACGAGCGGCTCTACGTCGAAAATCCCGATGGAAGCCGCGCGCCTGGCCAGCGGTGGGTTGACCGCGAGGGACGAACGCGACGCGAGATCGACCGGCCGGACGGCCGCGAGACACACATCGCCACGCCCGATGGCGCCTGGCGCATCGGCGCCGACGGCCACGTCGCTGACGATCCAGGCGCATACGAACGCGCCCGCCGGTTCGCAGCCCTGGAGTTTGGCGACGCCTTCCGCGGCCGGGGCGGCGCTGTCGTCGCCTCGGCGCCCGCGACGGACGTCAACGACCACACCTGGGCCGTGATCCACATCGGCTTCGGCGACGCGGACATCTACGACGCGCTGATCGACGCGCCGACCGGCGCGCTCGGCGGATACGTGATCACCGAGGCCGGGGCCGGGCGCACGCTGCTCTTCGGCGACTGGCGGAGGATCGATGGCGTACGCGCGCCGTTCGCGCAGCTGACGAAGGCCGAGGCGCTCTCGGAGGTGCGCCTTACGGTCGTCGAGCTCAATCGGCCGATCGACCCCGCGCTGTTCGCCCGGCCCTCCGGCTAGCGCCCGACGTCGACGCGCCGTGTCGGGAAGTCGGCGCCCTCCAGGATCCGCTCGATCAGCCAGGCGACGCCCGCGCCCGCGTCGCCCTCGGTGACCAGGTCCGCGGCCGCCTTCACCTGCGGCGCCGCGCCGGCGACGGCCGCGGCGACGCCGCACAGGGCCAGGAAGGTCAGGTCGTTCTCCGCGTCGCCGACCCCGACGACGTCGTCTGCGGGCAGGTCGAGCGCGCGCAGCGCGTGGCGAAGGCCGCTGGCCTTGTCGACGCCACGCGGCAGGCACATCGCCGAGTCCTTGTTGAGGATGACGCGCCAGTCGATCCCGGCCTCGGCGATTGCGCCCAGCAGGTCGGCCACGCGGCTGGCGTCGGCGGCCACGATCGTGCGGCCGAGGGCGAGAGGCTCGACATTGCGGCGCGCCAGCGCGGCGATGAACGCGGCTGGCGGTTTCGTCGCCAGCGGTTCGGCCTCGTCAAGCCCGGGTCGGTAGAGCAGGGCGCCGTTCTCGGCGACAACGATGTCGAAGAGGTCGATCCTCGCGAAAACCTCGTGCAGCACGGGTAGGCGGCGGCCGGTCACCAGAGCCAGGCGCCGTCCGCTCGCCTTCAGGCGCTCGAGCGCCGCCGCGACGAAATCGGGCGCTTCGCCGTGGGTGGCGAGCGTGCCGTCGTAGTCGGCCGCGAGCGCACGGATAGGCACGACGCCTTCTCCCCTGGTTCCTCTCCTTCCGAACCTTCCGGGGCGGGTCCGGTTCCGGTATCTGGGCGCGGAAAATGCGGGACTCGCGTGACCGAAGCAGCTGAGATCGTGGCCGAAGCCGACGTCGCGCCCTTGCGCGGCTCGGCGTTCGAGGTGTTCGCCGCGTTCCTGCGTCTCGGGATGACCTCGTTCGGCGGACCCGTGGCGCACCTCGGCTACTTCCGCGCCGAGTTCGTCGAGCGGCGGCGCTGGCTCACGGAAGCCGCCTACGCCGAGATGGTCGCGATCTGCCAGTTCCTTCCCGGCCCGGGCAGCAGCCAGACCGGCATGCTGATCGGCCTCACGCGGGCCGGCTACGGCGGGGCTCTGGCGGCCTGGTTCGGCTTCACGGCGCCGTCGGCGCTGCTGATGACGCTGTTCGCCTTCGCCGCTCCGGTCGCGTCACGCGTGCTGGGCGGCGCGTGGATGCATGGCCTGCGTCTGGCGGCGGTGGCCGTGGTGGCGCAGGCGGTGCTCGCGATGACGCGCTCGCTCGCGCCGGACCGCGAACGCGCCACGATCGCGGTCGCCGGCGCACTGGCGGCGCTCTGGGTCCCGTCGGCGATCACCCAGCTCGGCGTCGTCGCCGCCGGACTCGCGATCGGGCTGGCGTTCCTGCGCGCCAAGGACGCCGCGCCGGCGTCGGGCCTGCCGGCGCTCGTCAGCGCCAAAGCCGGCGCAATCGCGCTCGCGGCTTTCGCGCTCCTGCTGATCGGTTTGCCCGCCCTTGCGGCCGCGACCGGCGACCACGGGCTCGACCTCTTCGCCCGCTTCTTCCGGGTCGGCTCGCTCGTATTCGGCGGCGGGCATGTCGTGCTACCGCTGCTGCAGGCCGAGGTGACGCCGCCCGGTTGGATCGGCCAACACGACTTCCTGGCCGGATATGGCGCCGCGCAGGCCATGCCGGGGCCGCTCTTTACGTTCGCCGCCTTCCTCGGCGCGGCGATGGGGCCCGCGCCCAACGGCTGGGCTGGCGCCGCGATCTGCCTCGTCGCGATCTTCCTGCCGTCGGCGTTCCTGGTCGTCGGCGTCCCGCCGTTCTGGGCTGCGCTGCGTCGCCGGCCCGAGGCCCAGGGCGCGCTGATGGGGGCGAACGCCGCAGTCGTCGGACTGCTCGCCTCGGCGCTCTACAATCCCGTCTGGACCAGTGCGGTCGGCACGCCTGTCGACGTCGGCCTCGTCCTGGCGGCGTTCGTGCTGCTGACCGCCTGGCGCGCGCCGCCGTGGTTGGTCGTGGCGCTGAGCGCGTTGGCCGCCGCCTTGGCCCAGGCGGCGTTCGGCGCTAGCTAGCAGCCATGTCCCCGCTCGATCGCGCCGAGGCGTTCTGCCGCCGCTACGGCCTGCGCATTCCGATCCTGATGGCGCCGATGGCGGGCTCGTGCCCGCCTTCGCTCGCCGCGGCGGTCGCCAACGCTGGCGGGATGGGGGCTTGCGGGGCGCTGGTGATGTCGCCCGACGCCATCCTGAAGTGGGCCGCCGAGGTGCGCGCATCGAGCAACGGGGCGTTCCAGATCAATCTGTGGATCCCCGATCCAGCGCCCGTCCGCGACCCGGCGCACGAGGCCGAACTGCGTCGCTTCCTGGCCGCCTGGGGCCCCGAGCCGCCCGAGGCGGCCGGCGATGTGACGCTGCCCGACTTCGAGGGGCAGTGCGAGGCGCTGCTCGCCGCCGGCCCGCCGGTGCTCTCATCGATCATGGGCGTCTTCCCGCCCGCGTTCGTTGCGCGGATGAAGGCGCGCGGGATCGCCTGGTGGGCGGCGGCCACCACCGTCGCCGAGGCGAAGGCCGCCGAGGCGGCCGGCGCCGACGTCATCGTCGCGCAGGGAATGGAGGCCGGGGGCCACCGCGGTGCGTTCGATCCGGCGCGAGCCGAGCGCGATCTGGTCGGCCTCTTCGCGCTCGTGCCGGCGGTCGCCGACGCTGTCGGCGTGCCGGTGGTCGCCACCGGCGGAATCGGCGACGGCCGCGGGATCGCCGCGGCGCTCACGCTCGGCGCCAGCGCCGTACAGATCGGCACCGGGTTCCTCCGCACGCCCGAAGCCAAGCTGAATCCAGCCTGGGCCGCCGCCCTCGCGGAGGCGCAGCCGGAGGACACGATGGTCAGTCGCGCGTTCAGCGGCCGCGCCGGACGCGGCATCGCCACCGCCTACGCGAGGACCGCGGTCTCGCCGGAGGCCCCGTCGCCGGCGCCCTATCCGGTGCAGCGCGGCCTGACTCAGGCGATGCGCGAAGCGGGCGCCGCAGCTGGCGACATCGAGCGGATGCAGGCCTGGGCGGGCCAGGCCGCGCGGCTGGCGCGCGCCGAGCCGGCCGGAGAGGTCGCCCAGGGGCTCTGGCGGGAGGCGAAGAGCCTTCTGGACGGCGGGCGGCTGGCCGCGTCCCTGCCTCGCGAAGCCGAGGCCGGCTTCTTCTGAGTCAGGCCAGACCGTCGACGACGCGCTGCAGGCCGTCCAGGAATCGGGTCCAGCCGTACTGGGCGCTGCGGTAATTCTGCTCCTGGTCCGGGCGGAAGCCTGACTCAGACCAGCAACGCGAGGCGCGCGAGTTCTTGGAGTTTCTCGACCACTTGCGCGCGCGACACGGCCGCGTCGGCGGCGATCTCATCCAGCGTGCGGGCGCCGTCGAGCCCGGCGATGAAGCGCAGCCCACGATCGTCGTTGATTTCGACCGTCGCGTGGCTGGGCGTCGTCAGCCAGGGGCCGCCACGCGCGGCCTGGAGGCGGGTGAGGGGACTGACCCTGGGCCGCTCGCCGACCGTCACGGTGATCGGCCAAGGAGCCGTCTGCAGGTCCAGCAGTTCGAGCCAGTGCATCCTGAGCAACACGCCAGCGCGTTCGACGTCGTCGATCAACGACGAGACCGGCAAGGCCTGCGGCCAGGCCGCGTCGATTCGGCGGACGACCTCGGTCAGATGGGCCTCTTCGGCGTTGAAGCGACGTCCTCGGACGTCGAACACGCCGGGCTCGGCCTCAATCGCCGGACTGGCGACATAGAGATCGAAGAGCCGAGAAGGATCGGGTCGGCGATTGATCGCGACGCCGGCGTGCACCACCAGGTTCTCGCGGTAGGCGCGCAGAGCCTGGAAATCGAGCTCCTGAGCGTGCGCAAGGACGTCGAAGGCCGGATCGTCGAGGGCGTAAGGCGGCCGAAAGCCTTCGCCGCAACGGCTCGCGCCGGCTTCGGTCAGATATTGCAACCCATGACGACCCGCGGCGGCGATGAATTCGTGCAGGTAGAGCGGATCGAACACCTCGCCGAGCTCATCATGCGCCAGCGCGCCCGGCGCGCGGTCGAGCATGTGCCGGCACTCGTGGCGGATCTGCGCGTGGAGGGGGGTCTGTTCCGCGAAGAACTCCAACATCCTAGCCAGCTGCGCTCGGGCCGCTCCGAGCCTCGCGCCCACGCCCTCGACGCCGCGGATGTGGAACAGCACCATCTCGCGCACGACCTGCCGCATCCGGCCGCCGGGCAGCGTGTTGTGGCTGACGAAGCCGACGCCGTTCGGCGCGAGGTGGTGGCGAACCGACGCCAGCAGGGCGTCGCGCGCCGCCGCCGGGACCCATGAATAGAGGCCGTGCGCGATCACATAGTCAAAGCCGCCCCGCCCATAGTCGGCCTCGGTGAGATCGCGCGTCTCGAGCCGCACGTTTGTGAGCCCCAGCGTCGCCACGATCTCCAGGCCTCGTGCAATCGCCGCCTCGGCGAGGTCGAACCCAACGAATGTCGACCCGGGCTGCGTCACCGCCATCGCGATGATGTTCACGCCGTCGCCACAGCCGATGTCGAGCACCCGGCAGCAGTCGACCGGGGCGTATGGCAGGCCGAACAGCGCCGCGAGCGTCGACAGCCTGTTCGGGTGTGTCTGACGGAACGTGGTCGCCGGGTAGGCGAACTCGTCGTAGGGCGTCGCCATCGCCCGTCAGGCGCTGACGGCTTCCGGCTCCGCCGCTGCGACGGGGGCGGCGGCCGCGGAAGCCGGTCCCGAGAAGACGTAGTCGAACGCCGAGTCCTTCACGCCGACATCGATCCGCGCCACCTCCTCGCCGGCCATCTGCCGTTCGAGCAGCGCGATCGAAAGCTCCGGCAGCATGGTGTTGGTGAGGATCGCGTCGATCATGCGTCCGCCCGAGGCGACCTCGTTGCAGCGCGAGACGATGAGGTCGACCACGTCCTGGCCGTACTCGAGCGCGATGCCGTGATTGTCGAAGATGCGGCGCTTCACCTTGTCGAGCTGCAGCCGAACGATGCCCTGCAGCATCTCCTTGCTGAGCGGGAAGTAGGGCAGCACGATCAGCCGCCCGAGCAGCGCCGGCGGGAACACTTTCAAGAGGTCGGGTCGCAGCGCGTGGGCCAGGGCCTCGGGGTCCGGCGCCATCTCCGGATCCTCGCACATGCTGGTGATGAGGTCGGTGCCGACGTTCGTCGTGAGCAGTATGAGGGTGTTCTTGAAGTCGATGTAACGCCCCTCGCTGTCGTCCATGTATCCCTTGTCGAACACCTGGAAGAACATCTCGTGGACGTCCGGGTGGGCCTTCTCCACCTCGTCGAGCAGCACGACCGAGTAGGGCCGCCGGCGAACGGCTTCGGTCAGCACCCCGCCCTGGCCGTAGCCGACGTAACCGGCCGGCGCCCCCTTCAGGGTCGAGACCGTGTGGGCCTCCTGGAACTCGCTCATGTTGATGACGATCATCGAGTCGTCGCCCGAATAGAGCAGCTCGGACAGCACGTGCGCGGTCTCGGTCTTGCCGACCCCCGAGGGACCGCTGAGCATGAAGACGCCCACCGGCTTGTTCGGGTTGTCGAGCTTGGCGCGGCTCGTCTGGATGCGCTTGCCAATCGCCTCCATCGCGTGGTCCTGCCCCACGACCCGCTGCTTCAGCTGGTCGGCGATGGTCAGCACCTGGGCGATCTCGTCCTTGACCATGCGGCCGACCGGTATGCCGGTCCAGTCGCCGACCACCGAGGCCACAGCGTCGGCGTCCACGACGCCGAACACCATCGGCGCATCGCCCTGAGCCTCGCGCATGGCCGCCAGCGCGACCTGCAGCGCTTCGACGAGCGGGGCCTCGTCCACCGGCTCGGCGTCCGGCTCCTTGGCCTTGGCGCGGGCCTCGGTGAGGGCGGTTCTGGCCTCACGCACGACCTCGAGCGCGGCCTTCTCGCGCTCCCATTTGGCCGAGATCTCGTCGAACGCAGTCTGCGCCTCGGCGATCTGCTCCTCGATCTTCGAGATCCGGCCGCCGGTGTTGTACTGGCCTTCGGCCTCGCGGCGGGCGACTTCGAGCTCGACGTTGAGCAGCTCGAGGCGCCGCTTGCGATCCTCGACGGGCGCCGGGGTCGCGTGCTGCGAGACCGCGACGCGGGCGCAGGCGGTGTCGAGCAGCGAGACGGCCTTGTCCGGCAGCTGCCGCGCGGGCACGTAGCGCTGCGAGAGCTTGACCGACGCCTCGACCGCCTCGTCCAGCACGACGATCTGGTGGTGCTTCTCCATCATGGGGGCCATCGAGCGGATCATCGCTATGGCCTTGTCGGCCTCGGGCTCGCCCACGCTGACGGTCTGGAACCGGCGCGTGAGGGCCGGGTCTTTCTCGAAGTATTGTCTGTACTCGGACCAAGTCGTCGCCGCAATCGTCCGTAGACGCCCTCGAGCGAGCGCCGGCTTGAGCAGGTTGGCGGCGTCGCCCGTGCCGGCCGCGCCGCCGGCGCCGATCAGGGTGTGCGCCTCGTCGATGAACAGGATGATCGGCTTGGGCGAGGACTCCACCTCGTCGATCACTTGCCTGAGGCGCTTCTCGAACTCGCCCTTCACGCTGGCGCCGGCCTGCAGCATGCCGATGTCGAGCGAACGCACTGAGACGTCCTTGAGCACCGGCGGCACGTCGCCGTCGGCGATCCGCCGCGCGAACCCCTCCACCACGAAGGTCTTCCCGACGCCGGCCTCGCCGGTCAGGATCGGATTGTTCTGGCGACGGCGCAGCAGGATGTCGATCACCTGGCGGATCTCGGCGTCGCGGCCGACGATCGGGTCGATCTCTCCCTTGCGCGCGCGCTCCGTGAGGTCGACCGAGTATTTCGCCAGCGCCTCGCCGGCGGCGGCCGATCCGTCGGCCATCGGCGACGTCTCGCCATCGCCGAGATCGCCGCCGCCGCCAGTCGGCGTCGCGATCTCGGACGATCCGGCGACGATCTGGCCGAACTCGTCACCCAGCGTGTCGACCTGGACCTTGCGCCACTCGCGCGAGATCGAGAGCAGGGCGTTGCGCAGCGTGGGGGTCTTCAGCATCCCGTAGATCAGGTGGCCGGTGCGCACGCGGCCGGCGCCGAACATCAGCGACGCGTAGAGCCAGCCCTTCTCGATCGCCTCCTCGATCTGCGGCGAGAAATCGGAGATGGCGGTGGCGCCGCGGGGCAGAGCGTCGAGCGCCGCGACCGTGTCGCGGGCCAGCACCGCGTCGTCGAGCGCGAAGCGGCTGCGGATCGCCGCGACGTCGTTGCGGGCGTCCTGCAGCAGGATGTGCATCCAGTGCGCCAGTTCGACGTAGGGATTGCCGCGCATCTTGCAGAAGCCGGTCGCGGTCTCGACCGCCTTCAAGGCGGTGGGGTTCAAGCGGCCGAAGAGGGCCGACCTGCTGATCTCGCTCATGATGTTCGACGCCTCCCGTCGCGATCACGCGGTTCGAGAAAAGTGGGAGCCGCTTTTGCGCGCGAAGGCAAGGGACACATTTACGCGATCCGTCGCGAGGTCCGCCCCAGCCGCGCATCGGCGCGCACGCCGCCCTGGCCCGTTGGCGCCATCCAGCTGGTCCAGCCCATCCGCGTGCGGCCGTCGAGCTGGGCGGGTCTGGCGTCCTTCTCGTCGAGCTCTACCTCGAGCTCCCACTCGAGGTGCGAGGGCGTGAAGGCGTCGAGCGCCTCGGCGGCGATCTTGAACTGGTCGCCGGTGGGCAGGAAGCTTTCGTACTCGGCGAACGTGCGGGCGCGCACGACAACTCGGAACGCGTCGGTCACGCCGCGGACGCTCGAGCCGGCGACGGTGTCGAGGCCGAGCCCGTTGAAGCTGCCCGGCGCGCCGAGCCGGCTGCGGTCGCTGGGCTCGATGTCGCGCCATCGGGGGAGGAACTCGACCAGCCGGACCGGTGTGCCAAGCAGGTGGGTCAGCCCGTCCTGGATGCCGGCAGGGCTGCGGTGCGAGGCGAACAGGCTGGCGTAGTGCAGCCGTGCGCGCCGCGGAAACGCGGGGTCCGCCGGCACGTTCTCGCCCGCGCCGGAGAGCGCGTCGAGGTAGTCGGCGAAGCGGTCGTCGTCCGGCCTGTCGGCGTGAGCCGCCGGCTGGCTGTCGGCCCAGGCGCGATAGAAGAACTGCAGCATGCGGCCTGCCAGCACGTCGAGGAAGCGGCCGAAAGGCCGCTTGTGACCGTAGCGACGCTCGGTCATGGCGAACTCGGTCAGGTGCAAGGGCAGGGCGCCCATCGGGCCGGTGAGGCCGAGCCAGTAGCCGTTCACCGCCGCGCGGGGTCCCTTGATCTCGATCGACTCAAGCGTCGAGGACGGGAACTCGACGGACGGCGCCTGGTTGAGGTCGACGATGTTCTGCGCCGGCAGCCGCGAGGCGCCGATCCGCGGCAAGCCAGGGGCGCGCGCTTCAGCGGCGCGCAGCACCGGGAACACGCCGTAGCGCTTGGCCTCCTCCGCCACCTTGGCGAGGAAGCTCAGATGTTGCGGCGTTGCCCCACTCTCGGCGGCCATTGCATGAACGTGCCTTCCTGCACCGACTCGAAGACGCACTCGGTGAAGGAGTTGATCGTGGCGAACTCGGCCAGGAACCGCTCCAGCACCGCTGAAAAGAGAAACATACGGGCGTTCTCGTAGGAGACGTCGTCCAGCTTGATCTTGATGCGCAGACCTCGGGCGAACGCCAGTCGATCGCGTCCGGGTATGCGGCGCGTCACCTGGCTGGAGGTGACCCCCAGCACGCCGTCGACCTGGCGGCGCATGCCCGCGTCGTCGATGCGCCCATAGAGCGCCAGATGGTCGCGCAGGATCGAAGGGTCGTCGTGGTCGGTCGGCGCGAGGCTGGCGTAGTTCGGCGTCAGGTGCCCGATCACCCGCCAGGCGCTGTCGCCTAGCCCCATCGGCGGCAGCGGCCGGGTCGGGGCCCTCAGCGTCGTCACTGCGCGGATTGGGCCTGACACCACGTTGAAATCGGTCGCGCCGCCGAACTTCAGCAGCTCCGGGAGCTCGCGGTTGGTCACCAGCGCGCGCACCGCGAGTTCGTGGATCCGGTCGACGGTTTCCGGGTCGCCAGGCGCCGTCAGGCTGAGCCAGGTCTCGGTGCCGAGATAGTCGGTGCGACGGCGCAGCCGCTGCTCCTTGGTCGAGAGTCGCCGCCGCCTGAGACGCGTGACGTAGAAGATCGCCTCTCGCCAGTCGTAGAGCAGGGCGCCGAACGCGTAGAGCGGGGCGACGGGGCGCGGCTCGCCGTTTTGCGCTCCGTAGGCGGTCACCTCCAGCACCCGATAGACCTCGAAGTCGAGCGGGCGCGTGCGATCGGGCAGGACCTGGAACTCGTGCTCGAACGGCCGGATCTGCACGCGGCCGAGCTGCTTCTCGAACAGATTGATCGCCGGCGCGGCGAACAGGCGGAAGTTCTGCGGGCTCACCGCCTTGGCCAGCGCCGGCGCGTTGCGGCCGAACAGCAGCACGACGTCGCATGCCTCCGGCGAGACCTCGAAGGCTCTGCCGAGCTCCCGCAGCCGCACGAACTGGAACCGCTCGGGACAGGCGAAGTACTCGCTGAGCAGGCGGTAGCCCCGAAACGAGCGCTGCTCGGTGGGCAGCAACGCGCTGTCGTCCTCGAAGCCGTGCTGCTCGGGCGCCGGCAGATGCACCCAGCCTTCCTTGCCCGAGGCCGAGGCCGCAGAACGGGCCACCACGGCCAGCGTGTCGCCGACGATCTGGCGGTAGAGCTCGCCCGGGATCGTCTCCGAGCCGGCGAGGTAGATCGGCAGCACGTCCGGCGCGACTTTGTTGAGCGGCGCGCCACCCGCGCCGGCGAAGCGAAGCCGAAGGCCCGCTTCTGCGCGAACGCCGGCCGCCGCCGCGAATGGGGCCACCGCGGCCCGCGTGGCGAGGTATTCGGCCTCGACGATCTGCAGCGGCCAGAGCGTCACCTCGTGACCGGTGCGGAACGTCACGACCGCGCCGCCCTGCTCGCGGGCCACGGCGCTCAGCTCGGTGTGCCGCGCCACGCGGTGGCCGTCGATCAGCGACGGATCGGTCATCTGCGGCTCGAAGGCGACGACGCACATCGACGGCGTCGGGGCGAGGTAGTGCGGCTGGATCGCCTGCAGCAGGTGCTGGGTGAAGTCCGGGAACTGGTCCTGGAGCTTGACGTTGACCCGCGCGGCGAGGAACGCCACACCCTCGAGCAGCCGCTCGACGTACGGGTCCACCTCGGTGGGCGTCGCCAGGCCGAGCCGTCCGGCGACGTTCTCGTACTCCTCGCCGAACTCCCGCGCGGTCTCGCGCAGATAGATCAGCTCGTCGTTGTACGCACGCAGCAGCCGGGGATCCATTGCGCGGCTATTCCCGCACAGTGACCGATGCCGTGTCCACCTCGATGTCGGTCTTGAACTCGACTGGCATGGCCTGCACCGCTGCGGTCACGTCCCCACGGATGACGTACGTGATCGCGTTCTCCTTCTCCGTGCTCGCCATGGCCTCGACCTCGAGCCGGCGCGGATCCATACGCGGCTCGAACGCGCGAATCGCATCGCGGATCTCTCGCGCCCGGCCTTGCACCACGCGCCGGGTCAGCGCCTTGCCGGCGAGGTCCGGCACGCCGTAGTTGAGGACCGAGGTGCGCACCTCCGGGTAGGGCGTCAGGTCCTCGACCGCGCCGAGATTGGTCGTGTTGAGCAGCCAGGCGAGTTCGCGGCGCACGGTCGAGCGCAGCGCCGCTTCGTTGAACCGCTCGATCCGCGGCACCGTGTAGAAGCGCATCGACGAGCTCATCGCGATCTCGCTGCGGCGGCGATCGTTCTCGGGTTCGCGAAGTCCCTCTATCTCGAGGTCCGCGACAAGTTTGTCGAACAGGGTCGGGTTGAGCCGGCTGACGGCCATCAGGTGAAGACCAGCCGCCGCAACGAGAGCAGGCCCGCCTCCGTGCCGTCGCTGAGCGACCACTCGTGCTGGCCGCGCCCGGCTTGGCCCCAGGTCTGGTCGGCCCAGTCCGTGCCGCGCGCGAGGCGCAGGTTCACCGACTCTTCCGTTTCGCCGCCCGGGTAGCGCGTAGGGAGCAACGCCGCGACCGACTGGCCGGTCTTGAACGCCAGCTGCACCGGGTACCAGACGATGTCGCGCAGGTCCTTCGGGCCCTCCGACTCGATGCGTTCGATCGCATCGAACGGCACGAGTCCCCACTGGCCGGCGATGATCGCCTCGACCGACGGCCCAAACCGCTGGTCGGAGTCGGTGATCCAGTCGAAAGCGCGCCCGTCCAGCTCGCCCGGCGTGTCGGGCGCCGCCTCGAAAGCCTGGTTGCGCATCGTCTCTGCGTCGGCGGCCCGACCTTGGCAGAGCGCGGCGAGCGCGCCCGCGAGATCTCCGGCCCAGGGGGACGACTTCACCAGCAGCGCGGGTTGCGCTTCACCCCGGAAGACCTTGGCGCGGAACTGCTCGGCTTCGATCGCCTGACCATAGGCCACCGCCAGCATCTGCGCCTCGGGCGATAGCTGCGCCAGCGCCCTGAGTTGGACGAGCGCCTTCTCCCACTCGCCGAGCACGCAGAGCAGCTGGAACAGGAACATCCGCACCGGCTGGTCCGACGGAGCACGCCGCACGGCCTCGACCAGTGCGGCGCGGGCGCCATCGAGGTCGCCGGCGCGGAGCAAGGCGTCGGCGTCAGCCATCGGGGGCGCCTAGCCGCGGGACCGGATCTCGTTCTCTACCCTACCTTGTTGGCCGCGATGTCGTGGTTGACCTCGGGCGACGCGCCGGCCGAGCCGTCCTTGTTCTGCTGGACGTACTTCACGTTGACTTTAGCGAAGTTCAACGTGACATTCTCGGTCAGCCGGTCCTCGCCGCCGCTGCCGCCCGTGTGCCAGCTGGTGACGATCACGTCGGTCATCTTGATGATGAGATATTCCAGCGGCTTCTCGCCGGCCTTGCGCACCGTCAGCGTGGCGTCTTGGATGTGCTTGCCGCCCGCGATCGCGTTGTAGATCGGGCTGGAGGCCACATCGACCCACTTGGTGACGGTCAGATCCTGAACGTGGACCTTGCCGGCGCCGCCGCCGGTGCCGGCGTGCATCGTGCCGCCCTGGGAGGCGCCCCAACTCCACGAAAGAACGTCGATCTCGTCCTTGTGCTTGTCGTCCTGGGCTTCCCCCTTGATGCCATTGAGTTTCAGGAACATGTCGACGGCCATCGGAGCTTCCTCTCGCTCAGCAGTTAGCAGCTAGGTAGTGCAACTAGGGAACGTGCGGTTACGCGGCTTTGGGCAGTCGTGAGACCATGCTCAGCGACACGTCCATGCCTTCCAACTGATAGTGCGGGACAAACCGGAAGATCCCCCGGTAGTAGCCGGGGTTCTCGGGATCCGGAATCACTTCGACCGACGCCGCCTTCAAGGGCTTGCGAGCCTTGATTTCATCGCTCGAAAAGTCGGGTTGCGGGTCCACATACTGCAGCACCCACGAGTTCAGGTCTGTCGTCAGCTGTGGCGCCTCACGCGTGCTGCCGATCCAGTCTCGCACCATGCACTTGAGGTAGTGCGCGAAGCGGCAGCTCGCGAAGATGTAGGGCAGGCGCGCCGAGAGGTTGGCGTTCGCGGTCGCGTCCGGGTTTTCGTAAGCCTTCGGCTGGTGCAGCGTCTGCGCGCCAATGAACGTGGCCTGGTTCGTGTTCTTGCGGTGGATCAGCGCCATCAGCCCGGCTTTCGACAGCTCGGCCTCGCGGCGGTCCGAGATGGCGATCTCGGTCGGGCACTTGGCGTCGAGCGCGCCGTCGTCGGTCGGGAACATCGCCGTGGGCAGATCCTCGACCGTGCCGCCGGATTCCACGCCGCGGATGCGGGTGCACCAGCCGTAGGTCTTGAACGCCTCGGTGATCCGAACGCCGAGCGCGTAGGCCGCGTTGAGCCACAGATAGTTGTTGTGGATCCCGACGCCGGTGTCCTCCTCGAATGCAAACTCCTCGACGGGCTCGGAATTCGCCCCGTAGACGGTGCGCCCAAGGAACCGCGGCAGGGTGAGCGCCATGTAGCGGCTGTCGTTGGTGTCGCGGAACGCGCGCCAGGCCATGTACTCGGTGGCGTCGAATTGCTTGCCGAGATCGCGCGGGTTGGCGAGCTGTTGCCAGCTCTCCATCCCCAGCAGCTGCGAGTCAGCGGCGGCCAGGAACGGCGCGTGGGCGGCGGCTCCGATCTTCGAGAGCCCCTTCATGATCTCGATGTCTGGGGCGGAGTGGTCGAAGTAGTAGTCGCAGATGAAGGCGCCGTAGGGCTGGCCGCCCAGTTGGCCGAACTCCGACTCGTAGACCTTCTTGAAGAGCGGGCTCTGGTCCCAGGCTGCGTCGCGATACTGACGCAGCATACGGCGGGTCTCGTCCTTCGAAATGTTCAGCACACGGATCTTGAGGTCCTTGCCCGTCGGTGTGTTGCCGACGAGATACCAGAGCCCGCGCCAGGCGGCCTCGAGCTTCTGGAGGTCCGGATGGTGCAATATGAGGTTAATCTGCTCGGTGAGCTTGCGGTCGAGCGCAGCCTTCATGGCGTCGACGGTGGAGAAGACGTCGTCGCCGACGATCTGCGCATCGGCCAGCGCCTGCTGCGCCAGCGTCTTGACCGCCTGCTCGATCCGCTGCTCGCGAGCCTCGTTGTTGGGCTTGAATTCCTTGCGAAGGAGCGCGGCGAAGTCGTCGATCGGGGCCGCTTCGGCCTCGGCGACAGCGCCTTGCTTTTGCAGTTCCTCGGCCATCACGCCTCCTCAATAATGACTGCGGCGCTCAGCCTTCGGCCGGCGGTTCGCCTTCGGCGGCGCCTTCGCCGCTCTCTGGCTTGGCCGCCGCGAGCGCCTTCAGCAACTCGGGGTCTTTCAGCACCTTGTCGAGCAGCCCTTGCGCGCCGTCCTTGCCGTCCATGTAGACCATCAGGTCGCTCAGCTCCTGGCGCGCCTCGAGCAGCTTCGCCAGCGCCGGGACGTTCTTGGCGATTGCGCCCGGTCCGAAGTCGTCGAGCGTCTTGAAGGTCAGGTCGACGCCGAGCTTGCCTTCGCCGGTCAGGGTGTTGTCGACGATGAACGCCGCGCGCGGGGCGATCGCCTCCATCTTCTGCTCGAAATTGTCCATGTCGAATTCGACGAAGTCGCGCTGGTCGAGAGTCTTCTTCTCGACGAGCGACTTGCCCGACAGGTCGGACATGACACCCATCACGAACGGCAGTTCGATCTTCTGCCGCGAACCGTACGTCTCGACTTCGTATTCGATGTGCACCCGCGGCGCCCGGTTCTCTTTGATGAACCGTTGACCGCCTTTCGCCGAAACCATGGCCCCACCTCTGTCCCTACTGTGCGGGCGCTCGCAAGCGCCACAGAGCTCCGGAACTCAAGCACAGATCACGTTGTTAGCCTAGTCCTAGTAGCTTGAATCGCCTGGGGGCTTCCGCTGCGAGACGAGCACCCGCTTGGCTTCGTCGAGCGCGTTCGGCGCGATGTCCTCAATCAGAGCGAGAAAATCGAGCTCAACCCATTCGCGCACGCGCAGAAGCGCGGCGGGCACGGGGCTGGTGGGCTCCCGCCGGCGGTAATAATCGGCGATTGCATCCATCGCGCGGATCACATCCTCGCGGCTTTCGACATGCCCGGCGATCCGGGGACCCGACGCCCGGGGTCCGCCTTCGCCCTGCCCCGGTTCGACTGTCGCGCTCCCCGCGCCGTCATCGGCCGGCGCCGTCCTCAGGAAGGATTGCACCGCCCGCTTCATCTGCGCGAGCAGGTCGTAGGTCGGCTGGAAGTTGACCCCGGTCTCACCGGCGGCGTTGGCCGTGAGCACGGCGTCGGCGCGCTTGATGCCGTCGTTGATCGCGTCGAGCCGGGCGACGATCGCCTGCAGCGCTTCGTCCGATGTCTCCTCGAGCGCCGCCCGGAACATGCCGTAGCCGTCGGCGGCCTCGGCCTCCGAGCGGAACCTCTCGAAGTCGGCGCCCGAGAAACGGCCGAGCCTCGGGTGCTCCAGCAGCGGCGCGCTCTGAAGCGGGAGCAGGAATGGCGCGTGGCTGGCGAGGGACTCGCAGGGGCCTTTGCGACCCTGGAAGCCGTACTCCTCGAGCTGGGGGTGCACCTTGTCCCAATACCGCTCGAAGAGCCCCGCCAGGTAGGCGGCCCCTGTCTCGACCAGCGCTAGCTGCCCCGAACGCGCGCCGGCGCGACACAGATAGACGGCCAGCCAGACATCCTTAGTCCGCGTGCTCTGGCCCTCGATCATGGCGATCACCGGACGCCAGTCGATCTCGACGGCCTCGGCGGCCTCGCCGCTGGTGTCGATCGACACGGAGCTCTCGAACGCCTGCTCGAGCTGACTGCGCTCGGGGTCATAGGCCAGGTCCGGGCCGCACGGATCCTCTTCCGAGACCGGCGCGAGCAGTTCCTCGAGTTCCATCACGCCCCCCTTGCGCGCTTCCGCACAGACCAAGGGATGCGACAGCGTCGGGCGATCCGCAAGCCCGCTCTCGCGAGCGCCCCTTTGCCGTTGGACACGGCGCTCGTGTACAGTCAGAAACATCGGGGACGATCACACCCTGCGCGAGGTACGCTCTCATGCCGGCTCGTCAGGCCGTCATTTCGCTGCCCTTCTCCCAGCCCGTTCTGCTGGAGACGTTCGAGGCCGTCGAGCGATTCAGCGAGCTCTTTGTCATCACCGTCGACGTGCTCGCCGAGGAGCCGATCGACTTCGCCGATTCGCTCGGAAAGTCGGCGCTGATCACAGTCAACAGCGAGAGCTGCACCCGTGAGTTCAGCGGCCTGATCTTCGAGACTGAGCTCGTCGACCAGACCTCGTCCGGAAACCGCTACCGCCTCACGCTGCGGCCGTGGCTTTACGCGCTGACCCGCAATCGAGAGTTCTTCATCTTCCAGGAGAAGTCCACGGTCGACATCCTGCAGGACGTCTTCAACAGTCGGGGCTGCAACGACTTCGACCTGACGAAACTCAGGAAGAGTTACCCGACACGAGAATATTGCGTTCAATACCGCGAAAGCGATTTCGCGTTCCTTTCGCGGCTGATGGAAGAAGAAGGAATCTATTACTTCTTCGAACACCGCGGCGGCAAACACGTGCTGGTGCTTTGCGACGACCGCACCGCGCACGATGTCGGCGTCTACTCGTCGCTGCCGTACATTTCGCATGCGCAGGGTGTGCTTCCAGACCGGGTCTGGCGGTGGACTGAGAGTCTGGAGACGGGCGTCGAAGGCAAAGCGACGTTCCGTAATTTCGACTTCAAGCGACCGCGCGAAAGGCTGGAGGGCGTCAACGAGCCGAGCACGCCGGCCGGCCAGGCGGGCGGCGCAGAAGACCGTGCTTTCCTCCGGCTTCGCTCACAGGAAGCGCCCGAGGGCTCTGCGATGCCGGCCCACAAGGCTGAAGTCTACGACTTTCCCTCGCTGTTCCTCGACAACGACCGCGGCAACACCCTGACTGAGACAACCATGCAGGCGCTGATGCGCCACAGGCGCAGCTACCGCGGCGAGGGCGATGCTGTCGGTCTGGCGTGCGGCGACAAGCTCCAGATCGAGGGCCACCCTGTGGGCCGGCTCGACGAGACTTATCTGATCGTCGGCCTGAACTACCGCGTGAGGTCCGAACAATACACGTCGGGACAGGGCGACACCGGCGCCGCGGGGGAGGAACCGGTGGTCGTCCAGATCTTCGCGACGCCGGCCGATCAGCCGTGGCGGGCGCCCCAGACCACGCCACGCCCCGTCGCGCAGGGGCCGGAGACCGCGATCGTCGTCGGCGGCGACGCAGGCGAGACGATCTACACCGACGAGTATGGCCGCGTGAAAGTGAAGTTCCACTGGGACCGTGCGTCGGAGGACAGCGACACGACCTGCTGGGTCCGGGTCGCGAGCGCGTCGGCCGACAACGGCTTCGGCCACGTGGCGCTGCCGCGTATCGGCCAGGAGGTCGTGGTCAACTTCCTCAACGGCAATCCCGACCGTCCGCTGATCATCGGCAGCGTGTTCAACGGCGACAAGCGGCAGCCTTACGCGCTGCCCGACGACAAGACGCGCTCGGTCTGGCGCAGCCACACGATCGACGGCGGCCACGACGACTACAACGAAGTCTCGATGGAGGACAAAAAGGGTTCGGAGGTGCTGAACGTCCAGGCCCAGAAGGACCGCACCACGCTGGTCAAACACGACGACGTCCTCACCGTCGGCAATGACAAGTCTACGACGGTCAAGCAGGGTAACTTGTCGATGATCGTCAAGCAAGGCGACGAGAGCCGCGAGGTCGAGACCGGCAAGCGCGAGACGAAGATCAAGCAGAACGACGTGCTGACGATCGATCAGGGCAACCAGAACACCACCCTGAACATGGGTAACTCTTCGCATGAACTGAAGATGGGCAACTACTCGCTGAAGGCCGACCTAGGGCAGATCAGCAACGAGGCGATGCAGAGCATCACCCTGACGGTGGGGCAGAGCTCGATCACGATCGATCAGACGGGCGTGACCATCAAGGGAATGATGATCAACATCCAGGCCCAGGTGCAACTGCAGGCGCAGGGCACGATGACTCAGGTAAGCGGCAGCGCCATGACCCAGATTCAGGGCGGCATCATAATGATAAATTGAGGCGGCCATGGCTGGATGGACCCGTGTGAAGTGGACCGAGGCGGGCCAGGTGACCGAACTGCTCGATTGGCCGACGGACTCCGAGGAGACGGCCAAGACGCCGCCGGAAGCCTATTTCCGCAACCTGCGGAGCGCCTCGCGGCTGGAGGCCGCCGTGTTCTTCCTCGGCATGGCCCTGCCGCGGCAGGAGACGGTCGCCTGGGCGGCCCGCGCGGTGCGGGACCTTGTCGAGGGGATGGAGCGGCCGCGGCCCGACACCGACGCGTTGCGGGCCGCTCTGCTCTGGGTGCAAGACCCCAGCGAGGGGCGTCGCCGCGCGGCGTTCGACGCGGCGCAGAACGCCGAGATGACCTCGCCTGAGCGGCTCGCTGCGATGGCGGTGTTCCTCTCCGGCGGCTCGATGGCGCCCGAGAACGTCCAGCCCGTGCCCGCGCCGCCCGATGTCGCCGGCCGCATCGGCGCCGGCGCGATCCTGGTTGCGGCCAGCCGGCGGCCCGACCGGGTGGCTGCGATCAATCGCGCGCTCGACGCCGGCGACGAGATCGCGCAGTGGGGTCTCAACGGCCGACCCGCATGACCCTTGTACTGACCATCACCAACGTCGAGCGGCTCGAGAACGGGCTGCCCACGCGGCTGCGGCTCGACCGCCACGGCGCGGTCATCGGCCGCTCGCCGACCGCCGACTGGAGCCTGCCCGACCCGCAGCACTACATCTCGTCGGTCCATTGCGAGATCGACTATCGCGACGGCGCCTACGTGCTGAACGACAAGAGCACCAACGGCACCTTCGTCAACGGCGACCAGGCCCGGATGAGTGGGCCGCACCCGATCGCCAGCGGCGACGTGATCGTGATCGGCCACTACTCGATCAGCGCTCAGATCGACGGCGCCGGAGCCGCGGCGGCGCAATCCGCGCCGGCCGAGCCTGAGTGGAGCGGCTGGCAGCCGCAGGCGGCGGCCGCCAGCATCGATCCCGCCAGCTGGGACCGCCCCCCGCCCGCGCCGGCGATCTCGGGTCAGGGCGCGATGTCGCAGAACTGGACGCCCCCGCCGGTCAACGAGCCGGCGCCCGCGTCGGCCTGGTCGACGCCCGCGCCCCCGGTGACGCCCGCGTCGGCCTGGTCGAGCCCCGTCAGCGAGTCGACCGGCGCGAGCAGCGCGGCCGATGTCTGGGGCCAGCTCGCCGCGAGCAACGTCGTGGACTGGGCGCGCGGCGGCTTCGGCGCGCCGGCGCAGGAGGGCCGCGATCCGCTCGGCCTCGCGCCGTCGGCCCCGCGGCTGCGGCAGGACCCGTTCGGGCTTGAACCAACGCCGCAGCCATCGCCGGCGGCGCCGCAGCCGACGCCGGCGGGTTGGGGCCGGACGCCCAGCACCCCGCCGGTCTCGTCTCCGCCCGCCGCTGGGTGGGGGCCGCAGGAAGCGCCGTCGCCGGCGCCGGTCGCGCAGCCGCAACGCGCCGTCACCGGCTGGGGACCGCAAGCGGGCGCTCAGCCGGCCGCGGCCGCAGCCCCGGCTCCGGCCTCGGTGGCCGGCGTGGACGCCGAGGTGGCCGCCTTCATGGTCGGCGCCGGCCTGCAGCCCAGCGACCTCAAGGTCAGCGGCGCGCAGGCGCTGACCACCGCCGGTTCGGCCATGCGCCGGATGGTCGCCGGTCTGGTGGTGATGCTGGAAGCGCGCGCCCGAGCCAAGGCGCAGCTCGGCGCTCAGGGCACATCGCTTGAGTTCGAGGGCAACAATCCGCTGAAGTTCGCCAGGTCGCCCGAGAAGGCGGTGGCGCAGCTGCTCAACCCGCCGGAGCGGGGGTTCATGTCGTCCGACCGCGCCATCGAGGACGCCTTCCGCGACCTGCAGGCGCACCAGATGGCGACGCTCCAGGCGATGCAAGGCGCGCTGCAGGCGACGCTCGCCCGCTTCTCGCCGCAGGCGATACGAGAGCGCGCCGAGACACACGGCGTGCTCGCCAAGATCCTGCCCAACGCCCGCGAAGCGACCCTCTGGGAGACCTACGAGCGCGAATTCGAAGGCGTGGCGAAAGGCTCTGACGAGGCGTTCATGGACGTGTTCGCCAAGGAGTTCCGTGCGGCCTACGAGCGTGTCGCCGCCGAGATGAAACGGAAGGCCTGATCATGGGGATGCCTGCCGCCCGCATGACCGACATGCACGTCTGTCCGATGGTGACAGGTGTGGTGCCGCATGTCGGCGGACCGATCCTGCCGCCCTGCGCGGTCACCGTTCTCACAGGCGGCCTGCCGCAGGCGCGCATCGGGGACATGGCCGTCTGCGTCGGTCCGCCCGACATCATCGTGCTTGGCTCGTTCACCGTGCTCGTCTGCGGCCAGCCGGCCGCGCGGCTCGGCGATCTGACAGCGCACGGCGGCACGATCGTGCTCGGCGACCCACTGGTCCTGATCGGCTGACGGGCGGCCGGCGCCCGCGACCGCGCTAGCGCTGCGGGTTGCCGTTCCCGCCGAACATGCGCTGCCAGATCGAGTTGCGGTGCAGCGGCGGATACGGCGACGGCGGTGCGGTCTGGATCGGCTCGCTGCCATTGCCGCTGTTCTCGCTGACGCCGGGGTGGGCGTAGTAGCCCTGCGTCGGCCGGGGCCGCGTCCGCACCGGCGCGGGGGCGGCGTTGTTCCGCACCTGATACCAGACCATGCTGGACTTCCAGCCGCCTGCGGCGGCGGCCTGGCGCACCTGGTCGATCCACCCGACGTCGCGGGCCGCGGGCGCTTTCGTCAGCATGCTCGCGTCGAACGGGCCCGCGCCGATGATCATCAGCAGGCCATTCCAGCCGTTTGCGTTCAGCGCCCCATCCTGGATGCTGTAGGCGTCTCCGCCCTGGCTGGTGATCACGGCGTCCGTGTCCTTGCCCGAACTGAACGCCTGGCGGCTGCCGTAAATCACCGCGATGCGCCCCAACGGGTCGATGTGAAGAAGCGCGAAGTCCTGCGACGGATTGCGCGGGGCCAGCGTAATCGTCGGCTGGCCGGCAAGCTTGCCGTCCGGCCCGCGGGCGATCGTATAGCTCGCCGCCGGCGAGATCAGGCCCGGCGCGCCGGCCGACTTGAACGAACGGAACGCGTCGAGGGCCGAGCAGGCCCCCTGGTCCGCCTGGGCGACGCCGGTCAGGTCGACCGCCGTCACCGGCAGGTCGACGCCCGCGCTCTTGGCGGCCGCGATCACGGCGTCCTGCACCGTGGCCGGCGAGCCCGCGGCTCCGGCGAGTTTCACCGGCGCGCCGTTTTGCACCTGACCGACGACGTCGAGCCAGCTGCAAGACATGCCGGGAAGCGCCCCGTTGATCGCGTCACCGGCGCTGAGCGTCTGGGCCGCTGGGGCCTGGACGCCGGTCGTCGCGCCCTGTCCGGCGTGCGCCGGCGCGGCGGCGGGCGCCCTGGCCGTGAGCCCGGTCTTGGGCATCATGACATAGGCGACGCCCGTACCGATCACCACCAGCACCGCGATGGCGCCGATGACGATCGCGCCGATCGGAAGGCTCCTGGCCTGAGCCGGCGCGGCCGGCCGCGCCGCAGGCGTGCGTGGCGGAGCCGCGGCGGCAGGCTGGGCGGCCGCGCTCGGGGCCGACGCAGCGGGGGCGATCGTGACCGGGGCCGATGTGACGGGCGCCGACGTCGCCGGAGGGGACGTGACCGGCGCCGATGTCGCGGGCGCGGCGGACACCGGGGCCGACGTCACTGGCGGCGAACTCGTCGGGGGCGAAGTCGTCGGGGGAGAGGTGGCCAGAGGCGCCGCCGCGGGCGCGGCTGTCGGCGCGAAAGTCACCGGGTGGGGCGGCATGTCGGTCGGCGGGAAGGTGTGGCCCGGCTCGCCGAGCATCGCCAGCACTTCGTCCATGGAGCGGGCGCGCTTGGCGGGATCCGCTTGAAGCATCCGATCGAGCACAGGACGCAGATCCTCGGGGATCGGCGTCAGGTCGATGCCGGCGCGACGCTTGTCGACCGCCTCGACCAGCGTCGTGCCCATGTCGACGTCGCGGCCGGTGGCCACCGCCAGGATCACCAGCCCGAGGCTGTAGATATCGGTCCACGGACCGATCTCTCGTCCGTAGTCGCCGAACTGCTCGGGGGCCACGTAGGCCAGCTTGCCGGCAAAACCTTCGCCGACGATGGTCGCCTTGGTCGGATCGAGGTCCTTGGCGATGCCGAAGTCGATGATCCGAGCACGATCCAACCGCCGCTCCGGCAGAAGGATGTTGTCGGGCGACATGTCGCGGTGGACGGCGCCCAGGTCGTGCGCAGCCCGCAGGCCGTCGGCCAGGCGCCGCATCAACGATTTCAGCTCGGCCGAGGTCGGATGGATCTGGCCCAGCACGTCGCTCAGCTCGACGCCATCGACGAATTCGGTGACGATGTAGAGCACGTTCAGCTGCGGCTCGTGCGCCAGCACCCGATATTGCACGACCGCCGGGTGGGCGAGACGCGTCAGCGTGCGCGCCTCCTTGCGGAACATCGCCTGCACCTTCGCGTCGGCGGCCAGCGAAGGGAGCATCACCTTGATCGCGACGCGTTCGTCGCTGTTGATGTTGATCCCTTCGTAGACCTCGCCCATGCCGCCGCGGCCGATGAGACGCTTGACCTCGTAGATGCCGTTCAGGATGTCGCCGATCGAGACGCGCCCGGCGGGCGGCTCGGCGAGAGTGCGCGGGCGGGCGGGCGTCGGGCCCGTGGTCGGCGGGCGGGACGGCATGAAGACCGTCTCGGCGTCGTCGTTCGGCTTCTCAGGCTCGGCGGCCATCGTCCTGCACCTCAACCCGCCGCGGAGGCCAGCGAGAGACGCGTGATCTCCTCGCAGGCCACCGCCACGGCGGTCACATTATCGGGCGCCCCGCGCTCGAGGCAAAGTTCCACGAGCGACGAGGCGGTGATCTGCGGCTGCGAGCCGGTGGCCATCGCCGCGGCGATTTCCTCGTTGGACACGCGCGCGGTCAGCCCGTCGCTGCAGAGCAGGAAACTGTCGCCTACTTCCGCCTCGTCGACGATCACGTCGATCTCGAGGCTCGGCTCGACGCCCACGGCGCGCGCCAGCACGTGGCTCATCGGGTGTGTGCGCGCTTCCTCGGGCGTCAGCAGCCCCGCCTCGACCATTTCCTGCACCTGCGTGTGGTCTTTGCTCAGCTGGTGCAAGACGCCGTTGCGAAGGAGATAGACGCGGCTATCGCCGACCCAGAGCACGGAGAAGAAGCCGTCCTGCACCAGCAGTGCAGCGACGGTCGAGCCCATCGAGGCCCCGTCGGCAATCGTGCGGTCGTGGATCTTGCGGTTCGCAGCGTGAATGGCGTCGGCGACCCGCTGGATGTCGATGTCGAAATCGCCCGACGACGTGAGCGGCGCGATGGCGTCGATGATCGTTCCGGAGGCCCAGCGGCCGTTGGCGTGGCCGCCCATGCCGTCCGCCACCACCCACAGACCCATGTCGGGCCGCTCGATGTAGGAATCCTCGTTGGCCGACCGCACCCGGCCGACATCGGAGCGGCTGGCGGCGCGAAGGCGGAGCGGGCGATCGCTCATGCGGCCCCCTGGCTGGCGGCGAAGATCTGCTCGAATACGCGCTCCGGCCCGCCCTCGACCGCGGCGGGGCCATGGTCGGGCCCCCCGAGAGTCCACCATCGACGGCGGGGCGGCGGCGCGGCGCTCGCGGCCACGCCGGCGATCGGCGCGCCCGTCGCCTGGATCACACGGTCGGCGTCCCAGCCCTGCTCGAAAGCGTCGTAGATCAGCCCCTCCATCGCTTCAGCGAGCACCTCGCCTGCGCTCGCTTCGTCCGCCGACAGTCCGTCGGCGGCGAGCACGATCATGAACCGTCGGCCGGCCGCGTCAATCGACGGCGCCATGGCCCCGGCGCGCCACGCCGCGCCGAGGGGGCCAGGTCCGTCGACGAAGCGCCAGGGCGGCGTGCGCTCATGCTCGGCGTCGAAGCGCTCGCCGAGCGCGACGCGCGCGGCCTCGAGCCCATCGCTGACCCAGGCGTCCCAGGCGCCGACCGCGGCCAGATCGAGGCCACGGGCGATGAAGTCGCCATGGGTCGGCAGCTTGCCGAACAGGATCGGGCGCGCGTCGGTCACAGCGCCGAGGGGCAGCGGAACGACCAGGGGCCGCCGCGGCTGAAGGGATTCTGGTCGGTCGGCAGCGTGATCCTGAACGACGCCGTGGCCGCGCCCTGGCCGAACGTGGCCTGGAAGCTGGTCGGACCGGTGTTCTGCTTCTTGGCCGCGTCCATCAACCGGAAGAGCGCGAACGGCCCCGTGAAGCTGACCTGCTGCAGCGGGCCGGTCTTCCCGTAGAGCGTGACGTGCGCCTCCGGCAGTCCGTTCACCGACCAGATCAGCTGGCGTGCGCCGGTCGTGGTCGGATCGAACTTGTAGACCACCCCGCCGGCGCTGAAGTCGGCGGACGCCACCGAGGCGCCCAATCCGGCCGGCTCGATCTGCATCGGCTCGCCCGACGTCAGCAGGTCGCGGATCTCGGAGGCGCGATGGAACTGCTCGGCGCTGACCGGATCGAGGCTGGCCGCGACGGGATTGTCGGTGCGCCAGCGCCAGACGGGTCCGCTGGCGTCCAGCAGCGCCGTCAGCTGGTCGCGGGCGAAGCTGTCCATCTGCCCGTTCATGCCGAACACGCGGATCAGGTCCGCCACCGGCGCGTCCGCCGGCGCGGCGGCGATGAACGGATAGTGGTTGGAGACCAAGGTCTGACACGGCGTGGCGAGGCTCTGGGTGTAGGATGTGGCGACCGCGGTCTGGGCCGTGCTGGTGGCGGCCTGCGTCCCGCCTTTGGTCGCCTGCGAGACGAAGCTCTGCAACTCCGGCGGCGCGCCAGCGCCGGCCGTGCCGACCGCGCCCAGCGCCGTCGCCAGCTGGCTCTGGTTGGCGCTGGCGCCGCCGCCGAGGCCGCCCATCGCGCTGGCGGTGACCGCCGCGGTGTTGGCCGAAGCGGCGCTCTTGATCGCGTTGATGAAGTCGTCGATCGGCGCGGGCGTCTTGCCGTCGCCGATGTAGGCCAGCAGCGGCTGGAAATTGAGGTGGATCTGCTGGGCGGCGTCGACCTGCTGCGGTCCCTGCGGGCTGCTGCCGGCCGCCGAGGCGACCTGCGAGACGATCGTGTTCTGCATCAGCTGCTGCTTGACCAGCGTCCCCGCCGCTCCCGAAGCGCCGCCGGTGAAGGTGACGTTCTTGGCCAGTTCGAGCAGCACCAGCTTCAGCGGCGAGGGCGTGCGGGTGAAGGCGCCCAGAGCCGCCGGATTGTGGAAGTAGTCCGCTGGCTGCAGCGCCTTGGCGACGTTCGTCCAGGCGGCGATGTAGTCGCGGGCGTAGGAGGCCGCGACGCCGGGCCGCACGCCCTCGACCTGACTCCGGATGGCCGTCGTGTCGGCGTCCGGCCCGAGCACCCAGAGCTGGCTCTTGAGGTCCTCCGCCACCGTCCCCAGACCGATCAGATAGGTCTTCTCGTAGCCGTCGCGGGTGAAGAAGTAGGGCACCTGCAACTGCAGCACGGCCGGCCCGTTGGCGAAGGCGAGGGCGTCGCCGCTGGCCAGCACGGTCGAGGCCTGCCAGGGCGCGCCAGCGGTGGCGCCCTTCTCCTTCAGGATCGCGTACGCCCGGTCGGCGAGCGACAGGGTCTGCACGGCGGCCCTGGCCTGAGCGATCAGGTTGCCGTCGAGAGGCGCAGCGTGGCTCGACCAGACCGATCCGAGGTCGGGGTCGGAGAGCATCGCGTCGAGATGGTCGCCGAGCTCCTTGCGCGTCTCGCTGCGGTCGTCGCCTGGGTAGACGTTTGCGGCCCAGTCGTTCTCGATCCAGGTCTTCACGGCCTTGGCGTCCATCGGGCCCTGGCCGCCCAGCATCAGGTAGACCCGCAGGGGCTCATACTCCTGGAACGGCTGGTTCACGTTCTGGCGCAGGTACGCCTCGAGCCGCAGCAGCAGGCGGGGCATCAGCACGCGCTGCACCGACTGCAGGTAGGTCTGCTTCTCCTGGCGGGCGAGGTCGTGCTGGTACAGGCCGAACGTCTGGAAGAACGGCGCGCCGTGCTTGAGCTGCCAGTCGTAGCCCTGCGGCAGTGTGCGGAGCGCGTTCAAGAACGGCAGCGTCTGGTCGAGGTCGGTGTCGCTGTCGCGCACCTCGATGAGGTCGGCGCCGCTGTCGTGCAGGGCCTGCTGGGCGGTCTGTGTCCCGGTCAGAACGCCTTGCTGGAAGTTGCGGTTGCCGAGAAAGCTGACGGTCCACAGTCCGACGACGAGCACGGCGACGGCGGCGATGCCGATCACCGCACCGGTCAATTGCGCGGCGCGACGGGCCTTCGCCCCGGCTTCGGCTTGGGCCAGGCCGGCCTCCGGGAACACCACGTCGCCGAGCAGGCGGTTCAGGAAGTAGGCGCGGCCCTGCGCTTCGCGGCCGGTCCGGGGCGCCTCGAACACCTGCGCCACGTCGCTGAGCAGCCGGTCGAGCGGCGCGCCTTCCTGGACGCCGCTGGTGAAGTAGAAGCCGCGCAGCGGCTCGGTGGGGCCGCGATCGGCCAGGAACGCCCCTTCAAGGAACCGCAGCGCCCGCGAGCGGAGGCCCTCGATCTGCGGCGTGAAGCCCATGATGAGGCCGCGCCGACGCACGTCGTGCTCTTCCTGCAGCCGCTTTGAGGCGCGATCGGCGACGGCCTGGACGAGCTGGTCGAACTCCCCGGCGAGCGCCTCGGCCGCCACCGGCCGCCCCCAGGGCAGCGTCGCGCCCAGCACCGCGCGGCGGCCCTCCACATCGAGGTCGTCGTAGAACTCGACGAACCCGGCCATCAGGTCGGCCTTGGTGAAGAGCACGTAGACCGGCGCGGCGAGCTCCAGCGTCCTGCGCAGCTCAGCCAGACGCCGTCGCACCGCGGAGGCGTGGGCGTCCAGACGCTGCAGATCGCAGCGGAGCAGCTCGTCGATTCCGATCGCCACAAGCACGCCGTTGATCGGCTGCAGCGGTCGGTGCTTGCGCAGCAGGCCGAGGAAGCTCTCCCAGGCCTTGGCGTCGGTCGCCGCGTCGGAGTCCTGGGTCGTGTAGCGGCCTGCGGTGTCCACGAGCGCGGCCTCGTCGGCGAACCAGAAGTCGAGGTTGCGTGTGCCGCCGACCCCTTTCAGCGCGCTGTCTGCGAACGGAAACCGAAGCCCCGAGTTCAGCAGCGCGGTGGTCTTGCCCGCGCCCGGCGGGCCGATGATCACGTACCAGGGGCGGCTGTAGAGGTAGTCGCGCTTGTCGCCGCTGGCCTTCTTCAGCGCCGTGAGCGCCTCGGCCATGCGCTGGCCGAGCGCTCGCGCCTCCTCGTCGCCGGGGCTCGGCGGCGCCTGGGCGATCTCGTCGGCGATGGCGTCCGAGTGGCGCTTGGCCGTCAGGACGTGGATCAGGGCGAAGATTCCCCAGATCAGCGCCACGCCCAGCACCATCAGCAGCCGCACCCACCAGGGCCGCAGCGGCAGGATGAAGAGCGGCAGGCCGAGCGCCAGCAGCAGCGCCACCAGCACGGCGGCCAGCAGCGTCACCGTCCAGAAGTTGAAGATCCGCCTCACGGCCCCCCGCCTACTGATGCCGCTGCACGACGATCTCGACGCGCCGGTTCTGCGCCTTGCCCGCCGGCGTGTCGTTCGATGCGATCGGCTGGCTGTCGCCGAGCCCCTCGGTGGTCACCCGCGACGAATCGGAGAGCTGGGCCTTGATGATCGCCGCCACCGTGTCGGCCCGGGCCTTCGAGAGCGCGATGTTGTCGGGGAAGGTCAGCGTCGCGACCTTGTCCGAGTCGGCGTCGCCTTCGATCTGCACCGGGCCCGGCTGGGTCTCGATCGCCTTGCCGATCCGCACGAACAGGGGCTCGTGACCGGGGTTGAGCTGGTCGGAGCCCGACTTGAAGAGCTCGCCAACCGTGGTGCGCACCCGCACCGTCGTTGCGTCCTCGAGGACGACAACGAGGTGTTGCGCGATCTCGGGCGCGAGGAAGGTCTGCAGCGTCTGCAGCTGGGTCGACGGCGCGGCGACGGGCGGCGCGGCCGCCCGGGACAGCCGCAGCGGCTCGCCCGGATTGATCGCCCGCAGCGCGTTCGAGGCCGGATCGCCGGTCTGCATCAGGATGAGGCGCAGGATCAGGTAGATCAGAAACAGCAGCGCCAGGGCGGCGCCCGCGGCCAGGATGATCGGCGCCCAGAAGCCGAGCCGGCCGCGGGGCGTCGGCTGGCCGCGCCAGTGCGGCGAGAGCTCGACCTGCGAAAGGCTGCGCACGTGTTCCAGCGCCGCGTAGAGCCGGCTCATGATGTCGTCGAGCCGCCGGTGGCCGTCGGGCATCACCCGGAACCGGCCCTCGAAGCCGGCCGCGAGGCATGCGTGGTAGAGCTCGATCAGGTCGCCGTTCTGGGCCGGCCGGCTCAGCATGTCGTCGACGAGCTGCCAGAAGCGGTCGCCGCCGATGTTCTCGGAGAAGAAGTGCACCGTCATGCTGCGGCGCGCCCATTCGGCGCCGTCGGCGGCCTGGCCGGGAAGATTCTGGGCGATGTCGTCGATTGTCGCGCAGAGGGCGTACTTGGCGCGCATCCGCTGTTCCTCGGCGTAGCCTGCCGACGCGATTGCCCGCTCGAACTGGGCGATCGCGTTCGTCGCCTGGCCGTGAAAGTGGGGCAGGGGAACCTGCACGCGGCCAGACTTCAGGCTGGCCGCCAGCGCCAAGACGGCGGCGCCCTGGTCCATCATCACGTTGCGGACTTTGGGCGGCGTCGAAGGGCGCGGGATGTCGTCGTCGTTGAGCGGCTGGGCGGTCTGGGCGACGGGGGCCAGGCCGGGGGTCGGGGGCGGGGCGTAGTCGGGCTGTTGCGCGAACGGCTGAGCCGGCGGGAATGGCTGAGGCGCGGCTTGCGGCGGGGGGGTGAACGGCTGGCCGGCCGGCGGCGGGGGCGGGAAAGGCTGCGCGGCGGGCGGCGGCGGTGGAAACGGCTGCTGCTGCGGCGGTTGCGGCGGGAACCCGGGCTGGCCCTGCGGCGGATGTCCCCCCGGCGGGTATTGGGTTGCGCCCGGCTCGTTCGGGCGTCCGCGCAGGCCCGAAAGCGGCGAGGGGCGAAAGACGGTTCGGTTGGAGTTGTGGCTGTTGTCGTCGCTGCTCATCGCGTCGACCTTTTCACACACCAGAGCTCGAGCCTGAGGTCGGGCCAGTCGCCGGCGACATGGAGCCCCAGAGCCGTCGCCTGCGCGAAGTCGCGCCAGTCGGCGGCCCCGCGGTCGAGCTCGAAATAGACGTAGCCCGGTATGATGCGGATCTGCGGCGGCGGCGTCGGCGCGTGGCGCAGCGGCACGCCGGGCAGCGCCGAGTCGACGATCTGGCGCATCCGCTCCAACGCTCCGACCTTGGCCATCGAGGGGAACCGGCCGCGGATGTCGTCGAGCGACACGCCGGCCTTGACCGCCAGGTAGAAGTAGCCGTGCTGGTAGAGCGTGCGATCGGTGATGCGCGAGAGGTAGGCCCCGGGGCCGGCCTGCTCGAGCGGCAGTTGCACCGAGGAGCGGTCGAACACGGCCGAGAGCGCGGCCTGCAAGGCTTCGAACACCGGCTCGAACGTCGGCTGCAGCGCCTCGTGGTCATAGGCTGGACACTCTGGCGCCTTGCGGTCGGCGCGGACCAGCGTCGAGAGCTCGCCTGCCATGCCGACGAACGCTTCGTAAAGCCGCTCGGGGTGAACCATCGGCAGGCTCTCGAGGTGCGACAGGTGCGGGTTCCAGCGGTTCAGCGCCTGCAGCAGCAGGAAACTGGCGAAGGTCTCGGCCCCGCCCTCGGTCGACTCGACCGAGCGCAGCGCCAGCTCTTCGACGCGCTGATCCACCCGGCCGATGATGTCGGTCAGGAAGCCGGAAAGGCGCGGGATGGCGCGGACGTCGAGCGTTGGCGGGATGTAGCGCTCGTCGAACACGATCTGCCCGTTCTGCACCTCGCGCACCCGGGCCAGGCCCAGGCAGATGCGGCCGTAGGTCTGGTCGCGCGTGACGCCGAATCGCAGATTCGGCCGCGCGGTCTCGATTGTCTCGCGCGTCCGCTCGTCCGAGAAGGTGTCGGGCGCGTCCTCCTCGTCGACCAGGAACCGTGCGGCGTCGCCCGCCTCGTCGCTGGCCTGGAACTCGACCGCGCCGGGCTGGCGGGCGGGGAGGGTGAGGTAGACGATCGCGTCGCGCGTATCGGCCGGCATGTCGAGCGGTTCAGGCGGCGGATAGTCGTCGGGCATCGAGAACGGCTGGCCGTCCGGGAAGATGCCCGAGCACTGCTCGACCGCGAACTTGCCGAGCGCGGCGAGCGAGGCGTTGATCTTCAGCCCCGTCAGGCCCCACGGATACGGACGCAACGCCTCGGTGCGCGCCCGAATCAGCGAATCATTGAACCGGTCCTGCTGCTGAAAGTGTTGCGGGCGCAGGAACATCCCCTCGCGCCACGCCACACGGTTCTCACCCTGCATGAAATGTCCCAATCGACAAACAGCGGTACTCTAAGCACGACTTCAGGACGGTCTGAAGCCATGCTGCGCACAGAAATGACCGCCCCGAGCCGTCGCGCGGAGGCCGGATGAGTTCGTCTGGACCTGAAGAGCCGTCGTTCGACCCGCACAGCTGGGGCAAGTCCAAGCCCGCCGCCGAATCATCGGCGTCGGAGGCGACGTTCGATCCGAAGTCCTGGGCGAGGCGGTCCACGACGGGCGAACCCCGCGGGCCACGCCGCGGCGGCGGCGCTTGGCTCTGGGGCGTCGCGGCGGCGCTGGTCATGCTGGCCGGCGGCGGATTCCTGTTCTGGCGGATGTATCATCCGCCTCACTCGGTCCGGATCGTGACCATCGCCGCCCCGCCCTCGCCGCCGGCGCCGCCGGGGTCGCAGCGACGGGCGCTGACGCTGAGCGGCCCTCCCGAGCTGCTGGCCGCCGTGACGAGCGCTGGCGTCGCCCCGATCGACGCGCAGGCCGCGACGCAGGCTGCGCTCGCCCAGCTCGGCGCGGCCAAGGGCCAGCTCCACGTCGTGCTGACACTGCTGCCCTCCGCGGCGGGGGTCGTCCTCGCGCGGCTCGAGGTCCGACGCGACGACGGCAGCGGGGTCATCGTGGTCCGCGGAGCCGACGGCCGATTCGCGGCGAGCGCCGCCAGCGCGAACCTCGCCCTCCAGATCAAGGTCGTCCGCGGTCAGATGGACGTGAACAGCTTCTACTCGTCGGCTGTCGCGGCCGGTGTGAACGACGACCTGATTCCCGGGTTCGCCCAAGCGTTCGCCTACGACTTCGACTTTCAGCGCGAGATCAAGCCGGGCGACGTGTTCGAGGCCGTGTTCCAGCAGCAGGTCGATCCGAGCGGTGCGACGGTCGGGCCGGGCAAGCTGCTCTACGTCTCGCTCGAGACGGCGGCGAAGTCGAAGGCGCTCTACTGGTTCACGCCTGCCGGCAAGAGCGGCGGCTGGTTCGACGGCAACGGCCGCAGCGTGATCCGGGCGCTGATGCGCACGCCGGTCGACGGCGCGCGCATCTCCTCGCCGTTCGGCCTGCGGCTGCACCCCGTGCTGGGCTTCATGAAGATGCACAACGGCGTCGACTTCGCCGCGCCCGTCGGCACGCCGATCTACGCCGCCGGCGACGGCATCGTCGAATTCGCCGGCATGAAGGGACCGAACGGCAACTTCACCAAGATCCTGCATCCCAACGGCTGGGAGACGCTCTACCTGCACCAGAGCGCCATTTCGCCCGCCGTTGTCGCCGGCGCGCACGTGAGCCAGAGCCAGGAGATCGGCCTCGTCGGCGCCACAGGCGTCGACAGCGTCGGCCGTTCCACGGTCACAGGCCCGCACCTGCACTACGAGGTGCACATCGGCGGCGTGCCGGTCGATCCGATGTCGATCGCGGTCGGCACGGGACAGGCGCTCGCCGGCGCCGACATGGCGGCGTTCGTCGCCGAACGGAACCGCATCGACGTCTTGCGCGTGTCGCAAGGCGGTTGACGGCTGGGCCGTCGCTTACGGCGCGGTCGCCTCGTTCGAATCCGCGTTCGTTCCGGGGGGCGCCTTGCCGCCGCCCTTGGCCGGCGCCGACGCGGCGTTGGTTCCCGAGGTGGCGGCCGCGCCTTTGGACGCCTTGGCCGAAGGCGCGGCGGCGTTGGCGGCGCCGTTCGACGTCGCCTCGGAGTCGAACACCACCTTGTTCGTCGCCGCGTTGGTCGGCGGTTTGGCGACCGGCTTCGGCATCGGGATGATCAGATTGGTCGCGTTGGGGAATTCGGTCTGCGGGATCACGCTCAGCGATCCGCCCTGGACGATCTCGTACCAGCTCATCTCGACCTTCCAACCGCCAGCACGGGCGGCGGCGGCGAACTGGTTCGCCCAGGCGCTGTCGCGGGTTCCGGCGGGCTGGGTGAAGAGCGCCTTCGGGAACGGGCCCTGGCCGGTCACAAGCATCAGGCTCGACCAGCCCGGCTTGGCGTAGTCGACCTGCAGTCGGTAGCCGCCGGTGTCCGGCAGCTTCGAGACCTGTCCGCCGGCGCTCGCGAGGGCGGCGAAGGACGCGCGGTCGGCGGCGAATGCGCTCATCGAGCCGTCGGCGCCGAGCTCGACCAGGGCGAAGTCGCCCGCGGCCGGCAGGCTCGCATCGACGACCGCGCGTCCGGCCAGCTTGTTGTCGGCCTGCTTCATCACCGCGAAGCTCTCCTGCGCGGCGGTGAGGTTCTGGCCGGTGATCGAGGTCGGGGCGCGGAACGGGCGGAGCGCGTCGAGCGCCGGGCACATCGTCGCCGGGGTCGGCGCCACCGAAGAGAGGTCGATGTCCGCCACGCTGACCTTCGCGCCTGCGGCCGCAGCCTGCAGCGCGCCTTGCACGGCCGGTGGCGAGGCGGCGACGCCGCTGATCGCGAGCTCGACCGCGCTCGGGACGCCGTCGACCTTCTCGATCTCGAGCCAGCTGCAGTCGACGCCGCCCAGGGCCGCCTCGAACGGCCGCCGGTCGACCCGGGCGACGGCCGGCGAGATCAACAGCGTCTGCTTCGCCTGGGCCGCGTGCAGCCTCGGGCCGACCAGCCAGGCGCCGACCCCGAGCGCGACGACCAGGAAGGCGACCAGGCCGACGACCAGCACCGTCGAGCCGGCAGACGGCCGCTCCGCGGCCCGCGCTTCGCGGACGGGCGTGGAAGGCGTGGCCGGCGCGTCTGGCTCGGGCGGCGGCCCGGCCCCGGCGCCGCCCAGCAGCGGCGGTTTCCGCTGACCCAGACCGCTCAGCGCGGGGTTGCCGCAGCCGACGACGAGAATCGTAACGTTGTCAGGCGCTTCGCGCTTCAGCGCTAGCGCAAGCAGCCGCTCGGCGATCTCGGCCGGGTTGGCGCCCTTGAGCTCTTCGGCGATCTCGGCGTCCTCGACAACGCGGGACAGGCCGTCGCTGCAAAGCAGGTAGAGATCGCCTTCGCGGGCCTCGCCGACCAGCATGTCGGTCTCGATCTCCGCCTGCACGCCGACGGCCCGCGCCAGCACGTGGCTCATCGGATGCTCGGCGGCCTCTTTCGGCGACATGTAGCCGGCGTCGACCAGCTGCTGCACCTGGGTGTGGTCGCGGGTGACCTGGGTGAGCTGGCCGTCGCGCCAGAGGTAGAGCCGGCTGTCGCCCGCCCACACCGTCGCGAACCGCCCGCCGGAGATCAGCAGCGCGACCGCGGTCGAGCCGATGTGGTTCTGCCGCTCGGTCGACTCCTTGAAGATCAGGTAGCCGGCGTGGCGGATCACCTCGGCCACCGTCGCAGCGTCGCGCTCGACGTCGCCGCTCAAGGGGGCCTCGGCCAGCGCTTCGACCACGGTGCGCGCCGCGAACTGGCCGTCGGCGAGGCCCCCCATGCCGTCGGCGACGGTCCAGAAACCCTCCGAGCCGCGCGCCACGAAGGCGTCCTCGTTGTGGTCGCGCACGGCGCCAGGATGGCTGACCTGGGCCTCGAAGAAGCTGGCGCTTCGGCTGACCGACACCTGGCTCATCGGGCCCCACCTTGGCGGAGTCTCGCTCGCCCAGCAATTAGGGGCTGAAAGCCGGGCGGCGGCCAGTTGTCGTGGGTGTCGCAGGTGGTCAGCGTCAGCGTGCGGAGCCGCTGCGCGCGGCGAAGATCTGCGCGATGCCGCCGCCGCTGTCGTTGGCGACGAGGTCGACCTACGGCCCCTTCGCCTGAGCCTCAAGAGGCGGGCGGCAGGTGCGGGAAGCGATAGGGAACCCAGCCGACGGTGAGGCCGAGCGTCTCGGCCACCTCCGACAGCGTTTCAGGCGTGAAGCAGTAGGAGCGGATGCGCGAGATCTTCCCGTCCTCGGCCTCGAGGCGGTTGACGCCCTGCAGCGTGCCGCCGTGCGAGGGCGGCATCAGGCCGAGCACGATCCATTCGCCGCGGAACTCGACGACGCGGTTGACCCACTTCGGCGGACGCATCTCGGCCGGCAGGTCGGGATGGACGTTGACCGACTGCCAGAGCCAGCTGCCTCGGCGCTCGAACGCCTCGCGGCCCGTCTCGACCAGCATCGGCGGCATCTCGATCACCGCCTCGTCGAGCATCAGCGCGAGCAGACCGGGCAGGTCGCCGGCGTCAAGGCGATCGACGAAGGCGTCGACGACGGCTTTCGGCGCCGCGCGCGGTCGTTGCGGGGCGCCGTCCTTCAGCCGCCCCCGACCCCGATGCAGGGCGGCCTTGACCGCATTGGGCGAGGTGGCGAGCACGGCGGCGATCTCCGCGAGGCTCAAGTCGAACACGTCCTTCAAGACCAGCGCGGCGCGCTCCTGCGGCGTGAGCTGCTCGATCAGCCGCGCGGCGGCGCCCCGAACCGCCGGCGCGTCCCGCGGCGCCTCGCTACCGGCGGCCGCCAGCGTCTGCGCGGCCAGCGCCTCGCTCTCCGCCGCTCGGCGCCGCTGGGCGTCGATCCAGAGGTTCGTGGCGGTGCGGACCAGGTAGCCGCGCGGATTGTCGATCGGGCTCTGCGCCTGCCCGAGCGCGGCGAAGCCCCTCAGCAGCGTCTCCTGCACGAGGTCCTCGGCGTCCCAGAGGTCGCCCGCGAGTCGGCGGCAGTAGCGGTGCAACTCGGGCCGGAACGGCGTGACCAGATCGACGAACCGCTCGAAGCCAGCGCGCGCCGCGCTGCGCACGTCGTCGGGAATGGCGTCTTCCATCGAACCAAGCCTCCAAACCTGATTGTACGACGGAAGGGAAGGCCGCGAAGATACGGGGCGACCGTGGCGAGGAGAGCGACCGATGGACGAGAGCGGCATGCGGGCGCTGGCCAAGCGCTTCTTCGACTGCATCGAGACCGGCGATGTGGACGGGCTCATCGCCTGCTACGCGCCCACCGCCCGGATCTGGCACAACACCGACGGCCTGGAGCAGGGCCCCGAGGACAACCGCCAGACCCTGACCGGCCTCGTCGGCTTCTTTTCCGACCGTCGCTACGACGCGCGCCGGCTCGAAGTCTTCGCCGGCGGCTTCGTCCAGCAGCACGTGCTGCGCGCCACCCGCAACCGCGACGGCGCGAAGGTCGAGCTCGCCGCCTGCATCGTCTGCCAGGTGGAAGGCGACAAGATCACGCGGCTGGACGAGTACTTCGACTCCGCTGAGGTCGCCCGCTTCACCGGCGCGGGCTGACGCGGCTCAGCCGGCCGGCGAACCTGCTCCGATCGCGGCCGCCACGCCCGCGGCCTGCTCGGCGACGAAGCGCCAGAGGCGGCCGGCGACCGGGCCGTGCGGCGCGTCGCGGCGGCGGGCGGCGACCAGTTCGATCCGCCCGCCCGGCAGGTGCTTGCCGGTGACGTCGACGAGCCGCCCGTCGGCCAGTTCGTCCTCGACCAGGAAGCGCGGCATGTGGCCCCAGCCCATCCCCTGCAGGATCAGCTCCTTCTTCATCAGCTGGTCGCTGACGGTCCAGCTGCGGGCGCCTTCGACGAGGTAGTAGTCGCGCGGCGACGGCTTCTGGGCCGTGTCGCGGATCACGCACTGGACGTAGGGCCGCAGCTGCTCCGGCGTGATCGCGTCCGTAATCGGAAAGCGCAGAAAGCCCGGCGCGACGACCGGGACGAGCTTCACCTCCATCAGGTCGACGTACTCGAGCCGCGGGTCGGCCTTGTCGACGTGGTGCAGAATGAGGTCGGCCTCGCCGT
The DNA here is from genome assembly GCA_035541575.1 of Caulobacteraceae bacterium. Lineage (GTDB taxonomy): Bacteria > Pseudomonadota > Alphaproteobacteria > Caulobacterales > Caulobacteraceae > Acaudatibacter. Next base: position 6,891 of record DATKMZ010000047.1, on the reverse strand, counting down.
CCAGCAGACGCTCCCACGGCCCGGCCAGCGCCTCGAAGCGCAGATGCAGCCGGGTGCCGGGCGAGGCGTCGAAGAAGCGGCGCAAGAGCCCGAGCATCGGCGTGAGGGGGCATAGATCTCCGATCACGACCGTGAGTTCGGCCTCCTCGCCCATCGCCAGCTGCTGGGCGTGGTCGCGCAGGCCCTTCAGCTCGTTCAGAAAGACCCGTGTGCGGTCGTAGAAGCTGCGGCCGGCCTCGGTCAGCGTCACGCGGTAGCCGCTGCGGTCGAGCAGCGCGAGGCCGAGCTGCGCCTCCAGGCTCTTCACCGCGGCGAACACCGACGGCTGCGCGCGCAGCAGCTTGTCGGCGGCGGCCTGGAAGCCGCCCTCGTCGACCACCGTCTGGAAGCAGCGCAGCTGGTTCAGCGTCAGTCCGTCGAGCATGATCGTTCTGAACTATTAAGAAGATCGTAGTTTCATAGTTTTTTACATTCATAATGTCGACCATTTTCGCGACCTCCAGAGCAGAGAGGAGGTCGCCATGCGCGCCATCGTCATCAAACAATTCGGGGCGCCTGAGGTGCTCGCGATCGAAGAGCGGCCGGACCCGAAGCCGGAAGCGGGCTTCGTGGTCATCGAGGTCAAGGCGTTCGGCGTGAACCACGCCGAGATCCACATGCGGGAGGGCGATTGGCCCGAAGCGGCCGAGATCAGTGGGATCGAAGCCGCCGGCGTCGTCCGCGCCGATCCGAGCGGGACGTTCCGGACGGGCCAGAAGGTGGTGGCGTTCATGGGCGGCATGGGCCGCAGCCTCGCCGGCAGCTACGCCGAGTTGACCCGTGTTCCGCTCGGCAACGTGCTGGCGGTCGAGACCGATCTGCCCTGGGAGCAGCTGGCGGCGATCCCGGAGTCCTACGCCACGGCCTGGATCTGCCTCTTCGGCAACCTCGACCTCAAGGCGGGTCAGACCCTCGTCGTCCGCGGCGCCACCTCGGCGCTGGGACAGGCGGCGGTCAACATCGCCAGCCAACTCGGCGCCCGCGTGATCGCCACGACCCGCAACCCGGCTCGCGCAGCCTCGCTGGAAGCGATCGGCGCACGCGAGGTGCTGATCGAGACGCCCGAGCTCTCGGCCCGCGTCCGCGAGCGCTACCCGGCCGGCGTCGACGGCGTGCTCGAGCTCGTCGGCAACGCGACCGTGCTCGACTCGCTTAAGGCGGTCCGCCGCCACGGCCGGCTCTGCGAGGCGGGCTGGCTGGGCGGCCTCGCGCCGATCGCCGACTTTAACCCGATCGCGCAGCTGCCGAGCGGCGTGCAGTACAGCTTGTTCGGCAGCTTCATGTTCGGCTCGACCGAGTTCCCGACCGCAGAGGTCCCGATGCAGAGCATCGTCGATCGCGTCGCCGCCGGGCAGTACCAGGCGCGGCCGGCGAAGGTGTTCCGGTTCGAGGAGATCCGCGAGGCGCACCGGCTCATGCAGTCGGGCCAAGCCAACGGCAAGCTGGTGGTCCGGGTCTGAACGGCGCGGCGGGGCGGCCGCGCCCCGCCGTTGACGCCCGCCGCGGGTGGGGCCACGGTCCGGCCATGGCGGCGATCGAGCTCGAGCTGGAAGCCCACCGAGCGCGGCCGGCGCATGGCGAGCTTACGCTTCCGGCCCTGGCCGCGGCCGTCGTCGTCGCCGCGATCATGGGTGCGGCCTACCCCTACATGGTGCTGAAGCTGGGTTTCGGGCCCAACGTCTCGATCGTCTCGGCCTTCTTCGGCTACCTGATCCTCAGCGTCATGAGCTGGCTTGGACGCGGGACGTACGACCGGTTCCAGAACAACATCGTCCAGACCTGCGGGACCTCGGCCGCACAGACCGCCTTCATGTGCGGCATCCTGGCGACGTTCGAGATCCTCCGGGCCGACAAGAGCACGCACTTCACGCTCAACCCGACGCCGCTGCAGACCTTTCTCTGGCTCACCACCGCCTCGCTGCTGGGCGTGATCCTCTCGGCGCCGATGCGCCGGCACTTCATCGTCGACCAGCAGCTGCCGTTCCCGGACGGGATGGCCGCGGCCGAGACGCTGCTGGTGCTCGACCCGCCGCGCGACGCGCCGGCCGCAGAGCGCGGCGTCGCCCGCAAGGCCGCGATGGTGATGGGCGTCTGCATGCTCGCCTCTGGCGCCCTGATGCTGGTGCGCGACGACTCCAACCTGCTGAGCCTGATCCCCGGCGGCTGGGACACCGGCAAGCTGACGCTGGGCGCGCCCGGCGCCGCGTTCGTGGTCGCCGCGATGGGCGTCGGCGTCGGCTACAGCCTGCTCAGCTTCGGTTCGGGCATGATCGTGGGGCTGAGGATCAACGCCTGGATGATCATCGGCTGCGCGCTCGGCTGGATCCTGGGGCCGCTGCTGCTGGTCCAGAACCACATCCTGCCGGACCATCCGGGGCGCAGCCAGGTGCTGCAATGGATGCTCTGGCCCGGGCTCGGCATGATGATCGCCGGCGGCATGACGACCCTCGTCCTGCGCTGGCGGACGCTGGTCCGGGCGTTCGCCGGGCTGCGGGAGGCCAGCGGCGAGGATGCGCCCCTGAGCTGGATCGTCGGCGGCTCGCTCGCGCTGGCGGTCGGGCTCTGCGTCCTCCAGAAGCTGTTCTTCGGCCTGCCGATCTGGATGAGCGCGGTGGCGATCCTGCTCTCGATCCCGCTGATGCTCGTGGGGCTCAGGGCGCTCGGCGAGACCAACTGGGGGCCGATCGGCGCGCTCTCGAATCTCACCCAGGCGCTCTTCGCCGGCCTCGCGCCGGGGAGCCTCGCCGGCAACGTCGTGCCGTCCGGCGTCTGCGGCACGATCGCGGTGACGTCCGAAGGTCTGATGCAGGACTACCGCGCCGGCTACCTGATCGGCTCGACCCCGCGCTCGATGTTCATCGCCCAGCTCATTGGCGCGCCGATCGGCGCGGCGGCGCTCGCCTTCACCTATCCGCTGCTGGTCAAGACCTACGGCCTGATCGGCGACAAGGCGCAGCTCGCCGCGCCAGGCTCGCGCCGCACCGCAGCGTTCGCCGAGCTGCTCGCTTCCGGGATCGACAAACTGCCGCCCACCGCTCTCTGGGCCGGGCTGGGGGCTGCGGCGCTCGGCTGCGTGTTCGCGGTGTTCGAGCAGAACCAGAGGATCAAGCGCTGGGTCCCCTCTCCGGTGGCGTTGAGCCTCGGCCTGCTGCTGCCGTTCTCGTCGATCTCGACGATGTTCCTCGGCGCGGCCGTCGGCGCGGTCTGGCTGGCGCGCCACCCCGCCACCGCCGCCCGCTACCTGATCGCCGTCGCCTCGGGCTTCATCGCCGGCGAGGCCATGCTCGCGGTGATCGCCCCGGCGCTGATCGCGGCCGGCGTCGGCAAAGGGTAGGGCGGCTCGGTCGGGACCAGCGCCGTCGTCGCCGCCGAAAGGCGCCGCGCCTGCCGTGCAAGCCTTCCTGGCCCGCAGCGGCTCAGGCGCTCGGCCCTTGGTACACCTCGCCGAAGCGGCGGAGCGCCGCGAGTGGGACCGCCATGTTCGCGGCCCGGTCGGTGCGCACGCAGACGAGCGCGGGGCCAGGTGAATCGCGCGCGGCCGCCAACGCCCCTTCCAGGTCGGACATGTTGTCGACGTAGAGGCCGGCGCAGCCCAGCCCCTCGGCGAGCCTATCCCATCGGATCTCGCCCATCTCGGTCCCGAAGGTGCGTCCGTAGAGCATCTGCTCGTTCGGGACCTCCATCGACCAGGAGCCCTCGGCGAAGACGACCACCGTGAGCTTGACGCCCTCGCGCGCCGCGGTCTGCAGCTCCATGCAATGGAAGCCGGCGGCGCCGTCGCCGGTGACGCAGACCACCTGTCGGGCTGGGTTGCCGAGCTTGGCGCCGACGGCCGAGGGGACCCCGATCCCGAGCATGCCGAGCTCGAGGATGTTGAGGTAGGAGCGCGCCTTGGTGGGCGGCAGCATGAAATGAGCCCACAGGCTGGTGAAGCCGCCGTCCGCGACGTAGATGGCCTCGCGCCCGAAGGCCTGGCCCACGGCCCGCATCACCTGGCCAGGGTGAAGGCCGGGACCGTTATAGGCGTTCACGCCGGCGAACTGCGTCTCGCGCCAGTTCGCTTCGGTCTGGCGATAGCGGGCGAGGTCCGGTGCGGCGTTAGGCCGGGTCGGGGCCTCGCCGAGCGCTTGCTCCAGCTGGGCCAGCGCGCTCGCAAGCTCGGAAACGATCCCGATGGCGAGCGGGCGTGTGACCCCGAGACTTCGCGGGTCGACGTCGATCTGGATCAGGCTCTGTCCCGTGCGATCGCCCCAGTACTTGTCGAAGGGCGTGTCGAGATTGCCGAGGCGCGTGCCGAGGGCGAGGATCACGTCCGCCTCGCGACGCGCTTCGTCCGCGCCTTCGCCGTAGCCGTACAGATGGTTCGGGTGATCCTGCGGCGTCGCCGAGCGGCCGGCCATGCTGGTGACCACACCGCATCCGAGCCGACCGGCGATCGCAAGCACCGCCTCGCCCGCGTTCGCGCGATCCACGCCCGAGCCGATGACGATCAAGGGCCGCTCTGCGCGCATCAGGAGCTGCGCGGCGGCCTCGATCTGAGCCGGGCCCGCTTGCGGCCCCATGGAGCGGTAGGACGCCGGCGGCAGGATCGGCGCCTCGGCCGCCTCGCCGGTGGCGTACATGACCGGCGCGGGAACCTCGAGCTGAACCGGGCCTGGCCGACCCGTCCACATCTCGCGGAAGGCCATGCGGGTCACCTCGGGAATGCGCGCCCAGGAAAAGATCGGAGCGCCCCATTTCACCGCCGGCCGGAAGACGTCGAGCTGATCTTGTCCCTGGAACGTGCTGGGCGGCGAGGGGTAGACGATGTCGAGGCGATGCTGCGCTGTGATCGCGACGAGCGGCGTCCCTTCATGGCGCGCGTTGATCACGCCCGGGAGCAGATTGGCCGAGCCGGGGCCGGGGTTGGTGAGCGTCGCCGCAACTTGCCCGGTCGTCTTGTAGAGGCCCTCGGCCATATAGGCGGCTGCGGACTCGTGTCGGATGGCGACAAAGCGCATGCCGTTGGCTTCGAGCGCCGCCAAGAACGGATCCACCTCGGGCGAGGGAAGACCGAAGACAAAGCGCACGCCCTCGTTGGCCAGACACTGAGCAAGCAACTCGCCGCCCGTCACGGTCATGGTGCAGGCTCCCAAGGTGAGCGAAACCGCGATGGCCCGTCGAGGCCGGGTCCGACCCTCGGGAGCAAGAGATCGCGCGGACAGTCCCCGCGCATTGACCTGCCGCAACCGAACAGTCGCTTGAGCCAACGTCCGCCAAGCGGCGCCGCGACTCGGACTGCTTCCGACCTGCTCGGACAATCCAGGCGTCAGCTTTCCGCCCGGGTCGCCATCAGCCGGCCGGTGACCGCGCTGACGAAACGACCTAGACGAAGTAGCGCGTGCGCAGCTCGCGCTTCAGCACCTTGCCGGTCGCGGTGCGTGGGATCTCGTCTTCCACCAGCCTGACCGCGGTCGGGATCTTGAAGCGGGCCAGGCGGCCGGCGAGGCTGCCCAGGATGTCGGCCTCGGCGCCTTCCATATCGGCCGCCGCGACCTGGATCACGGCGCCGACCTCCTCGCCGTAGTCGCGGTGCGGCAAGCCGACGACCGCGGCGTCCCGCACCCGCGGATGCTCGAGCAGCATCGCCTCGACCTCGGCGCAGTAGATGTTCTCGCCGCCGCGGATGATCACGTCCTTCTTGCGGTCGACCACGTAGTGCAGGCCGTCGGCGTCGCGGTAGCCGAGGTCGCCGGTGCGGAACCAGCCGCCGCCAAACGCGGCTTCCGTGGCTTCCGGATTACGCCAGTAACCGGGGATCACATTCGGTCCGCGCACCCAGAGCTCGCCGATCTCGCCCTCGGGCACGTCGCGCCCGTCGTCGCCGACGATCCGCACGTCGGCGGTCACGGCGGGGCGGCCGACGCTGTCAGGGTGGGAGAGGTAGTCGGGTCCGCCGTTGGCGACCACCGCGCTTGTCGTCTCAGTGAGGCCGTAGCCGTTGCCGGGCGAGGCTCTGGTCTGGAACTGGTCGCCGATGCGGCGGATCAGATCCGGCGGCACCGGCGCGCCGCCCGAGGCCACGCCGATCAGCGAGCCCATCTCGGCCCCGCTGGCCGTCGCGGTCTCGAGCAGCTGGCGCACCACGATCGGCACGCCGGCGACACTCGAGAGCTCGTGCGTCTCGACCAGCCGCACCGCCTCGTGCGGGACCCACTTGTACATCAGCGCGATCCGGCTCCCCATCGCCGCGCCTATGTAGAGGCCGCTGAGGCCGCCGATGTGGAAGAACGGGAAGGTCTGCAGCGAGCCCAGCTGCGGCGCCTGGCCCTCGGGCGGCGGCAGGCCGGCGACGGTGCGCGCGACGGCGCCGCTGAGGAGCGTGTTCATCAGGTTGGTGACGTGGTTGCGATGCGTCGCCATCGCACCCTTCGGGTTCCCGGTGGTGCCGGACGTGTAGAGGATGGTGGCGAGGTCGTCGGGCCCCACATTGGCGTCGGGCAGTTGGGGCAGGGGCGCGGCGGTGACCCGGCCGAAGTCCTCGCCGCCGGGTCCCGCGCCGCCGCGGCGGGCGACGAGCACGAGGCTCACGTCCAGCTCCGGCAGCAGCGGCGCCAGCCGCTCGAGCCGCTCGCCGTCGATCAGCAGCGCCTTCGGGGCGGAGTCAGAGAGCGCAAAGGCCAGCTCCGGCCCGGTCCACCAGGCGTTCAGCGCCACCGCGATCGCGCCGATCGCCTGGCACGCCCACCAGCTGACGCTCCATTCCGGATAGTTGCGCATGCCAATGGCGACGCGGTCGCCCTTGGCGACGCCGGCGTCCAGCAGCCGCTGCGCCAGGGCGGCGACCTGGCCGTAGTGCTGGCGGAACGAGAT
>DATKMZ010000046.1:0-13200 GCA_035541575.1 Caulobacteraceae bacterium | reverse complement strand
CAGCAGGCAGGCCGGGCGTCAGCGCCGGCGGCTCGAACTTCTGGGCGTAGGATCGGGGGGGGCTCGCCAGCGCCGAGCCGCGCGCAGCCTTGGTGGTGAACGAGAGCGTCAGGTCGCCGGCCGACGCCAGCTTGCGGGCGAGCATGAAGAGGCCCCACTGTGGGCCGGCCTTCAGCTCCAGCTCCAGTTCGGCGAAGGGCGCCTCCTCGCCCCGGGCCTTGGCGACGCCTTCGTCGAACGCCAGCTCGATCCGGCTCTCGCCCTCGGTCACCTCGGCGACGCGTCGGCGCACGTCGACCACGTAGCGCGCCACCAGCTTCGGGCCTTTTGCGAGCAGGCGTGCGGCGGGCGTCGCCTTCAGCGCTACGAGGTCCGGTTCGACGCCGGCCACCTTGGTCTCCCACTCGCCGCGGCTGAACGCCCCGTCGCCGCCGTCCTTCAGTGTCTGCACGTAGCTGTCGCCCGTGCGACGCACCCGCAACGCCAGTCCGGCGCGGCGCAGCGCGCCTTTCGGAGTGTCGTAGTAGACCGAGACCTGGTGCTTCGGCGCGACGCCGGCCAGCGGCCCGATCGCGCCGGAGATCTCGGTCGCCCGCGTCGTCGGCAGGGCGAACTTCAGCTCGATCTCGCGCGGTCCCTCGTTCATCGCCCGGTCCTCCTAGCACGCCGCGGGCCGGGACCGAACGTCCGGGAAGTACGTAGGCTTGGGCCGACGTCCTCTTCGTCGGCCTGAGGAACCTGCCGCAGGAGACGTCTCGAGGACGCGGCGACGGCCTCAGCGGTCCTCCTCGAACCGGTTCGCGACCAGCTCGGCGAGCGCCTCGACGGCGGCTTGCGCCTCATCGCCCTCGGCGCGGATGACGATCCGGCTGCCGGGGCCGGCGGCCAGCATCATCAGGCCCATGATCGAGCGCGCGTCGACTGTCTGGCCGTCCTTGGTGACGGTCACTTCAGCATCGAAGGTGGCGGCCAGCTTGACGAATTTCGCCGAGGCCCGGGCGTGCAGGCCCCGCTCGTTCGTGACTTCCACCGCCATTTCGGCCGCCATAGCGGCCTATTTCTCGCCCGACAGCACGTACGAGGCCACGGAAATGTACTTGCGGCCGGCTTCCTGGGCCTGCGCGACGCAGGTCGGCAGGTCCTCGCGATGGCGCACGCTGGCGAGCTTGATCAGCATCGGCAGGTTCAGGCCCGCGATCACTTCGGCCTTGGTCTGTTCCATCACCGAGATCGCCAGGTTCGACGGAGTGCCGCCGAACATGTCGGTCAGCAGGATGACGCCACCCCCGTCGTTCACCTTCTGACACGCCGCCAGGATGTCGCGCCGTCGCCGCTCCATGTCGTCGTCCGGGCCGATGCAGATGGCGCTGACCGCCGTCTGCGGGCCGACGACATGCTCCATGGCATGGACGAACTCTTCCGCCAGGCGACCGTGCGTGACGATCACGAGCCCGATCATCGATGAGGCCTCAATGGGTATCCCCGGCGCCCAAGGCGGTCCCCACCGCCGCAAGAGCGCGCTTGATACCCTTGTTGCGGGCTCGCTCCAAGATGCTGCAATGCGCGGCGAAGCTTCGCAGGTGCGGAAGCCTCGAACGGGTCGATCCCGACCGACGGCAGCGCGAAGCCCGCCACCTCGACGAGCGCTGGATCGGGCATCCGCTCGACCGGCGCGCCGGGCGGGGCGCACTGGGCGGCGATGGCGATCTCGGCGAACGCGAGCGCCGGCTCGGCGACGATCCCGCATCCGCGCGCCTCGATCAGGCCGGCCAGCGGCTCGGGCGCGCGGCCCCAGAGCGCTCCGCCCGAGGCCCAGACCGTGACCCGGTCGTCCGCGATCAACCGGAAGCCGGCGTCGAGGGCGCGCAGCGCCAGGTCGCTCTTGCCGGCGCCCGAGGAACCGAGGATCAGCGCGCCGCGCCAGTAGCCGTCGAGCCGCAGCGCCACGAGCCCGGCGTGCATGTTCATGCGACGGTCCTCGCCGGGATCGAGACCACGAACCGCGCGCCGACCACGTCGCCCTTTTCGTCCACACGATTCTCGGCGTGGATCTGGCCGCCGTGCGCCTCGACGATCTGCCGCGCGATCGAGAGGCCGAGGCCCGAGTTGCCGCCGAACGCCGCCCCGCGCGGTCGGGCGGTGTAGAAGCGCTCGAACACGGTCTCGAGGTTTTCGGGCGGCATCCCGGGGCCGTCGTCATCGACGGTCACGACCGCCCGGTTCTTGTCGCGGCTCAAGGTCACCCGGACCTCGCCTCCCTGCGGCGAGAATGAGCGGGCGTTGTCGATCACGTTGCGGAAGACCTGGCTCAACGGCCCCTCGCGTCCCGCCACCGTCAGGCCATCGCAGTCCTCCGCGGTCAGCCGGACGTGCGCGTCGGTAGGTCCGCGCAGGGCTTCGTAGAGGCCGGTGATCTCGCGCAGGAGGCGCGCCATATCCACGGGCCGGGGCGCCTCGCGGGAGAGCTCGGCGTCGAGTCGCGAGGCGTTGGAGATGTCGGTGATGAGCCGGTCGAGCCGGCCGACGTCCTGCTTGAGGATGCCGAGCAGGCGGTCGCGCGAGGGCCCTTCGTTGACCAGCTCCAGCGTCTCCACCGCCGAGCGGATCGAGGTCAGCGGATTGCGGATCTCGTGCGCCACGTCGGCGGCGAACCGCTCGATCGCCTCCATCCGGTCCGACAGCGTGTGGGTCATGTCTTCCAGCGAGCGGGCGAGGTCGCCGAGCTCGTCCTTGCGCTCGGCGATGTCGGGCAGGGCGATCGCGCGGGCGCGGTTCAGCCGCACGCTGTCGGCCGCGGCCGAGAGCCGCCGCACCGGCTGGGCGATCAGCTGTGTCAGCGCGAACGACGAGAGCAGGTTCACCGCCACGGCGATGATGATGAAGGGCGCCATCGCCATCCGCTCGGCCGAGATGATCTGGTCGACGTCGCCGCTCTCGAGCGTCAGCACGCCGACGACGTCGCGCACGTGCTCGATCGGGATCGACACCGAGACCACCCGCCCGCCGCCCTCGGCGTCCCGCACCTCCGGAACGGTCTCGCCGGTCAGCGCCTGCGCGACCTCCTTGGCGAGCGCCTGCTGCGCGGCCTTGTCGCTCTTCGGCTTGGGCGTGAAGACCGGAAGGTTCAGCGGCTTCTCGCCGGGCTTCAGCGCCGGCGGCAGCGGCGTTTTCTGGACGAGGTCGGCCTGGACGTCGGTGTCGGCGATCGGTTGGCCCTCGGCGTCGAACAGGCGCACGCGCTCGGAGTGAGGCACCTGCAGCGACTCCAGGATCTCGCTGGCGCTGTCGGCGACGAGCACCGGCTCGGGGTCGCCCTCGGTGGCGGCCCGGTCGATCACATTAGCGATCAGGACGCCCTCGTCGCGCAGCGACTCGATCCGCGCCGTCACGAGCCCCTGCCGAAGCTCGTTCAGCAGCAGCGCGCCGCCGACCAGGATCGCCAGGCCCGCGAGATTGAGGACAAGGATCAGGCGGCCGATCCGAGAGGGCGGCGAGGCGGCCCGTCGAAGGCGCGCGCGTTCAGGCCTCGCGGTAGCGGTAACCGACGCCATACAGGGTTTCGATGGCGTCGAAGTCCGGGTCTACCTGACGGAACTTCTTGCGCATGCGTTTGATGTGGCTGTCGATCGTGCGGTCGTCGACGTAGACCTGGTCATCGTAGGCCGCGTCCATCAGGTTGTCGCGACTCTTCACAAATCCCGGGCGCTGGGCCAGCGACTGCAGCAGCAGGAACTCGGTCACGGTCAGCCGCACCGGCTTGCCGTCCCACAGGCAGTCGTGCCGCGCGGGATCGAGCGTCAGGCGTCCGCGCTTGATCGCCTTGGTCGCGTTGACGGCGGGCTGAGAAGAGTCCTCGTCGCCTTCGTCCGAGCGCGCGCGGCGCAGAACGGCCTTCACGCGCTCGAGCAGCAGCCGCTGGCTGAACGGTTTGTGGATGTAGTCGTCCGCGCCCAGGTTGAAGCCCAGTATCTCGTCGATCTCCTCGTCCTTCGAGGTGAGCATGATCACCGGCAGGGGGCTCGTCTGCCTGAGGCGTCGCAGCACCTCCATCCCGTCCATCCGCGGCATCTTGACGTCGAGGATCGCGAGGTCGGGCGGATCGCCCTCGAGCGAGGCGAGGCCGGAGGCGCCGTCGTAGCAGGCCTTCACGGTGTGGCCGTGGCTCTCGAGGGCCAGGGAGACAGACGCGACGATGTTCTCGTCGTCGTCCACCAGAGTGATTTTCGCCATCAAGGAATCTTCTTCAGCTCAATCTCCTCGCGCGGGGTAACGCGCGAGCTCGCGATCCGCCGAGTTGACCGGCGAGTCCCGCGGAAGGTCCAGCATGCGGGAGCCGTGGGCAAGCCATGCCGCACGGCATCGCTGCGTTTCGTGGCGTCAATTGGGCGTGCGAAAGCGAAAAGCAAGACGCCCTTAAGGCTAATGCGCGACGTTCGCCTCGATTCACTCGGGCCAGAGCGCCGTCGGGGGCGGTATCCGTGCAGGTTCACTACGAACTGTTCGTCCGGCACTCGCCAGGCGCGCCGTGGAAGCTCGAGATGGCCAACGAGAGCCGCGCGCTCGTCGTTGAGACCGCCGAGGCGATGTTCGACGAGGGCCGGGTCGCGGCGGTGCGCGTCAGCAAGGAGACGCTCGACCCGGACACCCGCGAGTTCCGGAGCGTCTCCATCCTGTCGAAGGGCAAGGTCGAGGGCGGCAAGCAGCGCAAGGTGGTCGAGAACCGCGAGCCGCTCTGCGTCACGCCGGAAGACCTCTACACCGTCCACGCCCGCGACCGGATCGGCCGGCTGCTCGAAGGTTTCCTGAACCGCAACCGGGCGACGCCGTTCGAGCTGCTGCACCGCCCCGACCTGATCGAGAAGCTCGACGCGGCCGGCAACGACCTGCAGCACGCGATCCAGAAGATCGCCGTGCCGGAGGCGCAGGCTCGCGGCATCTCGGTGCATGAGCTGATGCGCTCGTTCCAGCGCCTGATCGAGCGGGCGATCACCCGCGTGATGAGCGACGGGCGCAAAGACCGTTTCCCCGACTTCGCCCGCGAGCCCTTCGCCGCTGTCGCCGAGCGCCTCGCCGGCGAGCCAGAGGCCGGCTACCTGCTGGCCGGAGGCGTGGCCCGGCACCTTGCGCCAGGCGCGGCCTGGTCCGACAAGGTCTGGCTGCTGCTCGACCTCGCCGATGCGGCGCCCCACGGCGATTCGGCCAAGCGGCTGGCGTTCGAGGTGCTCGAGCAGCCGCTCTCCGAGATTCTCGAAAGCCGCGCCGGGGCCGCCGACCTGCTGGGCGGCCAGCTCGATCTCGGCGGCCAGCTCGCCGCGCTCACCCGCCTTGTCGCCAACGACACCGTCGCGCAGCTCGTCGCGATCGAGCCGGAGGTGGCCAAGGCGCTGCCGCCGCTCGAGAAGGCCGCGACACGCCTCGCCGGCTGGATCGGCAAGCCGCCCTTCGCGTCGGTCCGCGCCGCGATCGGACGCCGGATCCTGCGCGAGCTCCTGGGCCCGCGGCGCCTGCGCCCGACCGACCCGCGCGGCGAGATCGAGCTCTTGCGCGCGCTCGGCATGACGCTGACCGCGGCCGCCGGCCAGCTGCTGCCGCCCGAGGCCGTGCAGGAGGCGTTCACCGCCCGCTCGCGGATGCTGGTCACCGCCGAGTTCGTCGAGGCTCTGATCGGCCGCGACGGCAGCGCGCGCGAGGAGGCCGAGTTGCTGATCTGGCTCTCGGAGAACGTCGTGGGCGCGGTCAACAAGCGGCAGGCCGCCCGCTACCTCGCCACCCACGCCGGCTCGCTGCGCTTCGAGAAGGAGCTGCGCTACGGTCCCGACGCGCCCGGCCAGCGCCTCGCCATGCTCGCGGCGATGCAGAGGGCCGCGTCGCGCACCGGCCTCGATCCGGCCGACCTTGCGCCGGTACAGGCCAAGTTCGGCGACGTCGGCGGGCTCGTCGAGGCCGACTCCAAGATGGTCGCGACGCTGGCCGGCTCGCAGGCGCCGGTGCTGCAGCGGCTCGGGCTGCTGCTGCGGCTGGCGATGGGCGAGGCCGCCCCGATCGGACCGGTCGCCGAGCGCGCCCGCAGCGCGGCGCTGAAGCTGCTGCGCAGCGACGCCGCCCGCGCCGAGCTTGCCGCCCAGCCGGAGCGGCTCGCCGAGGTGCGCGACCTGATCCAGGCCGCCGGCCTCGCGGCCTGAGACGCTCGCGCCGCCGGCCGGCGTCGGCTACGCTTCGCGGCGAATGCCGAACGTTCGCCCCTTCCTCGCCGCCCTGGGTTTCGTCCTGACGCTCGCCGCCTGCGGCGAGCGCGGCGCGCCCGAGGACCGCGGCGTCTGCTGGCGGATGAGCCGCTCGCCCTCGGGCTCGGTCAGCTTCGCGCCGCTTGCCCGCGGCATCGACAGCCTCGAGAACTGCGCCGTGCTGCTCGAGGCGGTGCGGCTGCAAGGCGCGAACGAGGCCGACGGCGCCTACCAGGGCTACTACATCCTCGCCGGCCCCGACCGGATCAGTTCAGGCCTGCACACCAACGGCCTGCGCTATCCGATCTTCCAGCCGCCGCAGCGCGCCGCCATCGACCGCGACCTCAAGCGCATGATCGCCGAGCACGGCGGCAAGCTCCCGAACGCCGCCGACATCAGCGTAGAGCGGGCTCACTAGTCAGGATCGGGTCGGCCGCCGGCGCGCTGGGCTGGGGCGCCGCGCTCTGGCTCGCCACAGTCGGCGCGAGCCTGATGCGCCGTCCGGCCTAGCCGCGAGGTCACGAGCGCAGGCACGACCATGCCAAGGCGACAGCGCCGGGGCAAGCCAACTTAACTTGCGTTGCCAGCGCGCGGTCTGCGGGGCGATCCAGCGCCGTCTCACAGGTAGGGGAGGGCGGCATGGTCGGGAATATAAGGACCGATGCGGAGCGGGTGGCTCCGAATGTCATGGACACGACACCGGAGAACCAGGCGGCGACCTTCCGCAACCAGGACCAGATCTGGCCAGTGCGCGTCATCCGGCGCGGCGACGCTGTGCGACCGCTGCCGTACCCGGCGTCCACGAAGGGGTCTTCGCGGCGATTGGCGCCCACGGCCAGTACGTCTACGTGAATCCGCTCGAGCAGGTGGTCGTCGCCATCCAGAGCGCGTGGCGCCAGCCTCAGGACGCCGGCGCGGGGGTCGAGACCGTCGCGCTCATCCGAGCCGCGGTGCGCGCGCTCAGACCGGACCCCGCTTCATAGGGGCCCGTCCGGTTGGCGGACTCGGGCCGAGCCGAGCGCCCGGATGCTGCGCGCGCCGGTCCGTCTGCTACGCGGACTGTTCCAGGATGGCCCGACGCGAGACGACGATGGCGCCGCCCGGGCGATCCATCTTGAGGATGGCGAACGGCTGCTCCCGGCCCATCAGCTGGCCGATGACGTTGCGGACCGGCCGGACGTCGACCTGGCTGCCGGGCAGGAAGGCCGAGGCGCCGCCGAGGTCGACCGTGAAGCCGCCCCTCACGCGCTCGACGATCGAGCCCGTCACCGGCTCGTTCTTGGCGTAGACGCCTTCGAGGCGCGTCCAGGCTGCCTCGCGCAGCCGCGAGGCGTCGATGGCGGCGGCGAGCGTGTTCCAGTCCCGCTGCCCCAACATCTTGGCCACCAGTTCAAGCGCTTCACTGTTGCTGATCTTCACGCCCTTGGCGGCCAGCGCCTCACGGAGCGTGCGCGCCATGGGTTTGGCGTCGCGGAAGTCGCGCATGGAAAGTCCATCCTTTGCCTTGTGAGCGAACCGAAGCGCGTCAGGGGCTTGCGTTGCTGACCCGTTCGCCCTGTGAGCAAAGGATCGAAGCTGCTTGGATACGTTCACCGTAGCCCCAAGGGGCCGCAAGCGGCAGGCCGTATCAGCCTTTCAGGGAGACTGCGCTCCGGCTCCGAGGTCTGTCAATGCGGTCCGCCTCCCGGCTCCGCGGCTGCCGAAGAGCGCTATTGCGCACGACCTAGTCGCGCCAGTTCGTCGGCGCCTTCACAGCGTCGCCCAGCAGGTCCTGCAGCGCCGGCGTGGCGGGGTAGGGCGGGTGGCGGTAGTGGCGAAAGCCTTCCGCATAGGCGACGCCGAAGTCGCGGCCGCGCCGGGCGCCCCAGGCGACCATCGAGCCGGCGTAGTCGGCGACGCCATGCTGGCGCGCGACCCAGGCGACCTGGCTCTCGTGCGCCATCAGCATGCGCCGCTTGGTCTCCATGGCCGGCGTGATGTCGACGCCGAAGTCGGGCCTGATCCGCACGCCCTCGCGGGTGCGCCCGCCGATCGCGTCCATGAAATAGAGGTGCGGGATCGCCGGCAACGGCTCGGCCGCGCCGGTGCGGTAGTTCGGCACCGAGCTCGCGAAGCAGGCGTCGCGCACCAGCGCGCTCACCGCCTCGTGGTCGGGGTGATAGTCGACCGGCGAGGCGGTGATCACGATGTCCGGCCTGACCTCGCGGATCAGCTCGGTCATCCGGCGTCGCGAGGCGTCATCGTTGAAGACCCCGAGGTCCGGGAAGCCGGCGCAGCGGTAGTCCGCGCCGATGATCGCCGCCGCGGCCGCGGCCTCGCGCAGGCGGATCGCCGCGGTCTCCTCCGCCGAGGTGTCGGTCGCGCCGCCCTCGCCGGCCGTCGCGGTGGCGATGACGATCCGGTGGCCGAGCTTGGCCAGCAGCGCCAGCGCGCCGGCGCCGAGCGTCTCGATGTCGTCCGGGTGGGCGTGGATCGTCAGGATCTGGGCCATGCGCCTTACGCTCCTCGAGCGATGTCGGGCGGTGCGCCCGGGAGCCGCAGCTCGAACACGGTCCCCTCCGACCCGGTCTCCACCAGCGTGAGATCGCCGCCATGGGCCTGGGCGAGCTCGCGCGAGATCGCCAGCCCGAGGCCCGCGCCGCCACGCCGCGCCGAGCCCTGGAAAGGCTGGAAGAGCTTGGCGACGGCGCGTTCCGGCAGACCCGGGCCGGTGTCGGCGATCCGCACCAGGCTGGCGGCGTCGCTGACCGTGAGGGCGGCGGTGACGGTTCCGGTCGCCTCGTCGCCGACGGCCGTGATCGCCTCGCGGGCGTTTCGCATCAGGTTGACGAGGATGCGATGCAGCTGGTCGGGGTCGGCCAGAACCTGCGCGCGTTCGTCGATGTCGGTGACGAGTTTGACGCGCCCCTCCAGCTGCGCGTCCTCGGCGGCGGCTTCCAGCGCCGCGCGCAGCGGTACGGGGCGCGGCGACGGCGGCGGCTCCTCGCTACGGCCGAACGCCAACACGTTCGCCGCCAGCGTCACGGCGCGATCCAGCGCGCGCTCGAGCCTCGGCAGCGTGCGCGCCACCACCGGGTCGCCGGAGGTCGCCAGCCGCTCCGAGGCCATCTGAGCGCTCGTCAGCATGTTGCGCATCTCGTGATTGATCTTCGCGACGGCCTCGCCGAGCGCCGCCATCCGGGCGCGGGAAGCAAGCGCCGCGCGCAGGTCCGACTGCATCCGGTCGAGCTCGATCTCGGCGCGGCCGATCTCGTCGCGCCGGCCGGAGGGCTCGAGGTGCGCCGCCGGGTCCTCGGGGTCGACCCGGAACCGCTCCATCGAGCGGGTGATCCGCTGCATCGGCCGGATCAGGAAGAAGGTCAGGAAGAGGTAGACCAGCGCGCCGGCCATCACCGACGTGAAGAGCGCGCCGATCAGCAGCTCGCGGAAGTTGTCGACCAGGATCGACTGCAGCGGCGCGTCGGGCACCAGCACTTCGACCAGCTCGCCGGCCACGTAGTGCGGCCGGTCGATCACCAGCACCATCCGGTCGCCGCCGCCGAAAAGCGTCTCGAGCGGGGCGCGCAGCTCGCTGATCGGGTCGTTCTGGCGCAGGTCGAGGCGGTAGACCGTCCTGGGCAGCTTCGCCGGCGCCAGCACCGAGCGCATCGCGCCTTCGGCCTGCACGTTCACCGCCACCAGGCCCGCGCTCTTCAGGATCTGCTGCTTCAGGTTCGCCGTGACCTTGCCCTCGGGCGCGGCGCTGACCACGAACGAGGCGAGCTCGCCCGCCGCGATCTTATCGCTCAGCCACTCGCGCTGGCGCGTCGCGAGGAGCACCGGCACGATGATCGCGTTCGTGAGCACGACGACCAGCAACGTCGCCAGCAGCAGCCGCGCCGAGAGTCCGCCGGGCCAGAGCATCCGGCGGCCGCCTTGCCGGGGCGGGTCGGACGGGGGCGCGCTGTCCGCCATGGCGTCCCGTTACTTGAGCGCAGAGGCGCCCGCAACGGAACTCGCCCGACGCAAGCTTGGCAAGCCCGGCGTCACCGGGCGCCGACCGCGGCGGCGACGCTGCTGAATCCGTCGGCGGCGAGGCGGGCGGCGAGGTCGCGGCGGATCACGGTCACCAGGCCCGGCCCCTCGAAAACCAGCGCCGTATAGAGCTGCACCACTGCCGCGCCGGCGCGGATCCTGGCGTAGGCGTCGGCGCCTGAGGCGATCCCGCCTGCGCCGATCAGCGCGAAACGGCCGCGCGCGGCGGCATGGAACTCGGCGAGCACGCGGGTGGCGAGCGCCAGCAGCGGCGCGCCGGAGAGGCCGCCGTCCTCGTCCCGGAACCGTGAGCGGAGCGGCGGGCGCGCCAGCGTGGTGTTGGAGACAACGATTCCGTCGAAGCCGTGCGCAGCCACCGCGTCGGCGATCGCCTCGATCTCGGCCGCATCGAGATCCGGCGCGACCTTCAGGAACATCGGCGCGCGCCCGGCCAGCGCCGCGCGCGCCTCGGCGAGGCGCCCCAGCAGCTCCGCCAGCGCGTCGCCGGTCTGCAGCGCCCTGAGGCCCGGCGTGTTCGGCGACGAGACGTTGACCGTGAAGTAGTCGGCCCGCCCCCAGAGCCGTTTCAGGCCGGTCACGTAGTCGCCGATCCGGTCCGTGGCGTCCTTGTTGGCGCCGATGTTGGCGCCGATCACGCCCGCCGCGCCGCGGACACGCTCGAGATTGGCCGCAAACGCCTCGAGCCCGCGGTTGTTGAACCCCATCCGGTTGATCACCGCCCGGTCCTCGCTGAGGCGGAAGAGGCGCGGCCGCGGATTGCCCGGCTGCGGCAGCGGCGTCACGGTCCCACACTCGACGAACCCGAACCCGGCCGCCAGCATCGGTCGCGCCACCTCGGCGTCCTTGTCGAAGCCCGCCGCGAGCCCGACCGGATTGGGCAGACTCAGACCGGCAAGGTCGATTCCCAGGTCGGGCGAACGCGCGTCGGCTCTAGGGCCTAGCCCCAGCTTCAGCGCGGCGATCGCCGCCCTGTGCGCGGCCTCGGGTTCGAGCCGGCGCAAGGCCGCGGTGGCGAGGCCGTGGATCACGGCGGCAGGTCGCCGAGCGCGGGGACGCCGTCCGGCCCCGGCGGCGCCTCGGTGACCGCCTCGACGAGGCCGACGTCCAGCGCGCCGTAGACGTGCGGGAAGAGATCGCCACCGCGCGAGGGCTCCCACCTCAGCGCCGCGCCCAGCCGGCCGGCGTCGAGGCGGAGCACCACCAGGCCGGCGCCTCCGGCGAAGTAGCGTCGCGCGGTTTCCTGCGCCTGGGCGGCGGTCGAAAGGTGGATGAAGCCGTCGGTCAGGTCGACCGCCGAGCCTTCGAACCGGCCCGTCGCCAGGGCCGCGTCCCACTCGGCGCGCGGCAGGATCTTGTAGACCTTGGTCACGCTCAGCCGTCGCCTTCGCCGCCGAGATCCCTCGCGTGCAGAACGCTTTCCAGCGACGCGCGCCCGACCGGGTCGATCAGATAGACGGCGGCGGTGGACGTCGGGAAGTGGGCGGCGACGCGCTCCACCTCGGCGGCGCTGGCCCCAGCGTCGATGAGCAGGTCTACGGCCAGCTCATGCAGCCCGGGATTGTGGCCGATGACGATCAGCGTGTCGCACCGAACGGCCACCTGGTCGATCGCCGCCCGGAGCTCCTCGACGCTGGCTTCGTAGAGCGCGCGGTTCAGCTCGGCTCGGATACGCGGGAAGGCGTCGCGGGCGCAGATCCAGGTCTCGGCGGTGCGCCGGGCCGGCGAGATCAGCGCGCAGTCCGGGATCAGGTTCTGCGCCGCCAGCGCCTTGCCGACGAGCGCCGCGTCCTCGCGGCCCCTCGGCGTGAGCGGGCGATCGAAGTCGTCCTCGCCGGGGCCGCGCGGCTCGGCCTTGGCGTGGCGGAAGAGGATGAGTCGGCGCATCGGCCCCATGCTAGCAGACCGGTCGCTGGGGAACGGCAAGACCCGGTCGAGCGCGCCGGGACGCAAGGCTAGGCCGTTGACAGCGCGGCCGCTTTGGCGGTCCAAGGGCGCCCCATGAGCGACGGCGAGACCGCGGCCAGCTTCATCGAGACGCAGGAGAGCGTGATGCGCTTCCCGGCGGACAAGCCGCTGCGTCTCGATTCCGGCGCGGGGATCGAGGGCCTGGAGGTCGCCTACAACACCTACGGCCGGCTCAACGAGGCCAAGACCAACGCGGTCCTGGTCTGCCACGCGCTCTCGATGGACCAGCACTGCGCCGCGATCAACCCGCTGACCGGCAAGCCCGGCTGGTGGGACCGCGTCGTCGGGCCCGGCAAACCGATCGACACCGACCGGTTCTTCGTCATCTGTTCGAACGTGCTGGGCGGGTGCAGCGGCACGACCGGACCCTCGTCGACCAATCCCGCGACCGGCGAGCCCTATGGTCTGAAGTTCCCGGTGGTGACCCTGGCCGACATGGTCCGCGCCCAGGCGATGCTGCTGGATGCGCTGGGGATCGAGAAGCTGTTCGCCGTGGTGGGCGGCTCCATGGGCGGGATGCAGGCGCTGCAGTGGGCGGCGGACTACCCCGAGCGGCTGTTCTCGCTGGTCTGCATTGCCGCGGCGGCGCGCCACTCGGCGCAGAACATCGCCTTCCACGAAGTCGGCCGCCAGGCGATCATGGCCGACCCGGACTGGCGCGGCGGCGACTACGCGCGCCAGGGCGTGCGGCCGGAGAAGGGCCTGGCCGTCGCCCGCATGGCCGCCCACATCACCTATCTGTCCGAGGCCGCCCTGCAGCGGAAGTTCGGCCGCGAACTGCAGCGCGACGGCCTGTCCTGGGGATTCGACGCCGACTTCCAGGTGGAGAGCTATCTGCGCCACCAGGGCGCCGCCTTCGTCGACCGCTTCGACGCCAACTCCTACCTCTACATCACCCGGGCGCTCGACTACTTCGACCTGGCGGCCAGCCACGGCGGCAACCTCGCGGAGGCGTTCCGGCGCTCGCGCGACGTGC
>DATKMZ010000045.1:0-14885 GCA_035541575.1 Caulobacteraceae bacterium | reverse complement strand
TGCAGCAGCGCTTTCCGCAGCGGCTTGTTGGGGAGCGCGACGTAGGCTTGCAGCAGCTGGTAGGCGCCGTCTTCGGAGATCAGCCGGCGCACCTGGTCGACGTCCGGGGTCGGACGGTCCGGGTCGAGCCCCTCCGTGAGGTCGGTCAGATGGCACTGCAGCGCGTCGACGATCGCCATCAGCCGCGAGAAGCTGACGCGGTTGGCGCCGCGTTCGTACTTCTGCACTTGTTGGAAGGTGATGCCGAGGGCGCGGGCCAGATCGCCTTGCGACATCCCGAGCGCACGGCGGCGCTCCCGGATGCGCTGGCCCATAGCGACGTCAAGACGATGCGGCGCGTCGGTCATGGCGGTTCCTCTTCTTGGGCTTCAGGGCGTGACGCGGAAGCAGAAAAGCGTTGTTGGAAAGCGGGAGCCGCCAGGCGCTTGGCGGCGTGGGGCGGGTCGGACGAAGCCCCATCGGTCATTCTGGGCGACTGGCGGCGCCTGCCCCAAGCAAGCTCGTTCCTCGAAGATAGCCGAACGTCAGTTGAGTACAAGAACTGTTCTTTTCCTGAGCCTCAACGTGCTGGCGCCGTGAGGTAAACCATGCCGATCAAGGTTGCACTCACCAGCAAGAGAAACCAATAGCTGCGCTTGTTGGCTTTTTTTCGGCAGGCCCGCATTGATTTGCCTCAAAAACGGCTCGTCGCCTCCGTGGTATTTGCGACCGCAGCGCGATGATCCCGCCGATGCTCGCGTTGTGCTATGCGCGCTGATTCGCGTGTCTGACGCTTACACGTGCGGCGGGGTGACGCGGACGAGCCGCGCGGCGGGGCGCGCGTGCGGCGACGCCAACCGCAGCGCGCCCAGTGCGACGCCGTCTGCGAGGTCGCTGCGATAGACCGGCTGGGCGGAGCGAAGCGCGGCGAGGGCCGCGGCGAACGCTCCGTCCCCGGCGAAACGGCCTTCCACCAGGATCGGCCCCTCGGCCGCGACGAGCCGGAGCGCGCGGTCGGCGCGGCGCGCGAGTTCGATCGCTGCGCGCGTGGCGCGGATTTCGGGTGGGGCCGCGCGCCAATCCGCCAATGCCGCCGCCTCGGCGAGGCGCGCAGGATCCGACGCAGCGCCGAGCGCGTCGGCCATCCAGGCCTCGTAGTCGCGTCCACCCATGAATCGTGCGGTCGGGACCGGCCGCCCGAAAACGTCGACGTTGGCCAGCATGTCCTCGGTCGGATCGTAGGTCGACGGCCCCGCGCCGCCGACGCCCATGGTGACGAACCAGGTGCCGGTCGACACGACCGCGAACGGTCCGCCGGCCAGCTCGGGAAAGCCGCGGGCGGCGTGCAGGGCCGCGTTGCTGTCGTGCAGTCCGCAGTAGACCGCGCAGTCGGCTGGCAGGCTCAGTTCCGCCCCGAGTTCGGGCCGGATCGGACCCAGCACCTCGCCGGCGCGCCGCAGCGGTCCCAGCCGTTCGGCCCACCCGCGCGAGATCGCGAGATCCGAGAACCGGTCCTCGGCCGGGCGCCAGAGGTCGCTGTGGCAGCCGAGGCTGGTGCGTTCGGCCGCCCAGACGCCGCTCAGGGCCCAGGCCCAGTACTGCGGCCAGAGCAGCGCACGGCCGTCGGCCGGCCACGCCTCGGGATGCAGCCGTTCGAGCCAGAAGAGCTGGACGCCGAGGTTGAGCCCGTCCGGCAGCCGGGGCGAAAGCGTCGCTTCGAAGGGATCGCGCAAGGCCTCGTAGCTCGCGGCGATGTCCGCCGGGATCGGCTGTTCGTAGTCGAGCGCAGCGACGACGGCGTCGCCGTGCACGAGAACCGCAGCCGCCCCATGGCCGACCGGGACGATCGCACGGAGCTGCGCCATCTGCGCCGCGGCCGCCAGCGCCGTCGTCAGCCACGCGCCGATCCCGGCGACGTCGAGTTGGCGCGGCGCCGCGCCGGCGGCGCAGTTCGCGTAGTCCGTGCGCCAGATCGGCGCGCCCGCCGATGACCAGAGACTGAGCTTGCTGCGCGTCTTGCCGATGTCGACGACGGCGATCGCCTGGTCCAAGGAACCGTACCGATGATTGGAATTGAGCGAATTTTACGCGACGTGATTGTTTCGAGCAACGACGGGTGTTAGAGGCCCCGGGCGCTCGGAGGAGTTTTATGGACGGCGCCAGCCGCATCAATCCTGCAACGCCGTTGGCGCGGCCCATCGCACGCTGGCCGGCGGAGGATACGGCCGGAAGGTCCGAAGCGGAGCTGCTGGTGTCGCGCTCCAACCTGCTGGGCGCCGACCTTGCAGTTACGAATTTCGGCGGCGGCAACACCTCGGCGAAGATCGTCGAGCCCGATCCGATCACCGGCGCGCCCACCGACGTGCTGTGGGTCAAGGGATCGGGCGGGGACCTCGGCTCGATCTCCGCGGGCGGATTCGCGCGGCTGCGGCTGGGGACGCTTCGCGCGCTGGAGCCGCGCTTCGGGGGTCCGGCCGATGAGGATCGGATGGCCGGCCTCTACGCCCACGCCGCGTTCGAGCCGGGCGGACGCGCGCCTTCGATCGACACGCCGCTGCACGCCCTCCTGCCCTTCCGCCACATCGACCACACCCATCCGGACGCCGTCATCGCACTGGCCGCCTCGTCGGGGGGCGAGGCCGCGGCGAAGGAGATCTGGGGCAGCGCGGTCGGCTGGACACCCTGGCTGCGGCCCGGCTTCGAGCTGGCGCTGCGGCTCAAGGCGCTGGTCGAGGCCAAGCCCGATCTTCGCGGCGTGGTGATGGCCGGGCACGGCCTGATCTCCTGGGGCGAGACCGCCGAGGCCTGCTACGCGAACACTCTGGCGCTGATCGCCGACGCCGCCGACTATCTGAACGCGCGTCTCGACGAGGCCGAAGCGTTCGGCGGGGCTGGAGCGGCGCCGCTGGCCCCCGAGGCTCGCCGCGCCGCGGCGGCGAGCCTGGCGCCGCGGCTGCGCGCCCAGGCCGGAGATGCGCCGCGCAAGCTCGTCCACTTCGACGACGGCCCAGAAACGCTGGAGTTCGTGGCCGCCCGGCGCGCCGCCGCGCTCGCCCGGACCGGCACCTCATGCCCCGACCACTTCCTGCGCACCAAGATCAGGCCGCTGCTGCTCGATCCGGCGCGGCTTGAGCAAGCCGGCGAGGCCTACCTCGCCGACGCGTTCGCCGCCTATCGCGCCGACTATGCGGCCTACTATGAGCGCTGCCGCCATGCGGACAGTCCGCCCGTTCGCGACGCCAACCCGGTGGTGGTGCTGCACCCGCAGATCGGCATGTTCACGTTGGCGAAGGACAAGGCGACCGCCCGGATCGCCTCGGAGTTCTATCGCAACGCCATCAACGTGATGCGCGGCGCTGAGGCCATCGGCGACTACCTGGGCCTGCCCGAGCAGGAGGCCTTCGACATCGAGTACTGGCCGCTCGAGGAAGCCAAGCTGCGGCGCCTGCCGCCGCCCGCCCCGCTCGAGGGCCGCATCGCGCTGATCACCGGCGGCGCGGGCGGGATCGGGCGCGCGGTCGCCGAGCGGCTGCTTGCCGACGGCGCCTGCGTGCTGCTGGCCGACCTCGACGCGTCGGCCCTGGAGGCTGTTTCGGCAGACCTCGCGGGACGCTTCGGGGCCGACCGCGTGCGCCAGGCCCCGATGGACGTTACCGACGAAGCGGCGGTCGCCGCTGGCGTCGCCCTGGCCGCGCGGGAGTTCGGCGGGCTCGACATCCTCGTCGCCAACGCCGGCATCGCGTCGGCGGCGTCGATCGAGGAGACGACGCTGGCGATCTGGCGGCGCAACCACGACGTCCTCGCCGAGGGCTATTTCCTCGCCTCCCGAGAGGCCTTCCCCCTCTTGAAGGCTTTCGGCGGCTCGATCGTGTTCGTCGGCTCCAAGAACGCGCTGGCGGCGAGCGCCAACGCGTCGGCCTACGCCTCGGCCAAGGCCGCGGCCGTGCACCTGGCTCGCTGCCTCGCCCTCGAGGGCGCGCCGTTCGGCATCCGCGTCAACGTCGTCAACCCGGACGCGGTCATCCGCGGCTCGCGCATCTGGGACGGCGACTGGCGCAAGGAGCGCGCCGACGCCTACGGGCTCGATCCCGGCGAGGAGCTGGAGGCGCACTACCGCGACCGCAGCCTCCTGAAGCGCGAGGTGCTGCCGGAGGACGTCGCCGAGGCCGTGGCGTTCCTGGCCTCTGACCGCGCCTCGAAGTCCACCGGCAACATCCTCAACGTCGACGCCGGCAACGCCCAAGCCTTTACGCGTTAGGCCGGTTCACCCGTTAGCCCGTCGGAGGCGAGCATGACCCGTCTGCCCCTGCCCCAGGACCTGATCGAGCGCGAGAACGCGCCGCGCCGCGCCGCGCTCGAAGACGAGTACGAAAGCCTGGGCCGCGCGCTCGAGCGGCGCGGGCGCTCGATCGATCAGGTGAAGCAGAGGGTGAAGGCCTTCGCCGTCGCGGTGCCGACTTGGGGGCTCGGCGTCGGCGGCACGCGGTTCGCCAAGTTCCCGATCCCCGGCGAGCCGATCACCATCCACGAGAAGCTCGAGGACGCGGCGGTGGTGAACCAGCTAGGCCGCCTCACGCCGACCGCCTCGCCGCACTTTCCGTGGGACAAGGTCGACGATCCGGCCTCCTTGCGCGAGGAGGCCGCCGAGCTCGGCCTCGGCTTCGACGCTGTCAACTCCAACACCTTCCAGGACCAGCCGGGCCAGGGCTGGAGCTACAAGTTCGGCTCGCTGACCCACACCGACAAGGCTGTGCGCGACCAGGCGATCGCCCACAACATCGACTGCATCGACCTCGGCGTCGCGCTGGGCTCGAAGGCGATCACGGTCTGGATCGGCGACGGCGCCAACTTCCCTGGCCAGCAGAACCAGACCAAGGCGTTCGACCGCTATCTCGACTCGATGAGCCAGATCTACGCCGCGCTGCCGACCGACTGGCGGATGTTCATGGAGCACAAGCTCTACGAGCCAGCGTTCTATTCGACGGTGATCTCGGACTGGGGAACCAACCTGATCGCCGCCCAGCAGCTCGGCGACAAGGCCTGCTGCCTCGTGGACCTCGGCCACCACGCGCCGAACGTCAACATCGAGCAGATCGTCGCCCGCCTTGCCCGCTTCGGGAAGCTCGGCGGGTTTCACTTCAACGACTCGAAATACGGCGACGACGACCTCGACACCGGCTCGATCAACCCGCACCAGCTGTTCCTGATCTTCAACGAACTGGTCGAGGCCGAGGCCCGCGCGAACGGGGACTTCCACCCTGCCTACATGATCGACCAGTCGCACAACGTCACTGACCCGATCGAGAGCCTGCTGCTGTCGGCGGGGGCGATCGCCGGCAGCTACGCCCGCGCGCTCATCGTCGACCGCGAGGCGCTGGACGCCCACCAGACCGGCAACGACGTCGTCTCGGCGTTCCAGGATCTGCGCCGCGCCTACGAGACCGACGTCGCACCGATCCTGGCCATGGCCCGGCTCGAACTCGGTGGCGCGATCGACCCGATCGACACCTACCGCGCCTCCGAATGGCGCCCCCGCAAGGCCCAGGAACGCGCCCGGGCCTCAGCCGCGGCGGGGATCGTTTGACCGCGACGGCCGCCACGTCCCAATTTCCCGCCGTGTCGATTCTTGAGCAGGTCCATGCACGCCACCCAGCGTGACGTCGAAATCCTCCGACTGTTGCAGAGCCAGGGGTTCGTGTCGTTCCGGCAGCTCTGCGCCAGCCTCGACGCCTCGTCGGCGACGATCCGGCGCGATCTCGAGCGGCTCGAGGGCGAGGGGCGCATCAGCCGGGTGCGCGGCGGCGCCAAGCTGACGGGCGCCGGCGCCGCCGAGCGGCTGGTCGGCGCGCCGTTCGAGATCAACCGCGGCCGCCATGCAGCCGAGAAAGCCGCGATCGGCCGCGCCGCGGCCCAGCTCTGCCGCCCCGGCGAGGCGCTGATCATCGATGGCGGCACCACCACGTTTCAGATGTGCGCCCACCTCGCCGGCCTGGAGCTGCAAGTGCTGACGAATTCGCTGCACATCGTCGGCGAGCTACTGCGACAGCCCGGGACGCGCGTCTCGGTGCCGGGCGGCGCGATCTTCCGCGAGCAGAACATCATCCTCTCGCCGTTCGAGGATGACGGGCTCTCGCGCTACCACGCCTCCAAGCTCTTCATGGGCGCCGCAGCGGTGGGCCCCCGCGGCCTGATGCAGGCCGACGTGGTGCTGATCCAGGCCGAGCAGAAGCTGATGAACAAGGCCGATCAGCTGATCGTGCTCGTCGACTCCTCCAAGTTCCGCACCTCGGCCAGCTTCGTGGTCTGCCCGCTCGACGCGATCGACATCGTCGTCACCGATGCGGGGATCACTGCAGACGAGATGGCGATGCTCAGGAGCCACGGCATCGAGGTGATCGTGGCGGGCGCTACGGGCGAATGACAAAGGCCCCGGCGGTGGTTCGCCGGGGCCCTTGAGCGATCTGGCGGGGAGCCACCCGGACCAACCGCGGACGAGCGGACAATTGGCTTCCGGTTGTTGCCAGTTCGTTACCTACTATGTCGGACCTGCAGACTTCTTTTTGTTACACACGACGTCAGGCGCCGAGCCCGCTCAGCAGCACGTACTTGAGCTCGAGGTAGTCCTCGATGCCGTACTTCGACCCTTCCCGGCCGATCCCCGACTGCTTGACGCCGCCGAATGGCGCGACCTCGGTTGAGAGGATTCCGTCGTTGACGGCGACCATGCCGTACTCGAGCGCCTCGGCGACGCGGAAGATGCGGCCCACGTCGCGGGCGTAGAAATAGGCGGCGAGGCCGTACTCGGTGTCGTTGGCGAGCCGGATTGCCTCGGCCTCGTCCTTGAACCGGGTCAGTGTGGCGACCGGCCCGAAGATTTCCTCCTTCGAGATGCTCATCTGCGGCGTGACGCCGGTGACGAGCGTGGGCTCGAACCAGGTCCGCCCGAGCGGATGGCGATGGCCGCCCACCTCGACGCTGGCGCCCTCGGCGACCGCGTCCGCCAGCAGCCGCTCGACCTTCTCGACCGCCTCCTCGCTGATCAGCGGACCCTGGACGACGCCAGGCTCGGCGCCATTGCCGACCTTCATCGACTTCACCCGCTCGGCGAGCCTGGCCTCGAACGCGGCGTAGACGCCGTCCTGCACCAGGAAGCGGTTCGCGCAGACGCAGGTCTG
Source organism: Caulobacteraceae bacterium (assembly GCA_035541575.1). Taxonomy (GTDB): domain Bacteria; phylum Pseudomonadota; class Alphaproteobacteria; order Caulobacterales; family Caulobacteraceae; genus Acaudatibacter. The sequence goes on along the minus strand of DATKMZ010000045.1, from coordinate 7,731 downwards.
GCCCATGTTGCGGTACTTGGAGACGAGTGCGCCCTCGACCGCCTGGTCGAGATCGGCGTCGTCGAAGACGATGAAAGGCGCGTTGCCGCCGAGCTCGAGCGAGACCTTCTTCACGGTCGTCGCGCACTGCGCCATCAGCTGCTTGCCGACCGCGGTCGAGCCCGTGAACGAGAACTTCCGCACCAGCGGGTTCTGGGTCAGCTCGAGGCCGACGTCCAGGGCGCGCGTCGTCGTCACGACATTGAAGGCGCCCTTCGGCAGTCCGGCGCGATGGCCGAGCTCAGCCAGCGCCAGCGCCGAGAGCGGCGTCTCGTCGGCCGGTTTGATCACCACCGTGCAGCCGGCCGCGAGCGCAGGGGCGACCTTGCGGGTGATCATCGCGTTCGGGAAGTTCCACGGCGTGATCGCGGTCACGACGCCGATCGGCTGCCGCAGCACGAGGATGCGCTTGCCGGCGGCGTGGGTCGGAACGACGTCGCCGTAGGCCCGCTTGGCCTCCTCGGCGAACCACTCGATGAAGCTGGCGCCGTAAGCCACTTCGCCGCGCGTTTCGGCGAGCGGCTTGCCCTGCTCGGCGGTCATCAGCTGCGCCAGGTCCTCCTGCGCGGCCATGATCAGCTCGAACCACTTGCGCAGGACGCCGGCGCGGTCCTTGGCCGTGCGCGCGCTCCAGGCCGGCAGCGCGGCCGCGGCGGCTTCGATCGCCGCGCGCGCGTCGGCCGCCTCGAGGTCGGCGACCTCGGCCAGCGTCTCGCCGGTGGCCGGGTTATGAACCGCGAAGCGCTTGCCCGCGCCAGCGGCGGTCCAGACGCCGTCGACGTAGGCGTCGGCGCGCAGCAGCAGAGGATCGGTCAGCGTCGGCATCGGAACTCCTTGGCGGGGCAGAGACCCCGAGATAGGCGCTCCGAGGCCCCCGCGTCAGGCGGCGGACGTCTCGGCGCGGCGGCTCTTGAGGTCTTCCTGGATGCGCGCGTGATCGGCCTTGGTGAGCTTGTAGGTCATCAGCACCGCGACCGCGACAGCGGTGAAGATCGACGCGACCGGCCCATAGGCGATGCCGAGATTGCGGATGGTCTCGGCGGGAATCTTGGCCAGCAGGGCCGGGTTGGTGACGCCGTGCGGGAAGCCGATCACGTCGAGCGCGATGCCCCCGATCCAGGCGCCCAGACCGCTGGAGGCTTTGGCCGAGAAGGTGATGCCGGCGAAGTAGAGTCCCTCTCGGCGCGCGCCGAACAGGTGCTCGTGCTCGTCCGTGGCGTCCGCCATCATCGACTGGAACGAGATCGTCGCGATGCTGCCGCCGAGGGCGCCCAGCATCCCGGCGAGAGCCAGGGTCGGCAGGGCCGCGGAGGCGGGGATCACGCCCGTGAGCCGCAGCGTCACCGGCGCCAGCTGCGCGACGCCGATCATCGCCAGCCCGAGCATGGCGATGCTGCGCTTTTCGATCCGCCGCCCGAGGACGCCCGCGCCGAAGATGCCGCCGAAGACGCCGAGCGGCGCGACCAGCGTGAGGAGCAGGATCTGGCCCGAGCTCAGCTTCCAGAAGAAGGTGTTGGCGTGCAGCGTCAGCGCGCCGGCGACGCCCAGCGCGGTGAAGAGGATCAGGCAGGGCATGAAGAGGCTGACGAACGAGCGGTTGCGCATGACCTCCAGCAGTTCGCCCACGAACTGGGCGAAACCGAAGCCGCCCTCGGTAGGCGCCGCGTGAAGCCGTCCGCGGGCGCGCAGCGTGCCGAACGTGCTCAGCAGCGCCCCGAAGGTCACGATCCCGGCCAAGGTCCAGACGAGAGGCGAGTAGGCTGCGGCCTGGAGCCGACCGTTAGGCCCTTTCAGAAAGACTCCCCAGGTCAGGATGGCCGCTGAGAGACCGCCGATCACGGTGAAGAAGACCCGCCCGGCGACGATGCTGGAGCGCTCCGCATAGTCGTCGGACAGTTCCGCGCCCAACGCCATGTAAGGGACGTAGAAGAAGGAGATGGCGACCCGCAGCGAAAGCAGCGTCACCAGCGCGTAGCCGAACAGCGGCCAGCCGGCGAGACCTCTCGGCACCGAGAACAGCAGGCCGAAAGCCGCCACGATCGGGATGATCGCGGCCAGCATGAAGGGGTGGCGCCGTCCATGGCGCGAGCGGCTATTGTCCGAGATCGACCCGACGATCGGGTCGATCATCGAGTCGACGACCAGCGTGGCGCCGAGCGCGGCGCCGGCCAACGAACCCGACAGGCCGCAGATCACGGTCAGGTAGAAGAGCAGCAGACCGCCAACCGTGAGGCTGGTGACGTTCTCCACCAGCGCCCCCGAGCCGTAGATGTTGAGCGAGCCCAGACCCAGTTTCGAGGACCGCGCGGCATGGTTCGCGGCGGTCGGCGCGCCGGCGTCGGCGGTTGGGCGCGGCTCGGCAGCCGGGAGGGGCGATTCATTCGCCGGGGCGCTGACTGACATGACGTTCCTGGGGCTTCCCTGCCTTCAGCCGGCTTTGATCCGGCCCTTCGTTGCGCCCTATTGGTGACAGGCTCGCCCGATCCCGTCGAGTGAACGATCGATCATTCGCGCCAGGTTCCTCTTCGGCGACGTCAGCGGCTCTCTGGCACGACGCGCTCGCCGGTGCGCTGGTTGACGTAGATCTTCCAGGGGTAGTGATCGCCCTCCCCGCCCGCGCCCACCTTCTGCATGTGGTTGGTCACCGCCTTGCGCCATCGTGGCGAGGTGTTGGCGGTGGTCATGTGCGGGGTCTTCGAATGGTGGAACGTCACGTCGCCGCGCCGGATCGGACAGACGATCGTGCGGCTCTCGTCCACGTCGCAGGTGAGCAGGTCACTCTGCATCCCCTCGACCAGGTGGTGCGGCAGCACGCCGTCCTTGTGGCCGCGATCGATGAAATGCATGCAGCCATTGCCGGCGTCGACGTCCTGCAGCGGGATCCAACCGGTGACGCCCTTGTCGTCGAGGTTGCGGCCCCAGTAGCCCTCGTCCTGGTGCCAGTAGGTCGGCACGCTCTTGCCGGGCGGCTTGGCCAGGAACTGGTCGTACCAGTAGCTGAGCTCCATCCCCATCAGGGCGTCGCCGAAGCGCAGCAGCCACTTGCGGTAGGGCTGGTCCTTGATCTCCTTCCAGACGAACGACGGCGACGACTGGATGATCCGGAACGAGCGGTCCTGCAGGTCTTCCTTGTCGGACCACGCCCAGTCGTTGGCGAGCTTGTCCTTCTTGGCGATCAGCACCTCGCACTGGGCTTCCAGTTCGTCGAGGTCCGCCTGCGGGATGGCGTCCTTGACCACGAGCCAGCCGTGCTCGCGGAAGAAGGCGATCTGCTCAGGCGATGCGTCGGGATAGGGCATGGTCAGGCGCGCCGGGCCGGCGCCTCCGGGGTCTTGGCGAGTTCGCGTTCGACGGCCTGGCCGACCATGCCGAGGTGCACGCGCATGGCGGCCGCCGCGTATTCGGGATCGCCCGCGCGCAACGCGTCGACCAGGCGCAGGTGCTCGGCGTAGGTCGCCTCCGGACGACCGGGCTCCGGCAAGGCGAGACGACGGACGCGGTCCAGCGGCGCGCGAGCAGCGTCGAGCAACCGCGCCGCCCGCGGGCTCTCCACCGCTGCGAAGAGCAGGCCGTGCATGGCCTCGTCGATATCGTAGAACCGCTCCAGGTCGCCGCTTTCGAGCGTGGCCCGCTGCGCGGCGAGGTTTTCGTCCAGCCGGCCGATCAGCTCGGCGTCGGCCCGGGGCGCCAGCCTGCGCATCGCCTCCGCCTCGAGCGCGGTGCGGATGAACAGCGCCTCGCGCACATCGGCGGCGCGGATCGGCGCGACGAAGCTGCCGTGCTGCGGGAAGACTTCGACCAGGCCCTCCTCGGCCAGCCGGGCGATCGCCTCGCTGACCGGAGCGCGCGACACGCCAAGCTCGGCCGCCACCTCTTCCTTGCGGAGCGGCGCGCCGGGCGGCAGCGCGAGTTCGCGGATCAGCCGCCGCAGGTGCTGGTAGACCCGGTCGGACTTGGTGGCTTGACGCAGATCGACGATGGCGGCGGGCATGGCTGACATGTTAGCAGGGGTCGCGGCGCCGATGCGAGCGGAAATGCGCCGGAGTGGCCGGCCTCACGACGTGATCGCGTAGAACGCCGCCGCCGTCCCGCCGAAGATCAGATCGCGATCGTCGGGCGAGCAGCGCTCCGTCAGCGCGGCGGCGGCCGAATGCCAGGCCGCGTAGCCGCCGGCCTCGTTCACGACCGGCCAGTCGCTGCCCCACATCAGCCGCGCAGGCCCGAACGCGTCCAGCAGCAGGTCGACGTAGGGCGCGAGGTCCCCCTCGGTCCACTTCTCGTCGGCCTCGGTGACGAGGCCGGAAAGCTTGCAGCACGCGCCCGAGTTGGCGGCGATCGCGCGCATCTCGGCCGCCCACCGGTCGATATCGCGACCGGCGATATCGGGCTTGGCGCCATGGTCGATCACCACCTTCAGCGCGGGCCGGGCGGCGAGCAGGCGGGCGAGGTGCGGCAGGTGCCGGGGTTTCACCAGCGCGTCGAACCGCAGCCCGGCGCGTTCCATCGCATCCAGCGCCGGCGCGACCGACGGGCGGAGGATCCAGGCGTCGTCGGCGAGGTCCTGCAGCATCGGGCGCAAGCCCACCAGGTTCGGATCGGTCGCCAGCGCCGCGATGGCCGCCGGCGCGCCCGGCGCCTCCAGGTCGGCCCAGCCGACGACGCCCGCGACGAACGGCGTCGCGGCCGCCAGGCCCAGCAGGAACGCCGTCTCGGCCGCCGTCGGCGCCGCCTGCACCAGCACCGTGCGCTCGACGCCGGCGCCGTCCAGCAGCGGCGCCAGGTCGTCCGGGCCGAAGTCACGGCAGATCGCCGGATGCGCCTCCGGCGTCAGCCAGCCGTAGTCGCCCCGGCCGGGACGCCAGAAGTGCTGGTGGGCGTCGATGCGCATCAGCCGGCGGCCGTCTCGGGCGGGATCGCCCCCTTCTTCAAGATCAGGTTGCCCCAGTAGCGCCGCTCGCCGGTCGAGACGATGGCGTAGGCCGCCCGGGTGCGCTCGTAGTAGTCGAACCTCGGCAACGCGCCGATCGGCCCCTCATAGCCGACCGCCCTGAGCAGTCGCTCGAACTCACCGATCACGGGCGGAAGTTCGTCCGGCGCGCCGTCGACCGCCATCCGGAACGCCGCGACCGGCTCGAACTGCTCGAGCGGCAGCACCGAAAGGATCGCCTCGACCATCCGCGTGGCGCTGGCGCCTTCGGCGCGGATCAGACGGCGGGCGTTGGCGGCGGCGGGAAAGTTGGCGTCGACGATCGCGATCTCGTCGGCGTGGCCCATCGCCCGCAGCGTCGCCAGGAGCTCCGGCCCGAGCAGCGGGTCAATCCCCTTCAGCATGACGCGTCGGCGAGGGCCGAGGGCGCCGGCGCGGCGGGGTCGATCAGACCGCTCTGCTTCAGCTCGTCCCAGAGTTCGGCCGGGGGCGCCGCGTCCATCAGCGCGGCGTTGGCGGCGACCTCCTCGGGCGTCTGGCCGCCGGGGATCACGCTCGCCACGGCGGGGTGCGCGGCGGCGAAGTGCAGGGCCGCGGCCGGCAGCGCAACGCCATGGCGGCCGCAGACGGCCCGCAGCCGCTCGACGCGGGCCAGCACGTCCGACGGCGCGGCCGCGTAGTCGAAGCTGCCGCCAGGACGCGCGAGCACGCCGGAATTGAACGGACCGCCGATCACGATCCCCACGCCCCGCCGCTCGCACGCCGGCAGCAGCCCGTGCAGCGGCGCCTGCTCGAGCAGCGTGTAGCGGCCGGCCAGCAGGAAGAGGTCGGGATCGAGCTCGGCCAGCATCCGCTCGCAAGGCGCCGCCTCGTTGACGCCGAGCCCGATCGCCGCCACCGCCCCGGATGCGCGCAGCTCGTCGAGCGCTCGCCAGCCGCCGTCCGAGAGCTCGCGCCAGCGCGCCTCGTAGGCCGCGCCCTGCGAGCGCAGCTCGAGGTCGTGCACGTAAAGGATGTCGACGCGGTCCAGGCCCAGCCGCGCCAGGCTCGTCTCCACCGAGCGAAGGACACCATCGCGGGAGTAGTCGAAGCGGACTTTCAGCGGCGGGGTGGCCTTGTAGATCCCGGCCCCCTCCTCGCCCGGCGCACAGGGCTCGAGCAGGCGCCCGACCTTGGTCGAGAGCAGGAACTCGCCGCGCGGCCGGCCGGCCAGGAAGCGGCCGAGGCGCTGCTCGGAGAGCCCGTGACCGTACAAAGGCGCGGTGTCGAAGTAGCGCAGGCCGGCGTCCCAGGCCGCCTCGACCACCGCGTCGGCTTCCCATTCGGCGAGCGCGCGGTGCATATTGCCAAGCGGCGCGCCGCCGAACCCGAGCCGCGTGAAGGCCAGCTGCCGGCCCTTTGGCGTCGCGAACGTCCTCGGCGTGGCGGCAAGGGGCATAGGCGTCACGCTGACATGTTACCGGTCGAGCTTTGCGACTGGCATCCTAGAAAGGTCAGGCGCACGCGTCTATGCTGATATTCCAATGACCGAGCCCGTGGCCCGTCCCAACGCGCTTCGCCTGAACCCGCACGACAACGTCGTGGTGGCGATGCGGCGTCTCGAGTCCGGCGAACGGATCGACGGCGAGAACGCCGTCGCGGCCGAGCCGATCGCCAGCGGCCACAAGGCCGCGACGCGCGCGATCGCCGCCGGCGAGGCGATCCGCAAATACGGCCAGGTGATCGGCGTGGCGACCGCCGCGATCGCGCCCGGCGCGCATGTCCACACCCACAACGTCGGCATGTCGGCGCTGCGCGAAGAGGCCAAAGCCGGCGGCGTGCAGCGTCAGGAGCCGCCGCGCACCTTCGAGGGGTATCGCCGCGGGAACGGCAAGGTCGGCGTGCGCAACTACATCGGCGTGCTGACCAGCGTGAACTGCTCGGCGACGGTCGCGCGCCACATCGCCGAGGCCGCGGAGCGACGCGGCCTGCTGGCCGACTATCCCGACATCGACGGGATCGTGCCGATCACCCACGCCAGCGGTTGCGGCATGGCCGGATCCGGCGAGGGATTCGAGGTGCTGCGACGAACGCTCTGGGGCACCGCCGCAAATCCGAACTTCGGCGGCGTGCTGCTGGTCGGCCTCGGCTGCGAAGTGGTGCAGATCGGCCGGCTGAAGGCCGACTACGGCGTCGGCGACGACGACAACTTCCAGTCGTTCACGATCCAGGAGACCGGCGGGACGCGGCGGGCGATCGCCGAAGGGCTGGACCGCCTGTCGGCCATGCTGCCCAGAGTCGGCGCGGCGCGGCGGTCGACCGTGCCGGCCAGCGAGATCACCCTCGGCCTGCAGTGCGGGGGCTCGGACGCCTGGTCGGGCGTCACCTCCAACCCGGCGCTTGGCGTCGCGTCGGACCGGCTGGCGGGGCTGGGCGGTACGGTGATCCTCTCCGAAACGCCTGAGATCTACGGCGCCGAGCACCTCTTGATCGCCCGCGCGGCCTCTACGGCCGTCGCCGACAAGCTGCGCGCCCGGCTCGCCTGGTGGGAGGACTACACCCGCCGCAACGGCGCGGCGATGGACAACAACCCCTCGCCCGGAAACAAGGCCGGCGGCCTGACCACCATCCTCGAGAAGTCTTTAGGCGCCGTCGCCAAGGCCGGCGGCTCGGTGCTGAACGACGTCGTCCAGTACGCCGAGCCGATCACGGAGCGCGGGCTCGTCTTCATGGACAGTCCCGGCTTCGACCCCTGCTCGGCGACTGGCCAGGTGGCCTCGGGCGCA
>DATKMZ010000044.1:0-50209 GCA_035541575.1 Caulobacteraceae bacterium | reverse complement strand
ACCGCAGCGACCGCCGCGCCGCGGCGGGCCAGGGCGGCCGCCACGCCGAACCCCTGCAGCGCCGCCGCCGCCGAGGTCCAGACGAGGATGCAGACAACCGCGCCGGCGATGAGACCCATTACGATCCCGCGCCGCCAGATGCCGCCGAGGCCAGACCTCGCGCCGCCGCCGATCGCACGCGCGGTCTGCACCTGCACGCCCAGCAAGAGTCCGACGCCGCCAAGCAAGGCGGGCCCGTTCAGCGTCCAGCCGAGCGCCTGGTGCGCGAGCTCGTGCGGGGCGAGTTGGCCCACCACGATGGTGTCGACCACACCCATGCCCACGATCCCCAGTCGCCCGACAGCGACTGGAGCACCGAGCCGGATCAGCCGCCGCGCAATCAGGAGCCTCGATGGGCTAGCCAAGCAGCTTCCCCCAGCGTTTCGCCAACGCAGCCGATCGGCTTCACCGTGGTTCGTGCGACCCTAGCAACGCCGCCCAGCGAGACAAGGGAGGCCGCCGTCGTCGACCGCCCCGCCTAGGGCATGGGCAGGATCTCCGCCATCGCCCTGCCGCCCTCGATGGTCAGCACTGCGGCGGTGCGGGTCTTGGCCAGCGACGGGCTGCCGGGGTTGACGAAGAGGACGCCGCCTTCTTCGCGCAGCACCGCCGCATGCGTGCCGCCGAAGACACAGGCCGCGACCGGGCCGCCGAACAGCGCCGCTGCGCCCGCCGCCGACATCGCCTCTTGCGCCAGCGCGAACGTCAGGCCGACGCGCAGGCCGCCGAGGTTCAGCACCCGCGGCCCGTCAGCGAGCCTCGGCGGGGCGGCCGGCGGATCGTTCACGCTCCGCGTCGCGTAGACCGGCGCGACCTCGCCGAGCGTATCCAGCGCCGCGATCGAGGTGATGTCGCCACAGTGGAGCACGCCTTCGACCGGGCCCCAGGCCGCGGTCAGCGCTGCGGCCACCTTTGGCCAGTCGGTCTGGTTGTCGTGGGTGTCGGCGGTGAGCCCGAACCTGCGGCCGGCGATGGCAGTCTCTTCCATCTTCGCCTCGATTTCCTTAGCACTACTAACTATACTAGCCTACGCTGATGTTGTCCAACCCGATAACGCCGATCGCCGAGCGACCTGAGCCGGAGCGGATCTATCTGTTCGTGCAGCACTTCGGGCGACGGCTGCGCGACATCGACGCCCGCGCCGGCCTGACGCCAGCCCGGTTCTCGGCGCTGGCCAGCCTGCGTATCCACGGCTCGCGCAACATCGGCGAACTGGCCGCCGACGAGCGGGTTCGGCCGCCCTCGATGACCCGGCTGGTGCGCGACATGGCGCGCGACGGGCTGCTCGTGCGGACCCCCGACCCCGCCGACGGCCGCGGCGTGCTGATCGAATTGACGCCGACCGCGACGGCGCTGTTCGACGCAGTGCGCGCCGAAAAGATCGCCCTCGTCGCCGACTTTCTCAGGACGCTGGACGAGCCGGCCCGCGCGGCGATCACGCTCGCTTTCGCCGCCCTCGACGACCTCGCCGAACCCCCGGAGCCGCCGCCATGACCCTGCCGAAGACCCTCGCCGTGATCGACGCCGGCCTGGCGGCGAAACAGCAGGTCGGCGTCCAGCTCTACGTCGCGCTGAACGGCGAGACGGTGGCCGATCTCGGCGTCGGTCTCGCCGCGGTCGGCAGGCCGATGACGCCGGCCTCGATGATGACCTGGCTCTCGACCTCCAAGATCGCCACCTCGATCCTGTTCGCGCGGATCTGGCAGGAAGGCCTCGTCGACCTCGATGATCCGGTCGCCGCGCACATCCCCGAGTTCGGCGTGCGCGGGAAGGACGCGGTGACGATCCGGCATCTCTGGACCCACACCTGCGCCATGCTGCACGTCGAGGAGAAACTTTTCCCGGTCCGCTACCGTCAGACCCACGCCGAGAACATCGCCCTGATCTGCGCCTCGGGCCTCGACCGCGGCCGCACGCCGGGTCGCGACGCGGGCTACCAGACCAGCACGGTCACGCTGCTGCTGGCCGAGATCATCGCCCGCAAGCGCGGCCGCGACTTCCGCGAGCTGGCGCGGGACGAGCTGTTCCTGCCGCTCGGGATGACCGACTCCTGGCTCGGCATGCCGCCCGAGGCGCTGACGCGCTACGCCGATCGTCTCGGCAAGACCTTCGACACCAGCGGCCCGGAGCCCATGGCGGACGGCTCGTTCGCCCCGGACGAGCCGCACCAGCTGGCCCACACCATGCCGGGCGGCAACGGGCGGGGACCGATGCGCGAACTGGCGCGGGTGGTCGAGCTGCTGCGACGCGGCGGCGAGCTTGACGGCGTGCGGATCCTCTCTCCCCAAACCGTCGCGGCGATGACCGCGCGCCATCGCTGCGGCCTGCCGGACGTCAGCTTCGAGAACGAGAAGCTCGACTGGGGTCTCGGCCTCGCGCTCGACAGCCGCGTCCACTTCGGCGGCGGCACGCACCTTTACGGCTACGGCCCGCACGCCAGCCCGCGCAGCTTCGGCCACTCCGGCTTCCGCACCACCCTCGCCTTCTGCGATCCCGACGCAGGCCTCGTCGTCGCCTGCTCGTGGAACGGCATGGTCGCCGACGACCGAATCCATTCGGCGCGGCAGAACGCGCTATGCGGCGCGATCTTCGAGGACCTGGGTCTGGCCTAAAGGACCGCCGCGAACTGCTCGGCGATCCAGTCGGTCTCGGCGTCGGTGACGATCAGCGGCGGGGCGATGCGGATCGTGTGGTCGTGGGTCTCCTTGCAGAGGAGTCCCCGCGCCTGCAGCCGCTCGCAATAGCCGCGCGCGCCGCCGGCCTCGGGATGCAACTCCACGGCCACCATCAGCCCGCGGCCCCGTATCTCCTTCACGGCCCCCGAGCCGATTTGAGCGAGCGAAACCATCAGCCGTTCGCCCTGCCGGGCGGCGTTGTCGATCATGCCTTCCTCGGTCAGCACCTTCAGCGCCGCGCGGGCGATGGCGCACGCGAGCGGATTGCCGCCGAACGTGCTGCCGTGCTCGCCCGGCTTCAGCACGTCCAGCACCTCGCTCGTCGAGAGCACCGCCGAGATCGGATAGAAGCCGCCCGACAGGGCCTTGCCGACCAGGGTCAGGTCAGCCTCGATCCCCTCGTGCTCCTCGGCCAGCAGCTTGCCGGTGCGTCCGAGGCCGGTCTGGATCTCGTCGAGGATCAGGATCACGTTCCGCCGCGTGCAGATCTCGCGGACGCGCCGCAGATAGCCGTCCTCGGGGATGATTACGCCAGCTTCGCCCTGGATCGGCTCCACGAGGAAGCCGGCGGTATTGGGCCCGATTGCGGCCTCCAGCGCATCGGCGTCGCCAAACGGGATCATTTTGAAGCCCGGCGCGAAGGGGCCGAAGTGGCGTCGCGAGCCCTCGTCGGTGGAGAAGCCGACGATGGCCAGCGTTCGGCCGTGGAAATTGTTCTCGCAGACGATGATCTCGGCCCTGTCGTCCGGCACGCCCTTCACCTCGTACGCCCACTTGCGCACGACCTTCAGCGCGCTTTCCACCGCCTCGGCGCCCGAGTTCATCGGCAGCGCTTTGTGCGAGCGCGTGAGGGCGCAGAGCTCCTCGTAGAACGGCGCGAGCTGGTCGTTGCGGAACGCGCGGGACGTGAGCGTCAGGCGGCCCGCCTGGCGGACCATCGCCTCCAGGATTTTCGGGTGACAATGCCCCTGGTTCACCGCCGAATAGGCCGAGAGGCAATCGAGGTAGCGCCGCCCCTCGATATCCCAGACATAGGCGCCTTCGCCCCGCGTGAGGATGACGTCGAGCGGCTTGTAGTTCCTCGCCCCGTACGCGCTTTCGACGGCGATGAACTGCATCGGGCTCACGGATGGCCGGACCAGGACGTCGCTCATGATGGGTTCCTCCTCAGGCGCGGACCGTTTGAGGCGGCGCGAAGGCCGACCGGGATGTGAGGTCGAGGCGCAGCGTCATGCAGAAGGCCGCGCCGCCGGACAGGATGAAAGGCGAGAGGTCGACGCCGACGACCCGGTAGCCGCGCGCCTCGAGCTTGCGGCGAAGGCGTGCAGGCGTCTCGGCCATCACCACCGTGCGACCGAGCGAGACAGCGTTGACGCTCAGTCCCGCGGCGTCCGCGTCGCTGGCCTCGATCAGCTGACCGGACCCGACGCGCCGCCGGATGGTCTCCAGCGCAGCCTCGGTGAAAGCCGGCGGATAGTAGAGCACCTCGCCGCCGCTCAAGGGGCAGAAGCAGGTGTCGAGATGGTAGAAGCGTGGGCTTGCGAGCTCCAGCGCGACGACCTCGCGACGGAAGCACCTCGCGATGTGGTCGGCCGCCGCCCGGGTCGATCGCTGACCGTGACCGGCCCAGAAGAGGCCGCGCGCCGCGTCCCAGATCGCATCGCCCGCGCCTTCCTGGAAGACGCCGTCCGGCAGCGACTTGACCTCAGTCAGCAGGCCTCTGCGCTGCAGCGCTTGGAAGGCCGCGCGGAACTTCGGCTCCTCGCCGCGACGCTCGGACGGCCTGAAGCGGGAGAGGAGCGTGCGGCCGTCCAGCACCACGGCGGCGTTGGCCGGGAACACCATGTCCGGCAGGCCGGGCGCGCCGCGGATCACCTCGATCCGGGCGCCGGCGTCCGTCAGCGCCTGCCTCAGTCCGTCGAACGAACGTCGCGCGGCGCGGCCATGCGCCAGCGGATCGGCCTGCCACGCGCGGGGCCGCATCCACGGATTGATCTCGTAGGCGACGTCGAACCACGCCGGGTCGGTCATCAGGATCAGGGGCGGCGCTTCGCTCAAAGACAGCCTCGCGGTCGGTGCGGTCGATCGACGTCAGCATGCGGCGGCGCGGCGTCAGCGATAAGCTGGCCAAGCGCCAAGAAATGCAGGAGAACTTAGCGAATCGTCAGCTATGGTTGGCGAAGAGACAGGGCTTGGGCATGGATGACATCGACCGCGGGCTGGTGGCGATACTCCGCGCCGACGCCCGCACGCCGGTGGCGACGCTGGCGCGCCGGCTGGGCGTCTCGCGGGGCACGGTGCAGAATCGGATCGACCGCCTGATGCGCCAGAAGGCGATCCTCGGCTTCACGCTGCGCCAGCCGCCAGAGGCCGATCCTGGCCGGGTGCGCGCCATCATGACCGTCGCGGTGGAGGGCGAACGAGCGAGTGCGGTGATCGCGGCCCTGGGCGGCTTCTCCGAGGTCCAGGCGGTGCACAGCACCAACGGACGCTGGGACCTGGTGGTCGAGCTTGACGCGGAGAGCCTTGCCGCCTTCAGCGCCGCGCTGGATCGCATCCGCCAGACCAAAGGCATCGCGGCCAGCGAGACCAGTCTGTTGCTGGCCACGACGCGGTTCTGATCGACCGTCCTTAGAGCCGCGCTCTCAGGGCTGGGCCGGCCTAGCCGGAACGCCGGTCGCGGGGCAGGCCGAGCCGCTCGAGCAGGAAGTAGGCGGCGAACGAGACAAAGACGATGCCGCCGCCGCCGAGCACCAGGCCCGCCGTGCGCGGGGCGACGCCCAGCACCTGTTCGCTGGCCGGCTGGAAGCCCCAGACCGCGGCGAGCGCCAGGAGGCCCACGCCTAGCGCGCCCAGCATGAACACGAGGAACGGCCGCAGCCAGCTGCTGCGGCGCGGTTTCACCGCCAGGAAGGTGATGGGCGGCAGGTCGGCGGCGTCGTGCGCCGGATGGTTCGTCTCCAGCCGGTGCGGCGCCGGCTCGGATGCAGCAGCGGACGCCGCCGGCGTCTCCGTCTCGGTGACGATCGCTTCCAGGCGCGCGATCACCGCGGCGGCGGCCGTCTCGCTGGCGGTCGGCTCCTCGGCTGCGGCGCCGGCCGGGCGCGCCGGGGCGCGCTCGGCGTAGGCGCGGTCGCCGTCCATCGCCGGGCGGGTCGCGACCGGGCTTGTCAGGGGGATCAGCCCCAGCGCGTCGTAGTCGAGCTTGGGCGTCAGAAGCGGGGTCGGGGCGGCCATCCAGCCGTCCTCCGGCTGCAGGAACAGCGCCTTCTCGGCGGCGCGGCGGCGCACCAGCGCGTCGACGACGATCCGCTCGCCCTCGAGATCGGCCTTGCGCCAGAGCTCCATGGCGAGCGCGGCTTCGAGCAGCTTGCCCTCGTTGAGCCGCCGCAGCGTCGGCGAGCCGCGGAAGGCGCGGACGCCGATGTTGAAGACGAACGAGACGAGCGCGTCGAACTGGTTTTGGGTCAGAGGCGTGAAGACGTGCTCGTTGACCGCGTGCGACGCCTGGATCAGGTCGTAGAGCAGCAGCGCCTCGGCGTCGGCCTCGGTGATCACGGCGCCCTCGCGGGCGGTCAGCGTGTGGCCATAGCCGATCGTCCAGCGACCGTCCTCCAGCCGCGCCGCGGTGGAACGGAAGCCCTCGAAGACCTTGATGAGGTCCACGGCCGACCTTGAGACCGAGAGCCTGGGTCGCATCGCCCTTCCTGACCCACTATGAAACGGCGCGGACTTCGCCGCGGCGCGCCTCGCAAGATGAAGGCCGAATACTCCCCGCTGTGAAACAAGCCTAGCGGCCGGGCAGCAGGATCACCGCGGCGATTGCGAGCACCGCGAAGAACCCCATCAAATCGGTCAGGAATGTCACCCAGATCGACGACGAGACGGCGGGGTCGCGGCCGAGGCGTTCGAGGATCAGCGGCGCCAGGATCCCGGCGACAGCGGCGGTGAAGATGTTGGCGACCAGCGCCAGGGCCGCTGTCACCGCCAACTTCACGTCATGGTAGAAGAGCGCAATCGCCGCGCCCATCACGACCGCGCAGACCACCCCGTTGGTGATGCCTGCGTAGACCTCGCGCCAGAAGATGCGCATCGCGTTGGCCGCGTTCAGCTCGCGCGCCGCCAACGCGCGAACGGCGACCGCCAGCGTCTGGGTGCCGGCGTTGCCGCCCACCGACGAGACGATTGGCATCAGCACGGCGAGCGCGACCACCTTCGCCACCTCGTCGGAGTAGAGCTGGATCGCCGAGACGGCGACCGCCTCGGTGAAGATGTTGAGCACCAGCCAGCCAATCCGGGACCGGATGATCCCGGACACCGTGGCGTCGCGGCCGGCGTCGGACACGTTGGCCAGGGCCAGCATGTCCTCCTCGCTCTCTTCCTGGATGACGCCGACGATGTCGTCGACGGTGATCTGACCCACCAGCCGCCCGCCCGGTTCGACCACCGGCGCCGAGATGAGGTGGTACTTGTCGAAGATGTAGGCGACCTCTTCCTGGTCCATGTCGACCGGGATCTCGGTCACCGGCTCCATGATCTCCGCAAGCGGGGTCTCGCGCCGGGCCCTGAGCAGGTGGCTCACCGGCGTCGCGCCCACCGGCTTCATCGCCGGATCGACGACGTAGAGGTCGAAGAACAGCTCCGGGAGGGTGTCGCTCTCGCGGCTGAGGTGGTCCAGCGCCTGGCCGACAGTCCAGAACTGCGGGGCCAGCGCCACCTCGCGCTGCATCAGCCGGCCGGCGGTCTCGTCCTCGTAGGCGAGACTCGCCTCGATCGCGGTGCGCTCCTGCGGCGGCAACGCCGCCAGCACGCTCTCGCGCTTGCGTTCATCAAGGTCGTCGACGACGTCGGCCGCATCGTCGGAGTCGAGATCCGCCAGCGCCTTGGCGAGCGTCGCCGGCGCGACGATCTCCAGGACTTCCTCGCGGATGTTGGTCTCGAGCTCCGCGAGGATCTCGGCCAGTTGGTCGGTCGGGAGGTGCGGAACGACCTCGGCTCGGTAGTCGGCCGTCAGGAAGCCCATCAGGTCGGCGACGTCGGCGGGCCTCAGCGCCTCGACCAGTTCGCCGAGCCGCGCGCCGTCGCCGCGGTCGGCGGCGTCGATGACCATGTCGACGAACTCGGCGGTGAGCGCGTAGTCCTCGTCGAGGGCCAGATCCTCGAGATCCTCGGGCTCCTTGACGCCGGCTTCGTCGGCAAGATCGGCGTCAGGGCTCATCGCTCCCCCGAAAGACTACGTCTGGCTTCGAACGGCTTCCGCTCTTTCCCGATTCAGTGGTGCGGTCGAGAAGACTCGAACTTCCACGGGTTGCCCCACAGCGACCTCAACGCTGCGCGTCTACCAATTCCGCCACGACCGCCCGTGGTGAGGCGCGGCGCTTAGCAGAGGGACTAGAATTTGTGAAGCAGGCGGAATAACCGCCGCCGGCGGGGCGCCGGAGGACTTTGAGGTCATGGACGAAGAGTCGCGGCCGATCGCGGTGATCGTCGACCGCGAGGGTCTCGGCGATGTCATGCTGAAGACCCCGTTCCTGAGGGCGCTGCGCCGCGCCTTCCCCGCTCATCCCGTCTGGTGGATCGCCACGCACCAGACCGCGATGGCCGACGACCTGCGGCCGATGTTCGAGCACGACGTAGCGAAGGTGATCCCTCACGCGGGTCTCGACGGGCCGCCGGGTCCGCTGTTGGCCAAACTGCGCGCGCTGCCGCCGTTCGAGCGGGTGTTCGATTCGCGCACCAAGATCTCGACCGTGGCGCTGACCCGCTTCGGCCTAAAGCACTGCGGCTTCTACTGCTGCCTGCCCGGGTTCATGTTCTGCGACGGCGCGGTCCCGTTCGTGCGCCGGCGGCCGCGCCACAACGCCGAGCGCATGCTCTCGCTGATCCTCCGGGCGACCGGCGCGCCGGCCGACCCGTCGGGCCGGCTCAAAGCCACCGCAGCCTCGGACGCGCTCGCGGCGGGCTTACTTCACGAAGGACGGACCTATGTCGGCATCGCACCCGGCAGCCGGCAAGCCGACAAGAACTGGCCGTTCGAACGCTTCCTCGCGGTGGCGCGGGCGCTCGCGGAGCGGGGCCTGACGCCGGTCGTGTTCCTGGGCCCCCAGGAGACGCAGACCCCGGCCGACGTCGAAGCCGCAGCGCCGGGAACGATCGCTCTGCGAACCGAGCCGGGGCTCACTGTCGCCGAAGGACTGGACCGGCTGATCGCCCAGGGCCAGCGCCTGGCGCTACTGCTCGCCAACGACAACGGCGTCGGCCACCTGCTGGGAGCGGCGGGCGTGCCGGTGGTCAGTCTGTTCGGCCCGACCGATCCTCGCAAATGGGCGCCGGTGGCGCCGGAGAACCTGATCCTCCGCGCGCAGGACTACGGCGGCGACGATGTCGCGGCGATCCCGGCTGAGGCGGCGGTCGCGGCGGTTCTGGAGATGCTCGCGCGACGCGAGCGCTAGAAGCGCGTCGCCATCGTCGGCGCTTCGGCGTCGAGCGGCGGCGGCGCGGCGTCGCTCCAGGCGGGCGCTGCGCCATCTGGCAGGTATTTCACCACCACGTAGCGCGATGAATGGCTCTCGACCGGCCGGGAGAACGTCGAGACGCTGCCGAAAGCCCCGTAGCGCGAGCCATAGGCCGACCCGAAACCGGTCCCGACATAGCCCTGCAGGTTGTCGTGAGCGTCGGTCAGGATCACCGCGTCGCCGCCGGCGCTGCGCGCCTGGCGGGCGATGTCGTTCTCGAGCCCGGACATCGAGATGGCCCCAAAGAGACCGGTCTTGTGCCGTTCGTCTTCGATCGAGCCGAGCACCTGGAAGCGGCGCGGGGGCGAGCCGCTCAGCCAGAAGTCGACGCCGTCGACGACCTTCTTCTCGCCGCCATGGCCCTGCTTGATCGCGTCGGGCCCGTCGTAGGTCAGCAGTTGCGTTCCAGCCGGGGCCGGTGACGCCAGCAGCAGGCCAACCGCTGCGGCGAGGGCGCTGACAACCGTCTTGGTTTGGGGCATGGCTCTCTCCGGTCTGCCACCCGGGGTTTAGAGCCTCGCCGTTAAGGACGCGTGTCCGGCCTCAGGTTCCGCCGGCCATGTAGTCGTAAACGTTGGCGGCGCGGGTGACCGCGATCGAGATCTTCTCGTCGCTGATCTGGATCTCGCCGCGGGCCACCGGGTGATTGTTGGCGAGGATCCACACCTCGTCGCTGGCGCTGGCGTCGAGCGGGATCACGGCGCCGCGGCCCATCCTGAGCAGCTGTTGCATTGGCAGGGTCGAGCGTCCCAGCACGACGGAAATCTCGACATTGACGGCCTTGATCTGGCTCACCGACCTGGAATCCCTGAACGCGCCACGACTTTCCATCCAACGCAGGCGCGCCCACATTGGGCCGTTATGCTTGACCGCTCGTTAAGCCAGGCCGCGCCCAGCGTGCGATTGCTGCGGCCTGACGCCGCCGCCGCGGGCTGGGCGACTTCGGACAGGCTCGTGCCTTACCCCGATGCCGAAGCGGCGATGGAGGCCAGGGCTGGCGCGATCGCCGCCGGCGAGGCGGGCGAACTGGTCTGGCTGCTCGAGCATCCGCCGCTCTACACGGCCGGCGTTTCCGCCCGCGCAGGCGACCTCCTGGACCCCGACCGGTTCCCGGTGTTCCGCAGCGGCCGCGGCGGCCAGTTCACCTACCACGGCCCCGGCCAGCGCGTGGCCTACGTGATGCTCGACCTTTCGACGCGCGGCCGCGACGTGCGCGCGTTCGTGCAGGCTTTGCAGGCCTGGATCATCGGCGCGCTGCACCGACTGGGCGTTCACGGGGAGGTGCGCGAGGGGCGGGTCGGCGTCTGGGTGGCTCGGCCCGGCCGCGAGGACAAGATCGCCGCGATCGGCGTGAAGCTGCGCCGCTGGGTGAGCTTCCACGGCGTCAGCTTGAACGTCGCCCCCGACCTCTCCCACTTCGGCGGCATCGTGCCCTGCGGCGTCAGCGTGCACGGCGTGACCAGCCTCGCCGACCTTCGCCTTTCCGCCACGATGGCCGACGCGGACGCGGCGCTGAAGGCGGCGTTCACGGACGTTTTCGGCCCTGTGGCCGTAGCGCCGCCACCGCTCTGATTATCCACCGGAGCGTCGCACGGGCGGCGCGGGTCTTGTTGTCGCCATCGTGGCGGCGTGTGTAAGAAGGCGCGTGCGCTTCGCGCCCTCCGTTTTCCTGCCCGCCGAGGGCCATGCGCCTCATCCAACGTTATCTTTTCCGTCAGCTCCTCGGCCACAGCCTGGTGGCGACTGCGGCGCTGACGGGCGTTGCGGTGCTGACCGCGAGCCTCTCGGCGCTCGACATTCTGGTGAACGACCGGCAGAGCCCGGTCGTCTTCACCGAGATCACGCTGCTCGCGACGCCGCAGATCATCGCCCTCATCATGCCGCTGGCGCTCTGCGTGGCGGGTCTCGTCGGTCTCAACCGGCTGCACACCGAGCAGGAGATCGTGATCTGCTTCGCCGGCGGCATGAGTCGCTGGCGCGTCGCGGCGCCGGCGCTGCGCCTGGCGGCGGTGTTCGCGCTGCTCAATCTCGTCATCAACCTATGGGTCCAGCCGCTCTGCTTCCGCGAGATGCGGGCAGTGCTCTCGGCGGTGAGGGCCGATATCGCCACCACCATGATCCGCCCCGGCGAGTTCACCCACCCATCGCCCGGCCTCACCGTTTTCGCCCAGTCGATGGATGACAGCGGCGTCATCAAGAATCTCTTCATCGACCAAGCGACCGAGAAGAACGGCGGCTCGGCGACCTACATGGCCGGCGACGGCGTGCTCGCCAAACGCAACGGCGCGCCGGTGCTGATCCTGCACAACGGCTCGATCCAGCAGTTCTCGAAATCGGGCGTGCTGAACGTGCTCTCGTTCAACGAGTACGTGCTCGACTTGCGGCCGCTTTTGCAGATCGAGAGCCGGGTGCTCTACCACCCATCAGACCGGTATCTGCACGAGCTGTTCTTCCCTGACCTCCGCCATGATTGGGAGCGGCGGAACCTCAAGAAGCTCTACTCCGAGGGCAACGGCCGGCTGGCGACCCCGCTCTATGATCTCGCCTTCATGTCGCTGGCGCTCGCTGCGGTGCTGGGCGGCGCGTTCAGCCGGCTGGGCTACGGCACGCGGATCGCCGTCGCCGGCGTCGCAGGCCTCGGCGTTCGCGTGACCGGCTTCATCGCAGCGGCGGCCGCCGACGGCAACCCGGCGCTCAATCCGCTGCAGTACTCGCCGCCGCTGATCTGCTTGCTCGTCTGCATGCTGATCGTTCTGCGCCAGCACCCCGCGCGGGGGCCGAAGCGCGCGCCGGCGGCGCCGGCCCAAGCCGTGCCGAGTCCGGCGTGATGGGCGCGCTGGGCCGGCTGCAGCTCTACGTGCTGACACGGACCCTGGCGGGCCTGGCCGGCGCGTTCGTGGTGATCGCCTCGGTCGTGATGCTGATCAGTTTCGTCGAGCTCTCGCGCGGTTATGGCGGGCGCGCCGAGGTCGGGTTCGTACGCCTGGTCGAGATGGTGCTGCTGCAGTCGCCGGCAGTCATCCTGATGCTGCTGCCGTTCATATTCCTGTTCGGCACGATGGGTGCGTTCGTGACGCTGAACCGCCGCTCGGAGCTGATCGCGATGCGGGCGGCTGGCGTCTCGGCCTGGCGCTTCATCTTTCCCGCGGCCGGCGCCGCGTTCCTCATCGGCGTCATCGACGTGACCGTGCTCAACCCGATCGCCGCCGAGCTCAACGGACGTTACGAGGACGCGAAGTCGGCGATCGACCAGGGTCTCGCCGGCAAGTCCGGCAATTCGGCGATCTGGCTGCGCCAGGGCGACGAACACACCCAGGTCGTGATCCACGCGCTCTCGCATGACATGCAGGGCGGGGTCGTGCGCCTGCAGGGCGTATCGCTGTTCCTGCAGAACGTCACGGCGGGCGGAGCGCTTCAGTTCACGCGCCGGATCGAGGCTGCCGAGGCGCGGCTCGATCCCGGCTTCTGGCGGCTCAGCGATGTGCGGGAGGCCACGCCAGGGGCCGGCTCGGTGCGGTCCGAGACGCTCTCGATCCCCTCCACGCTCGACCGCAGCACCGCGATGGAGAAGTTCGCGGCCAAGGACGCGGTCGGTTTCTGGCGCCTGCCGGAGACGATCGAACGGGCCGAGACCGCCGGGTTCTCGTCGGCGCCTTACCAGCTGCGCTACCAGGAGCTCTTGGCGACGCCCCTGCTCTTCGCCGGCATGTCGGTGCTGGCGGCGGCGTTCTCGCTCCGGCTGATGCGGCTGGGCGGCCTCGCCGGGCTCGCCGGCGCGGGAGTGGCGCTGGGCTTCGCGATCTTCTTCTTCGACCGGCTTTGTGGCGCGCTCGGCGGCGCGGAGGTGATCCCGCCGATCATCGCCGGCTGGACGCCGCCGATCGTCGCTCTGCTCGCAGGCTTCACCTTGCTCGCCTACACCGAGGACGGTTGAGGCGATGGCGCGCGGGGGACCGATCGAGGACAAGCGGGCGCCGCATCGCGGGCTGCGGCGAACGCTGCTGGCCGGCGCGCTCGGGCTCGCCTTCGCGCCCGTCTGCGGCCACGCCAGCCCCCGCGAGAACCCGCTGCCGCCGCTGCCGCACATGGGCGCGCCGATCGGCCGTGCGCAGCCCATCCCGCCGGAAGACGACGGCCTCGCAGGCGGCGGCTTCTACCTAGAGGCCGACCAGCTCATCGACGACGAGGCCAACCACACGGTCGCCGCCCACGGCTCGGTGGAGGCGCGCTACAACGGCCGCGTCGTCCGCGCGGACGCCATCGACTACGACCAGTCAACCGGGGTCGTGACCGCCAAGGGCGACGTCACGCTGATCAATGCGGACGGCACTTTCGAGTTCGCCCAGTCGGCGGTGCTCGACAAGCAGCTCTCGGCCGGCGTCGCGATGGCTTTCTCGAGCCGGCTGAAGGACAACATCTCGATCGCCGCCGCGAGCGTCGTGCGCAGGTCGCCCGACCTGCAGGAGATGAACCAGGCGATCTTCACGCCCTGCCCCGTCTGCGCCAAGCAGCCGGTTCCTACCTGGTCGATCCATGCCCGCAAGGTGATCGAGGACAAGCAGCGGCAGCTGATCTACTTCCAAGGCGCCGTGGTCGAGGTGAAGGGAGTCCCGCTCCTCTACGTGCCGGCGCTCTGGGAGCCGACGCCCGAAACGCCGCGCAAGTCGGGCTTCCTGATCCCTCAGATCAATCAGTCGAGCCTGCGCGGGCTTACCTACGAGCAGCCGTACCTGCAGGTGATCTCGCCATCCGAAGACCTCGTGATCAGCCCGCAGCTGAACACCAAGGTCAATCCGTTCCTCAACCTCGACTGGCGCAAGCGGTTCTATTCCGGCGCGATCGACGTGCGCGCGGGCTACACTTACGAACAGGATTTCAACAGCGCCGGCGACAAGCTCGGCAATGTCACCTCGCGCAGCTACGTGCTCGCCAAGGGTCTGTTCGCGATCGACGACAACTGGCGGTGGGGCTTCACCGCCGAGCGTGCGTCCGACCCGCTGATCTTCGACCGCTACGGCGTCTCCGACCCGTTCATCGAGCGCGGCCTGTATGCGGCCGACGACCGGCGGTTGATCTCGCAGCTCTTCACCACGCGCCAGGACTCCAACTCTTACGTGTCGATCGCGGCGATCGACGTGCAGGGGCTGCGCTCGACCGACATCAACGCCACCTTCCCGGCGATCGCGCCGCTGATCGAGGCGCGCTACGAGCCCGACACCCCGATCCTGGGCGGGCGCCTCCGGATCGACGGAAGCGGCGTGGTGCTGATCCGCGATGAGTCGCCCGTCGACCCGACGATGCCGGGAGTCGACAGCCGGCGCGGCACGATCGAGGCCGACTGGCGGCGCACGTTCATCTTCGCCAACGGCGTGCGGCTCGATCCCTTCGTCGACGTGCGGGGCGACTTCTACAGCCTCGCCCAGCTGCCGACGGCGAACCCTAAGCTGTTTCAGGACGCGACGGTCGCGCGCGGCCTCGCCACAGCGGGCGCGACACTCTCGTGGCCGTTCGTGAAGCGCGACGGCTCGCTCACCTATATCCTGGAGCCGATCGCCCAGCTCGCGATCTCGCCGACGCTCACGCAGGATCCGCGCATCCCGAACGAGGACAGCGTCGACTTCGAGTTCGACGAGACCAATCTCTTCCGACCCGACAAGTCGCCGGGTTTCGATATCCTCGACAGCGGACAGCGGCTCAACGTCGGCGGCCGGGCGACCGTCCTGAGCGACTCGGGGCTTTCGGCCAGCGCGCTGTTTGGCCGCAGCTTCCGCGCCGAGGCCGATCCGAACATCCCCGTGCGCTCGGGGCTGGCGGGCGCCTACTCCGACTGGATCATCGCCACCGACGCGACGCCGATGCGGGGGGTGAACATCTTCACCCGCTGGCGGCTCGACGCAGACACCTGGGCGATCAACCGGCTGGAAGTGGGCGCCGACTTCGCAACATCGCGCGTGGACGGCCAGATCCGCTACCTGCAGGAAGCGCGCGACCCCACCGGCCAGCCCGTGAAAGACCTCGACTTCCACGGCGAGTTCTTCGTCCTGAAGAACTGGGGGGTCACCGCTTACGGCGCGCGCGAGTTCACGACGGGCGTCTGGCGCGAACAGGACTTCGGCATCGTGTACAAGGACGAGTGCATCCGGGTGGAAGTCGTCTGGCGCCGCGACAACACGTTCAACGGAGTGCTCGGCCCGTCCGAGGGCGTCGGGTTCCGTCTTTCCCTCGCCACGTTCGGCAATTCGGGCTATGCCCGCCCAGAATCCGACACGCCCTCGCCGTAACCGGCGGAATCTCCGAGACAAGGACGAAAGATAAGTCTGCATGCGCTCGCCTTCCTTGAACGCACGCATCCTCGCCCAGTCGGCCGCGGGCCTGACCCTGGCTCTCGCCCTCGGCGTCGCCGCCGGCGCGCAGGGGACAGCGACACCGCCCGATGCCACGCCAGCGCCCGCTGACGCCGCGACGCCAGCGCCAGCCCCCCCGCCGGCGATCCCGGCCTCCGCGCTCACCGAAAGCGTCGTCGCGTCCGTCAACGACGACGTGATCACCAACTACGACATCCTCCAGCGCATGCGTCTGTTGGTGATCACCGCCGGCATCCAGCCGACGCGGGATGATCTGCCGGAGCTGCAGCGCTATGCGCTCTCCAGCCTGATCGACGAGCGGCTCGAGATGCAGGAGCTGCGGCGAGAGGAGAAGGAACAGAAAGCCACCATCGTCGCCACTGACAGCGTGGTCGACGACATGATCGACGGCATGGCGAAGGACTCGCACATGACGTCCGAGCAGCTGCTGGCCTCGCTGGCGCAACAGGGGATCGGGGCTGAGACGCTGCGCAGCCAGTTGCGGGCGCAGGAAAGCTGGCAGGACTGGATCCGCGGCCGCTACGGCTCGCGCCTCAGGATCGGCGAGGCCCAGATCAAGGCGTTCCAGGCGCGCATGGCCGCCGAGGCCAACAAGCCGAAGTACCAGATCTCCGAGGTATTCATCGACGCCAACAAGGCTGGCGGCATGGCCCAGGCGCTCGACGAGGCCAACCAGCTGATCGGTCAGCTGCACCAGGGCGCGCAGTTCCAGGCGGTGGCGCGGCAGTTTTCCGCCTCGCCGACCGCGGCGAACGGCGGCGACGTTGGCTGGGTGACCGCCGGCGAGCTCGATCCCGAGGTCCGCGCGGCGGTCGATGAGATGCGCCCCGGCTCGCTCTCGGCGCCGATCCAGACCAAGGACGGGGTCTACATCGTCTACCTGCGCGACCGGCAGGCGGGCGGTTCGGCGGTGCTGATCAGCCTCAAGCAGGCGGCCATCGCGCTGCCCACCGACGCGCCGGCCGACCAGGTGGACGCCGCCCGCGCCAAGCTCGAGGCGCTACGGCCGCAGCTAAAGGGCTGTGACGGGTTCGAGACCACCGCCGGAAAGGTCGACGGCGTGCTGGCCGGCGACCTCGGCGAAGCCGAAGCGAAGGACCTCGCGCCGGCCTTCCGCGACGCCGCGTTGTCGCTGCCGATCGGCCAGGTCTCCGAACCGATCCGCTCCGACCAGGGCCTGCACCTGCTGATCGTCTGCAATAAGCGCAGCAACGCCGCCCAGGGCCTCGACCGCGCCCAGATCGAGAACCGCCTGATGGGCGAGCAGCTGCAGATGATCAACAAGCGCTACCTGCGTGACCTGCGCAACTCAGCCTCGATCGAGGTGCACGAATCCGTGGCCGGGAGTTGAGCGCCGCGCCGCTCGCCCTCACCCTCGGCGATCCCGCCGGCGTCGGCCCCGAGATCGTCGGAGCGGCCTGGAGCGCGCTGAAGGACACCGGCCCGAAGTTCTTCGCCGTCGGCTGCGCCGAGACGATCGCCTGCGCCGGCTGGCCGGTGGAGCGCATCGAGGCGCCGCGCGACGCCGCCGCGCCGTTCCCGGAAGCTCTGCCCGTGCTCGACATCCCGCTCGAGCAACCGGCGACGCCCGGCCGGCCGTCGGCCGATTGCGCCCCGCACGTGATCGCCTGGATCGAGGAGGCTGTCGCGCTGGCGCTCTCCGGCGCCGCCTCGGGGGTCGTCACGGCCCCCATCGCCAAGGCGACGCTCTACGAGGCCGGCTTCCGCTACCCCGGCCACACCGAATTCATCGGCGCCCTGACGGAGTCAGCGGCCCACGCCGGCCCCCGCGGCCCGGTGATGATGCTGACGGCGGCCGACCTGCGCGTCGCGCTCGTCACCGTGCACGAGCCGCTGGCGCGCGTGCCGTCGCTGGCCACCAAGGACCGGATCGTCGCCGTTGGACGCGTTGTCGCCGAGGCCCTCAAGCGCGACTTCGGGATCCGCAAGCCGAGGCTTGTCGTCGCGGGACTCAACCCACATGCCGGCGAAGGTGGCGCGCTGGGTCAGGAGGAGACGACGACCGTCGAACCGGCGGTGGAGGCGCTGCTGGCTTGCGGGATCGACGTACGCGGACCGCTGCCGGCCGACAGCCTGTTCCACGAGGCCGCGCGGCGGACCTACGACACGGCCGTCTGCCTCTACCACGACCAGGCGCTGATCCCGGTGAAGATGCTGGACTTCTGGGGCGGCGTGAACCTGACGCTGGGTCTGCCGATCGTCCGCACCTCGCCCGACCACGGCACCGCGTTCGACATCGCCGGCAAGGGCCTGGCGCGCCCCGAGAGCCTGATCGCCGCGATCCGCCTCGCCGCCGAGATCGCCGTCCGCCGCGCCACGGCGCCGCTGGCCGCGTGAACCTGGAAGACCTGGCGCCGCTGCGCGAGAGCCTCGCGGCGGCCGGGATCCTCGCCCGGAAGAGCCTCGGGCAGCACTTCCTGCTCGACCTCAACCTCACAAGAAAGATCGCGCGCCTGGCGGGCGTCGAACCCGGCCAGACCATCGTCGAGGTAGGCCCCGGTCCGGGCGGCCTGACCCGCGCCTTGCTCGAGGCCGGCGCGAGCGTCGTGGCCATCGAGAGAGACGCCCGCTTCCTGCCTCTGCTCGAAGACTTGGCGGCGCGCGCGGAGGGGCGGCTGACGGTGCTGCACGCCGACGCGCTCGAAGCGGACCTGCCGCCGGGGGCGCCGATTGTCGCCAACCTGCCATACAACGTCGCCACGCCGCTGCTGATCGGCTGGCTGACGGCTCCGGTTCCGCCCCGGTCGATGACGTTGATGTTCCAGAAGGAGGTCGCCGACCGCATCGTCGCGGCGCCAGGTTCGAAGGCGTACGGGCGCCTCTCCGTGCTGGCCCAGGCGCTGACCGACGCCAACGTGGTTATGGACCTCCCCGCCCGCGCCTTCACTCCGCCGCCGAAGGTCGCATCCGCAGTCGTCCGGCTGGTGCCGAAGCCGAACCGCCCCGCGCCCCAAGCTGTCGACCGTCTGCAGCGCGTCACCGCCGCCGCCTTCGGCCAGCGCCGCAAGATGCTCCGCTCGAGCCTCAAGGCGCTCGGCGGCGAAGCGCTCTGCGCCGCCGCCGGCCTCGCCCCGACCGCCCGCGCCGAAGACCTGTCGGTGGCGGATTTCCTGACCTTGGCCGCGCGCCTGGGAGAGGACGCTAGTTAGTCAGTCCACTTCAGCCCGCCGATGTCGAACGTGACGTGCTGTTCGCCGGCGCCGCGGATGGTCACGTCGAACGTCACGGTCGAGGCGCGTTTCAGCTCGCCGGCAAGGCGTGCGCCGTCGCGGATGAACAGCGTGTAGTCCGTGCCGTCGGTGCTGGCGGCCGTGCCCTCGAAGGTCTGAGCGCCGGCATTGTCGAACCGCGCCCTGACCGAGCAATCCGTGCAGACGATGCGGCCCTGCGTATCACCGAGCACGATCGACGCGGCGTAGGGGTAGCCCCCGCCCCGGCGCAGGCAAAGCTCGGCCCCCGACTTCGCGCCGCCGCCAATCTCGATGTCGGCCTTCGACCTCGTGCAGGCTTCGACGCCGGCCTGCGACGCCGACCACGCCCGGGGGCTGGTATAACGCCACTGCGACCCGACGGCGGGCGGCGGCAAAGGAGGGGCCGGCGTCGTCGGCGGGGCCGGGACCACGCCTCCCGTCTCCGGGAGACGGGCCAGCGCGAAGATCGCGACCGCCCCGACAACCAACACCGCCATGAAGATCGCGGCGCCTCGCAGCCAACGCATTCCCGGCTCTCGCTCCTGCCCGCAGACGCGCGGCCCGGCCTCCTATCAAGGCTTCGCTCCGCGACAAAGCGTTGGGTCGGCGAAGCGGTCCGCCGTCTGAGTCATTCCGCTGGCTCGAGGCTGGGGCGCCGCTGGGGAAGGCGGTCTATAGCGGCTAGACGGGGGGACCCCGCAGGAGGGACCATGAAGGATCTGGTGGGAAAGACCGCGTTCATCACCGGCGCGGCGTCGGGCATCGGCCTGGGCGTCGCCACGCGCCTGGCGCAGGCCGGCGTCAAGGTGATGATGTGCGACATCGAACGGAACGCGCTGGACAAGGCGCTCGCAGAGCTGAAGCGCACCAACGCCGATGTCGACGCCGTGGTGGCCGACGTCTCGCTGAAATCGGAACTGCAGGCGGCCGCCGACGCCACCCTCAAGCGCTACGGCGAAGTCCACATCGTGCACAACAACGCCGGCGTGGCCGGGGGCGGCGCGTACGGCGCCTGGACCGACGCCGGCTGGAACTGGACCATCGGCGTCAACCTCATGGCGGTGATCTGGGGCTGTGAGATCTTCGGGCCGCTGATCGAGCGCCACGGTCAGGGCGGCCACATCGTCAACACCGCCTCGATCGCGGGACTGATCTCCGGCAGCGGCAACGCCTACAACGTGACCAAGTACGGTGTCGTTGCGCTCTCGGAAGGTCTGCGCGTCGAGCTCGCGCCGCGCGGCATCGGCGTCTCGGTGCTCTGTCCAGGCTTCATTCGCACCCACATTGTCGACTCCGCCCGGAACCTGCCCGAGCGGTTCGCGGGCGCGCTGCCCAGCCCGCCCGCGTCGGGGCGGCAGGCGATCGAGACCTGGCTCGGCAACGTTCGCGAGCGCGTCGCGGGCGGGATCGATCCGCTCTACGTCGGCGAGCTCGTGCGCGAGGGGATCGAGGGCGACTGGCCCTACATCTTCACCGACAACGAGTTCGAGCCCGCGATCGAGGCGCGGTTCGCCGGGATCAAGGCCGGCTTCGACCGCGTCCGTGGCCGTACGCCCCAGCACTGAGCCGGCTCAGATTCCGAGGTCGAGCAGATTGTAGTCCTTGATCGCGGCGCGAGCGCCGTCGTCCCAGCTCCACGTCTCGCCGCTGTGCGGCGCGTAGGCGAAAGGCGTCTCCCCCGGGAAGCGCTGGCGACGGGCGTCGATCGCCCAGCCGATGACGCGCGCGCGCCGGCTGATACGTTCGGCGTCGTAGACGGCCGGCGCATTGTGCACGCCCCCGCCGGCCACACCCAGCACCGAGCCGCGGCGATGGAAGCCCATGTTGACGGTGACGCGCCAGTCGCGGCTGGTGTTCGCGAACGATCCGTGCACGGCCTGGCGGTTGGTCATCGCGACGTCGCCGGGGGCGCAGACCAGCGGCACGGCGTCAGGCAGCCGCTCGGTCCCGGCCGCCGCGACCATGGCCGCGATGTCGACCTTGCCCAACCGATGCGACCCCGGGACCACCCAGAGCCCGTTGGCGGGGCTGCAGCCGTAGAGCTGGCCCATGAAGTTGAATCCGTGCGAGCCCTCGTCGAGTTCCGGGCTCTCCCAGTGGGTCCAGCCGTCCTGATGCCACGCCACGGAGGCGCCTAGTCCGGGCCCCTTCATCCAGAGCGCCTCGTTGAACGGCACGAAGTCGTCGCCGTTGATCGCGGCCGCCACCGCTAGCAGCTGTGGGTGCCCGTAGACCCGAAGGCACGCCTCGGAAAACTGCAGCGAGCCCAGCACCAGGTAGACCACCTCGTCCGGCGCGTCGGCGGGCGCAGCCGGCTCGAACATCTTCACCGGATAGCGGCCGTGCGCCGCCTTGGTGCCGCCCACCGGATCGCTGAGCGGCTTCGCCCAGACCAGGTTCAGCCCCTCGTGGCCGAAGCCGAGCGCGGTGCGGCCCTCGGCGTCGACCTCCGCCCCGCGGCGGACCGGCAAACGAGACTGGATGTCGAGGAAATCGGCCTCGATGTCCGCCAGCTCCTCGGACGCCAGAACGCCGGTGAAGACGTAGAAGCCGCAACGGCTGTAAGCCTCGCGGATCTCCGGATGCAGATCGCCGCTCTCGGTGAACCGGATAGGCCCGCGGTTGCCGAGCGCCAGCGCGCGCGCCTCGCCCTCGGCGCAATAGACCCGCATGGCGGCCTCCTCGGCCCCGTAGTCCGAGACGAACGCGCCGATCGGCTTGTTCATGGGCGTCCCCAATTCGCGCTTCGGCGGAAGTCTGAACCCGCGCGGCGCGGCGAGCAACCGACGGCGGCTCAGTCTGGCCCGTACAGTCGGTTGAGGTTCCCGTAACGTGCGGGATCGAGATCCTTGTCGTGCAGCGCCGGGTCGTCCAGCAGGTGGCGATGCGCCTTGAAGACGATGTTGATCGAGCCGCCGAGCCGCGGGTTCTGGATGTAGAACGGGTTCACGTACTCCCAGACGATCTCATGCCCGCGCGTAACCTCGAACAGTCGCCCGACCGATGCGTGGCAGATGAGCGTGTTGCCGTTGGGCAACCGGTCCGCGGAGCCGGCCATCACGCTATAGAAGTGGAACGGCGGATCGTCCTGGTAGCTCCAGACAATCTCGCCCTTCTCGCGGTCGACCTCCACCGCGCGCGAGAAGTCTGAATCGCCGAACCGGTGCACCCCGTTGTCGAACAGCAGCAGATGCCCGTTCGGCAGCACCTTGGCGTCGTGCTGGTGGTAGACCGCGCCGCGGCCCCACTTCCACCGGAACGCGCCCGTCTGCGGGTCGATCGCCGCCACTGTGTGCGTGCGGCGGAAGCTCACCAGCCAGTCGCCGTCGGGCGTGACGCAGATCGAGTTCGCGTGGGTCCACTCCAGGCGGTGATCCATCGGGCAGATGACGTCTTCGTCGACGTCGAGGTGCTCCCAGGAGTTCCACTGGCGCACCACCTTTCCGGCGGGGTCGACCTCGAGGATCACATCGGCCAGCAGCTGGGGCGGGTCGTCGGGCTTGGCGATCCCGCCTTTGACGCGCGCGCCGACCTCGTCCGGCAGCCAGCGCCAGGCGAGCAGCAGCGTGTTGCCGTTCTCGAGCCGGTGCTGATCGTGATGCAGCCACTCGTCCTCGTACTGCCAGACGACCTGGCCGTCCCAGTCGAGCTCGAACACGCAAGGCGACTGGCCGTTAAGCCCACGCATCCCCTGCACCTGCGGCGAGGAGACCGCGCGGCAGATCAGATGGCCATTCGGCAACAGCTGGGCGTACTGGATACCCCGCGGGTCGGTCCAGCGCTTGCAGATGCGTCCCTGCATGTCGATCAGGTAGGCGCAGCCGCCCCCGCAGAAGAGCGTGTAGCCCCGACAGGCGAAGTCAGGGTCGTAGTGGATCAGTCCGTTGCGGAACTGGTGCGAGCGGGCCATCGCCCCTCCCTAGGCCGGCTGAAGGCGAAGCTTCGACACAGCGCGCGCCAAGACGCAACCGCATCCGCTCGGGGCCGGTTCAAGGCGGACCGACGCCCCCGCCCTACTTGGTGCGCTGAGTGAAGGCGCCGATCCGCTCAGCCATGTCCGGCCCGCGGCCCTCGCTCTCCATCACCTCCCACTGCAGGCCGGCGTCGAGCGGGCCGCCCTCGGTGGCTTCGAGCAAGCGCTTGTTGGCGCGGTGCGAGAACGCCGAATTGGCGACGATGCGCCCGGCCAGCGCTTCGATCTCGGCGTCAAACCGGTCGGCGGGTACGACGTATTCGGCGAGGCCAATGCGCGCGGCCTCGCCTGCGTCGATCATGTCGGCGGTGAACATGAGGCGCTTGGCCGTCGCGACGCCGACGCGGCGCGGCAGGCGCTGGCTCATGCCCCAGACCGGCGTCAGCGCCCACTTGGCATGCGTGTCGCCAAAGCGGGCGTTGTCAGCGGCCACGATGAAGTCGCACGCGAGCGCCACTTCCAGCGCGCCGGTGTAGCAATGGCCGTGCACCGCGGCGATGACCGGCTTGGGCAGCTTCTCCATCAGCCGCAGCGTCTCGCTGTGCCAGCCGCGCGAGGGGACCTCCTCGCCGGCGGCGATGTCAGATAGGTCGTGACCGGCGGAGAAGCACCGGCCGGCGCCGCGCAGGATGACGCAGCCGATCGCGTCGTCGCCCCTGAGATCGGCGATGTGGCCGCGCAGCTCCCTGAACATCGCCACGGTCAGGGCGTTGAGCTTGTCCGGCCGGTTGAGGGTCAGGAGAGCCCAACCGTCCCGGTTCTCGCGCAGCACCAGCTCACCCATTCTGTCCTCCATCGGCTCGTCGCCTGGGATCGACCTTTTCCTCCAGAGCGCAGGTGCTGCAAAGGGCTTCGCCGGCGGGTTAGGCTGGCGGACGATCAGCCTGGTCTCGGAGGGCGCGCATGGATTTCCGTTCGATCACCTATCGTGTCGAGGGCCGCCGCGCCCTCATCACCCTGAATCGGCCCGAGCGGATGAATGCGATCGACCGGCACATGCCGGGTGAGATCGCCGCCGCCGTCGCCCTCGCCAACGAGGACAACGCCGTCCACGTCATCGTCCTGACCGGGGCTGGGAAGGGCTTCTGCGGCGGCTACGACCTCGTCGAATACGCCGAGCAGCGGCCGCGCTCGCAGCGCCCGGCAGACACCGACACCGAGGTGAACGCGCGCGCGCCACTGCCATGGGACCCGATGGCCGACTACTTCATGATGTCGCAGAACACTCGCGACTTCATGAGCCTCTGGCGCTCGTTCAAGCCAACCATCGCCCGCGTGCACGGCCCGGCCGTGGCCGGCGGCAGCGACATCGCGCTCTGCTGTGATCTGGTGGTGATGGCCGACGAGGCGCGCATCGGCTACCCGCCTGCCCGCGTCTGGGGCTGCCCGACGACGGCGATGTGGGTCTATCGACTGGGCGCGGAGAGGGCCAAGCGCATGCTCTTCACCGGCGACCTGGTCGGCGGCCAGGAAGCGCTCAAGCTGGGCCTCTGCCTGGACTCCGTGCCGCTGGCTGAGCTCGACGCGCGCGTCGAACAGATCGCCGCACGCATCGAGGGCGTGCCGCGCAACCAGCTGATGATGCAGAAGCTGATGATCAACCAGGCCTTCGAGAACATGGGCCTGGCCTCGACCCAGATGACCGCGACCCTATTCGACGGCATCACTCGCAACTCGCCCGAGGGCGTCTGGTTCAAGGCCCAGGCCGAGCAGCATGGCTTCAAGGAGGCGGTGCGCATGCGCGATGGCGGCGAGCCGATCGCCAAGGGCTGGAGCCGGAGCTTCCGCGCCACGTTCGGGCCTTATCGGCCCTGAGATCGGGCGCCTACCAGGGCAACGCGCCGCCGGCGTAGTCGACGTAGGCGCCGCTCGTGGCCGGACTGAGTTCGGCGATGCGTTGACGAAGGCCTCGGACGCTCGTCTCGGGCGTCACCGGCGCGCTGGCGCCGCCCATGTCGGTCCGCACCCAGCCCGGGTGGTAGATTCCGACCGAGATGCCGTCGCCGGCCCAATCGCGCGAGAGCCCCCGCATCGCGTTGTTCAACGCAGCCTTCGACGAACGGTAGGCGTAGCGCTGGCCGCTGTTGTTGGCGGTGGAGCCGAGCTGGCTGGTGATCGCTGCGAGCTTCTTGTCCTTCCCGGCCTTGAGGTTGGCGTGCAGCGCCTGAGAGACCGCCACCGGCGCGATGGTGTTGACCCGGAACGTCTGTAGCCAGCCTTCGAGGTCGATATCATCCGCCGACTGGCGCTGCGGCCCGCTGGCGCCGGCGTTGTTGACCAGGATGTCGATCGACTGGCCCGCCAGGTCGCCCTTGAGCGCGCCGATGTCGGCTTCGCTCACGACGTCGAGCCTCATGATCCTCACCCGGCCGCCCGAGCCCGCCAGCGCCTTCAGCGCGGCCGCTCCATCGGGATTGCGGCAGCAGGCGATGACTTCGGCGCCGTCCGCCGCGTACTGCCGCACGAACTCCAGGCCGATCCCGCGGTTCGCACCCGTGATCAGCACCGTAGTCATCGCGTCAGCCCGCCGTGGCCGTGGCCGCCGCCGGCGCCGCAACGCCCGCGTTCGGCGCCTGGATGAGCTCGATCACGTAGCCGTCGGGGTCTTTGGCCAGGCTGACGACCGCGCCGCCGAGGCTCTCGATCGGCGCCGGCTCACGCGTCACCTCGAGGCCCGCCGCTTTGATCCTGCCCGCGACCGCGCCGGGATCGACGACGTAGAACACCAGTTTCACCGGATTGTTCGCGTAGTTCTGCGCAGAGCCGTCGGTCCAGTGCATCAGCACCACCGCGTTGCGCCCTTCGTGCGCCAGCATCACTTCGTCCATGTAGTCGACCTTGAAGGTCTGCTGCACCTTCATGCCGAGCACGTCGCGATAGAACGCGGTCGAGCGGTCGAGGTCGGCGACGCCGATGCCGACGGCGGTGAGAAAGTCGGGCGAGCGCATGGTGCGGCGTCTCCTGGCTGGATTTCGATCCGACTCTATGGTCGCCTCGGAGCAACACAAGAGACTTCAGGGAGGATCGCCATGGAGCAGGTGGCGGGCGGCTACGGCCTCGTCGAGGCGCCGGTCTGGGATCCGCGGCGCGGGCTTCTGTTCAGCGACGTGCTGAACGGCGGCGTCTTCTGCCTCGGCCGCAACGGCGACGTCTCGCCGGTGATCCCCAAGCGCCGCGGCGTCGGCGGCATGGCCCTGCACGCCCATGGCGGCCTCGTCGTCGGCGGGCGCAACATCGCCTGGGTCGGCGACGACGGCGAGACGCGCGTGCTGCTCGACCCTGCGGTCATCCCCGGCGCGATCGGCTTTAACGACCTCACGACCGACAAGGCCGGCCGCATCTACGTCGGCTCCCTCGCCTACCGGGTGTTCGCCGACCCGCCCAAGCCCGGCTTCCTGCACGTGATCGACCTCGACGGCTCGATGCGGACGCTCTCCGACAACGTGATGCTGACCAATGGGCTCGGCGTCTCGCCCGATGGGGCGCGGCTCTACCATTGCGACGCCCGCGCCAGCCTCGTGCGGGTCTACGATGTTGCGGCCGACGGCGCGGTCGGACCGTGGCGGCAGTTCGTCACGCTGGGCGAGGGCCGCGTCGCCGACGGGATGAAGGTGGCCTCGGACGGGTCCGTCTGGGTCGCCGACGCCCGCGGCGGGCGCGTGGCCGTGTTCGAGCCCGACGCAACCCACCGCCGCGACATCGCCGTGCCGCTGCCGATGGTGACCAGCCTCTGCTTCGCCGGCGACGACCTGCAGGACCTCTACATCGTCACCGGCTCCGAAGGCGGACCGGGCGAGAACTGCGGGTCGATCTTCAAGACCCGCGCCGACGTCGCCGGCCTGCCACTGGCGCCGGCCCGCGTCGCGCTCTAAGCGGGCGCCGGCTCCCGCGCCGCCAGCGCCTCGGTCAGGCCCGGCGCATAGGCCGCGCCCGCCTCGACTGTCATCGACGATGGCGCGAGCACGTCGCCATAGGGCTCGGCGCGGCCGCCGAGGTGGGTCGCCAGGAACTGCTCGGCCACGGCGAGGAAGGCGAGGTTGTTCTCTGGTCGCGCGAAGCCGTGACCCTCGTCGGGGAAGAGGAGGTAGGTCACCGGAATCTGTTTGCTCTGCATCGCCTGCACGATCTGGTCGGACTCGGCCTGCTTGACGCGCGGGTCGTTGGCGCCCTGCCCGATCAGCAGCGGCCGGCGGATCTGTTCCGCCCTCGTCAGCGGCGAGGCCTCGCGTAGCAGCGCTTCGCCCTCCGGCGTCGTGGGATCGCCGACGCGCATGTGCAGCTGCACCCGCATTGCTTCCCAGTAAGGCGGTATCGTCCCGAGCAGCGTCATCAGGTTCACGGGTCCGACGATGTCGACGCCGCAGGCGAACACGTCCGGCGTGAACGCCAGCCCCGCCAGCACGCAATAGCCGCCGTAGGAGCCGCCGAGGATCGCGATCTTGTCGCGCTGTGCAATGCCCTCGGCGACCGCCCACTCGACCGCGTCGATCAGGTCGTCGTGCATGGTCCGGCCCCACTCGCGGTAGCCGGCCGCCAGGTGCGCCTTGCCGAAGCCGGTCGAGCCGCGGAAGTTCGGCGACAGCACCGCGTAGCCGCGGTTGGCGAGGAACTGGTGGTAGGCGTTGTGGCCGTAGACGTCGCGCGCCCAGGGGCCGCCGTGCGGCATCAGCACCATCGGCAGCGGCCGCTCGGGCCGGCCGTCGCCGTCCAACGCAGCTCCGGACGGCAGTGTCAGGTAGGAAGGCTGCACGAGGCCGTCGCGCGAGCGGATCTCGACCGGCCGCAGCGACGCGAGCGCCGCGCCGGCGAGCTCGGGCCGGGTGACGTAGAGCTGCGTCAGCCGCCGCGACGCGCGCTCGTAGAGCCAGGCGGCCGGAGAGTCGGTGACCGGGTCGACGCTGACGATCCAGACGTCGTCCGCATCGGTGCGAGACTGCAGCGTGATCTCGCCCGCCAGCTCCCGCTCGAGATACGCCAGGTCCGCCGCCACGGTGTCGTCGAGGGCCCGCCACTCCACCTTCAGGTAGTTGACCGGATATGCCTGCACGGACCCGGTCCCGGGATCGAACATCGCGCCCGCGATATCGACGCGCCCATCCTCGCCCACGACCCGCCGCTCGCCCGTCGCCGTGTCCTGGGCGACGAGGGACGCGGTGTTCCGGCCGCGTGAGTCGACCCACCAGAGCGTCCGGCCATCTACGGTGAACCGCAGGGGCCGTGTCTCGGCCACGTCCTCGAAGTCGACGCGCTCGACCGGCTCGTCCCCCGCGACGCCGTTTTCGACCCGATGGTAGTCGACGCCGCCGTCGGGGCGCGGTCGCGAGGCGAGGCGCACCGCGAGATCCTCGTCGATCACGAACGCTCCGAAGCCGTCGTTCTGGAACACGAGCGTCAGCGCGCCGGTGGCGAGATCGAGCGAATGAACGTCGTGCCAGCGGACGTCGCGATTGTTGAGCCCCACCAGCACCCGGTCTTTCACCGTCCGGCTAACCTTCAGGATCTGGGTCTGCGCGCCGTCGAACGGCGTGAGCGTCTGAGTCTCGCCGCCCTCGGGTGAGATGGCGAACAGCTTGAAGTTCTCGTCGCCGCCGGTGTCGTTGACGAACAGGATGCGCGAACTGTCGGGCGCCCAGAGGTGGATGCGGATCGGCCGCACGCGCTCGTTCGTCACCGGCCTGGCGGCGGCCAGGTCATCGCGCGGCGCGGCCCAGACGTTGAGCACGCCATCCCGGGGCGCGAGCCAGGCCAGCCAGCGTCCGTCGGGACTGATCAGCCCCTGCGCCCGGCTGGGGTTGCCGAACAGGCGGCTGCGCTCGATCAGCTCGGTCATGAAAGGCTCCTTGTCGAAGGCCGGCACTCTCGGCGCCTCGCCGCGACGGGTCAACCGGGCGTAGCGTCCGCCCACCGCCGGAACCGCGCGCCGCCCGCCGCAACGTTGGCCGCATCGTCGACGGCCTCCGCCAGTTCCGACAGGCCGTGGATCGCCGTGAGCAGGCGGATGCGCTCGCGATCGAGCGGTCGTCCCGTCGCCGCCTCGTAGCCGGCGACGATCCGCCGGGTCAGATCGAACGAGGTCAGGCTGGAATAGATGAATTCCTGATGCAGCTCGCCGAAGCCGCTGTCGCCGAAGTCGTAGACGCCGTTCAGTCGCTCCGCGGCGGCGTCGAAGGCCATGTTCCAGCCGTGCCCGTCGAAAAAGCCGTAGGTGGTCCCCAGGGGGTCGGGCGGCAGCGCCGCGAAGGCGACGAGCGCCTCCCCGGCGCGGGGCCGCAGATCCTCGGGAAGCACCGGCAGCGCCAGCCGCCCGATGGCCTCGGGCGCGAGCCACGGCCCGATCGGCCCGGCGCCAACCGCGGCCATCGCCGAGTCGTCCAGGGTGTGCAGCTCGGCGTAGAAGCGCGCCAGCTGGTGGCCCACGCACGCTTTGCCGGCCTCCGACATCGCCGCGTAGAGCTCAGGCGTCAGGTGCTCGCCCAGCAATTTCTCGTGCCGCGAGAAGACCTGCGGTTCGGTGAAGAGCGTCATGTCCGGGACCGCCAGCATGACCCGGGGCCGGATCGCGCCAAGCAGACGCGCTTCCGTCTCGAGCCGCCCCTGCGCCGCCGCGTGGCGGGGGAACTTGAAGACGAGCCGTCCGTCGACCTCGACCGCGATGCTGTCCCAGCCGCGGGGCGCAAGAGTGAAGCTTGCGCCCGCCAGCTCCGGGAACCGAGCCACGATCATGGCGCTGAGGCGTTCGAGCGCGTCGGGCGGAGTCGCAGGAGCCATCGGCCGCACCATAGACCAGGGCCGCGCCTGCGCGAGGAACCACAGCGACGCTGCGGCGTTGTTGAACCCGACTGGACGAGCCCGCAGCAGTTGTAGCAGGTCTCTAGAGATAGAGCGCGCTTGCGCGCCTTCACGCTGTTGTTTGTGGGTTTGAGATCAAGTCTTAGCTGTTTTAGCACAGGATCCCATGCGCTCTATATTGCTCCTCATCCTCGGCGTGCCGATCCCGATCATTCTTCTACTGGCGTTCTGCACGCATCATTTCTGACGCCGTCGTGATCGCTCGGTCAGGCAGCGCCAAGATCGCCTAAGGCTCGGCCGGCTGCCGGATCAGATCCTCGACGAACGGCGCAAGCCACGGGTTGCGGGCCCGGCGCAGCCGCTCGGCGTGGTAGATGTGCGCGAGCTCGGCGTAGGCGCGGTCGAAGTCGTCATTGAGAATGACGTAGTCATACTCCGCCCACTTGGCGAACTCCTCCTTGGCCGTCTCCAGCCGCCGCCGGATCATCTCGTCGGAGTCGCCGGCCCGGGCGTGGATGCGCCGCGCCATCTCCGCGATCGAGGGGGGCAGGATGAAGACACGCACCACGTCGTCCGGCGCCGCGGCCGCGATCGCGCGCGCGCCCTGGAAGTCGATGTCGAAGATCATGTCGTGGCCGGCCGCCAGTGTCGTCATCACGTGGTCGCGCGGCGTGCCGGAGCGATGACCATGCACCTCGGCCCACTCGAGAAAGGCGCCCGCCGCGATCTCGGCGTCGAAGCGTTGGTCGCTGACGAAGAAGTACTCGCGGCCTTCCTGCTCGCCGGGCCGGGGCGCGCGGGTGGTCATCGAGATCGAGAGCTCGAGGTCGGCGTGGTCGGCCGCCAGCCGGCGCGAGAGCGACGTCTTGCCGACGCCCGAGGGGCTCGACAGCACCAGCATCACGCCGCGCCGCCGTCGTTCACCTGGCATGCCGCTCACTCGACATTTTGCACCTGCTCTCGGAACTGATCGATCGCCGCTTTCAGGGCGAGACCCGTCGCGGTCAAGGCTGTTGTCGCCGCCTTGCTGCAGAGCGTGTTGGCCTCTCGCATGAATTCCTGCGTCAGGAAGTCGAGACGGCGGCCGGCGGCCGCGTCGTCTGTCATCAGCGAGCGCGCCGCGGCGACGTGGCTGGCGAGCCGGTCCAATTCCTCGCGCACGTCGGCCTTCACCGCCATGGCGGCGGCTTCCTGCATCACCCGCTCGGCCGGCGCGGCGTCGCCCAGCAGTTCGGAGAGCCTGCGGGCGAAGCGGTCGCGGATCGCCGGGCCTTGAGCCGCCGCCTCCGCCTCGGCCTCATGGCTCAGCGCCTCGATCCGATCGACCAGCCCCGAGAGCACACCGGCGAGCGCCCGGCCCTCGGCGAGCCGGGACGTCTTCAGGGCGTCGAGCGCCTCGGCGATGCTCCGCGCCATCGCCGTCTCGACTTCGGCGCGCGCCTCGGGCGACTCGTCGGCCTCGCCGGTCTCGAGCACGCCGCGCAAGGCCAGGAGGCCGTCGGCAGTGGGCGTAACGGCGTGGCCGGCGGCGGTCAGTTCGGCGCTCAGCGCCACGTAGCGTTCGAGCGCCTCACGGTTGACGCGGACCGCGCCCGCGGTTTCCGCGCGCCGCGCCTGGAGCGCGACGTTCAACTGCCCGCGCTGGAACCGGCCCTGGGCCGCCTCGCGCGCAACGCGCTCGAGCCCATCGAAGCCCGGCGGACCGCGAAAGCGGACCTCGAGGTTGCGCCCGTTGACCGAGCGCGCCTCGACCGCCCAAGACCACGGGCCCGCCGCACCCTCCGCCCGGGCGAAGCCGGTCATGCTGGAGAGCTTCAGCATGCCGCCGGCTTCCCGGACGCCGGCGGGGCGGCCTGGCAGTTGCGCTTGGCCTCGATCGCCCGCCATTTCGCGACGTTGGCCTGGTGCTGCGCGAGCGTCGACGAGAACACGTGTCCGCCGGTTCCGTCGGCGACGAAGTAGAGCTCATCAGTGCGCGGCGGATCGAGCGCGGCGGCGAGCGACGCCCGGCCGGGATTGCCGATCGGGGTCGGCGGCAGTCCGGCGATCACATAGGTGTTGAAGGGCGTCTGCGAGGCGAGCTCCGAGGCCCGGATGCCGTGCCCGAGCGGCTTGCCGCCAGTGAGGCCATAGATCACCGTCGGGTCGCTCTCGAGCCGCATGCCGACCTTCAGGCGATTGATGAAGACCGCGGCGATCCGCGGGCGCTCGTCGGGCTTTGCGGTCTCTTTCTCGACGATCGAGGCCAGGATCACCGCCTCCTCCGGCGTCTTGTACGGCAGGTCGGCCCGTCGCTGGGCCCAGAGGTTCGCCAGCACCTTGTCGCGCGCGTCCATCATCCGGCGGAGCACGGCTGCGCGGTCGTCGCCGCGGCGGGCCTCGTACGTCTCGGGCAGCACCGCGCCCTCTGGCGGCTCGGGGGCGACGCCGGTCAGGAATTCGGCCCGCATCAGCGTCTCCATCACCACGTGCGACGTGACCCCCTCGGGAACGGTGATGAAGTGGCGCACCACCCGGCCTTCGGCGATCGCCGAGATCACCGTCGCCAGCGAGGCGCGCGAGGGGAAGTCGTACTCGCCGGCTTTCAGCCGGTGCGCTGCGCCGGTCACCTCGGCGGCGAGGACGAACAGGGTCTGCGAGCCGACGACGCCGCCGCGGCGGAGCTCTGAGCCGATCTCGGCGACGCCCGCGCCGGGGCGCAAGATCACGGTGGTCGACGCGCCGTGGCGGGCGGCTGGACCCGGCCCGAAGTAGACGAAGAGCGAGACGACCACGACCAGGGCCGCCGCCGCGCCCAGGGTGACAAGCGCGCCCGCGGCGGTCATCAGCCGGCGCCGCGTCCGGGCGTCTCCGCGAGGGCGGCGGGCGGGCCTTCGGCTCACGGCGCCTTCTTGAACACGACCGAGGCGTTGGTCCCGCCAAACCCGAAGCTGTTGGAGAGCGCGTACTCGATCTTCATCGGCTTGGCCTTGTTGGGCACCAGATCGAGCGCCGTCGCCACGGACGGGTTGTCGAGGTTGATCGTCGGAGGGGCGATCTGGTCGCGCAGGGCCAGCACCGTGAACGCGGCCTCGACGGCGCCCGCCGCGCCGAGCAGGTGCCCGACGGACGACTTCGTGGACGACATCGCCGTCTTGCCCGCCGCCTGGCCCAGCAGCCGCTCGACCGCGCCGAGCTCGATCTCGTCGCCGAGCGGAGTCGAGGTGCCATGGGCGTTGATGTAGTCGATGTCGGCCGGCTCGATCCCGGCGTGGCCGATCGCCGCCTCCATCGCGCGGTAGCCGCCGTCGCCGTCCTCGGCGGGGGCGGTGATGTGGTAAGCGTCGCCCGCGAGGCCATAGCCCACCAGTTCGGCGTAGATCTTCGCCCCGCGCGCCTTGGCGTGCTCCAGCTCCTCCAGCACCAGCACGCCCGCGCCCTCGCCCATCACGAAGCCGTCGCGGTCCTTGTCGTAGGGGCGCGAGGCTCGCTCGGGCGTTGCGTTGAAGTTGGTCGACATGGCGCGGCAGGCGATGAAGCCGGCGATGCCGATCGGGCAGACCGACGCTTCGGCGCCGCCGGCGATCATCACGTCGGCGTCGCCGTACTGGATCAGCCGCGAAGCGTCGCCGACCGCGTGGGCGCCGGTGGCGCAAGCGGTGACGACCGCGTGGTTCGGGCCCTTGAAGCCGTAGCGGATCGAGACCTGGCCGGAGGCCAGGTTGATCAACGCCGAGGGGATGAAGAACGGGCTGACGCGACGCGGCCCTTTCTCGTGCAGCTCGATCGCCGTCTCGGCGATCGTCTGCAGGCCGCCGATGCCCGAGCCGATGATCACGCCGGTGCGCCGCCGCTCGGTCTCGTCCTCCGGGGTCCAGTTGGCGTCTTTGACCGCCTCGTCGGCGGCGGCCACGGCGTAGAGGATGAACTCGTCGATGCGCCGCTGCTCGCGCGGGCTCATCACCTGGTCGGGATCGAACGAGCCGTCGATATCGGGCCCGCCGCCGCCGCGCCCCGAGACGCGCGGCACCTCGCAGGCCACCTGGCAGGCGTAGTCGGTGGCGTCGAAAGCCGTGATCGTCCCCGCGCCCGACTTGCCGGCGAGGATCCCCGCCCAGGTCTTCTCGGTCCCCCAGGCGAGGGGCGTGACCATGCCAACCCCGGTGACAACGACGCGCCGCATGCCGTCTCCTCGTTCGCGCAACCTAGCAGACCTGATGGGTCGGTCCGCTCTCGGCGCGGCAATGTGATGGCCGCCAGGCCATCACCGGATACGAAACCGCCGCGCGCGTCACGACCGGACGGGCGCGGCGGGTCGGACTCTTGAGCGTCACGGCGCCGATCAGACGCCGAGCCGCTCCTGGATAAACTTCACCGCGTCGCCCACGGTCTGGATGTGCTCGGCGGCGTCGTCCGGGATCTCGATGTCGAACTCTTCCTCGAAGGCCATGACGAGTTCGACGTTATCCAGGCTGTCGGCGCCCAGATCGTCGATGAAGCTGGCCTTTTCGTTGACCTTCTCCGGGTCGGCGTCGAGGTGCTCGATGACGATCTTACGCACACGCTCAAGAATGTCGGACATTCAGTTCCTAGTCCCTCGTTGTCGTTTTGCGCGCGGCGGCGGGGGAATCCGCCGAGCGAAGTCCGGTCACCCTTACGGCGCCGCCAGCGGGCGCGCCAATACTGGCTTAGCAAAATCGGCGTTCCAGCTAGCATGTTCCATCCGGGGAGGCCAGCGGCGGGCCTCGCGCCTCAGATCATGGCCATGCCGCCGTTCACGTGCAGGGTCTGGCCGGTGACGTAAGCCGCTTCGTCGCTGGCGAGGTAGACGCAGGCGGAGGCGACGTCGGCGCCGACGCCCAGCCGTCCGAGCGGCACCGTCTCGAGGATCTTCGCCCGCTGCTGCTCGTTGAGCGCGTCGGTCATCGGGCTCTCGATGAAGCCCGGAGCGACGCAGTTGGCGGTGACGCCGCGGCTGGCGATCTCCTGCGCCAACGACTTGGTGAAGCCGATCATCCCGGCCTTGGACGCCGCATAGTTGGTCTGGCCGGCGTTGCCCATCACGCCCACCACGGAGGTGATGCCGATGATCCGCCCGCGCCGCCGGCGCATCATGCCGCGCAGCGCGCTGCGGGCGAGACGAAAGTAGCTCTCGAGGTTGATCTTCAGCACCTGCTCCCAGTCCTCGTCCTTCATGCGCAGGATGAGGCCGTCCTTGGTGACCCCGGCGTTGGAGACCAGGATGTCGAGCTCCAGGCCCGCCGCCGCCTCGGCCGCGGCCACCAGGCCGTCGACCGATTCGGGCTGCGAGAGGTTCGCCGGCGCGATCGACGCCCGTTCGCCAAGCTCCTGGCGCAGCGCGGCAAGCGCCTCCTCGCGGGTTCCGGAGAGCACGACGTGCGCGCCTTGCGCATGCATCCCCCGCGCGATCGCCCCGCCGATGCCGCCGCTGGCCCCGGTGACCAGCGCCATCTTGCCGGAAAGGTCGAACATCCGCGGCTCCTAAAGGCTCTTGGCGAAGGCTTCGAGGTCGGCGGGCGCGTTCAGCGCCACACTGTCTGCGTCCGCAGCGATGCGCTTGACCATCCCGGTCAGCACCTTGCCCGCGCCGAGCTCGGCGAAGCGGGTGACGCCCCCCTCGCCCGCCAGCCACTCGACGCTTTCGCGCCAGCGCACCCGGCCCGTCACCTGCTCCACCAGCTGACGGCGAATCGCCTCCGGGTCGTTGGTCGGCCGGGCGGTGACATTGGCGACCAGGAACGCACGAGGCGCGGAGATGGTCACCGCCGCCAGCGCCTCGGCCATCTCGTCGGCGGCCGGCTGCATCAGCGGGCAATGGAACGGGGCCGAGACGTTGACCGGGATCGCCCGGGCGCCGAGCTCCTTGGCCTTCTCGATCGCCTTCTCGACCGCCGCGGCGGTCCCTGAGATCACGACGTTGCCGGCGTTGTTGTCGTTGGCCACGGCGCACACGCCGACCTCGGCGCCCGCGGCGGCGGCGGCTTCGGCAAGCGCGACGTCGGTCTTCGGCCCGATCAGAGCCGCCATAGCCCCCTCGCCCACCGGCACGGCGCGCTGCATCGCCTGGCCGCGGCGCTTCAGCAGGCGGGCAGTGTCCGCCAGAGTCAGCGCCCCGGCCGCGCAGAGGGCGGAGTATTCGCCGAGCGAATGGCCGGCGACGAAGCTGGCTCTCTCGATCGGCGCGCCGAACTCACGCTCGAGCGTCCGGGCGACCGCGACGCTGACGGCCATCAGCGCCGGCTGGGTGTTCTCGGTCAGCGTCAGGGTCTCGATCGGGCCCTCGCGCATGAGCTTGGCGAGCTTCTGCCCCAGCGCGTCGTCCACCTCCTCGAACACCTCGCGGGCGGTCGCGAACGCTTCGGCCAGGTCGGCGCCCATGCCGACCGCCTGACTGCCCTGTCCTGGGAAGATGAAGGCGAGACTCATGCGGTGGCGGCTCCTTGGGCGGCGAGGGCTCGCGTGGTTAGGTCAGATGCGCGCCCGGCTCAAGTCGCGCGGCGATTGCGCTGGCGGAGCCTGCCGCACGGCGGTAATGGCCGGACGAGGGACGTGTACCCACGGGAGACTTTTTCATGAGACATTTGACCCTGGCCGCCGCGGCGGCCGCCGCGCTCATTTCAGCGCCCGCGCTGGCCGCGCTGCCGGTCGGAGCCAAGGCCCCGACGTTCACGGCGCCCGCCTTCCAGGCTGGCAAGCCGTTCACGTTCGTGCTGGCCGACGCGCTGAAGAAAGGCCCGGTCGTGCTCTACTTCTTCCCGGCCGCGCACACGACCGGCTGCAACATCGAGGCGCACCTCTTCGCCGACGCGATCGACAAGTTCAAGGCCGAGGGCGCGACGGTGATCGGCGTCACCGCCGGGAACGTCGACCAGCTGGCCGCCTTCTCGACCGAGACCGAGCACTGCTCGGGCAAGTTCCCGGTCGCCGCCGACCCGAACGCGGTCATCGCCAAGAGCTATGATGCGACGCTGGCGATGCGCCCCGGCTGGTCGGACCGCACGTCTTACGTGATCTCGCCGAACGGCCAGATCCTGCTCGCCTACTCCGACCTGAAGCCCGACGACCACGTCAGTCAGACGCTGGACGCCGTCACCAAGTGGCGGGACGCGCACAAGCACTGAATCAAGCCCTCATCCCGGACGACCCCAAGCGGCCTTCCGGGATGACAACCAAACTTGCCTTCCGCAGCCCGTTCCCCTATAGCGCGCGGCTCCATACGGAGAGCGGTCTTTCCGCGGAGCGTCAAAGGGTTCGGGAGCCTCCCGGCCGCCGCGTGAAAGAGCCATCGTGACGGAGCGTCTTCCGCCGCCCCGCGCACGCCGCCCTCCCCGCCGGAAGGAACGCGAATGGCGTATTACGAGCACG
The DNA here is from genome assembly GCA_035541575.1 of Caulobacteraceae bacterium. Taxonomy (GTDB): domain Bacteria; phylum Pseudomonadota; class Alphaproteobacteria; order Caulobacterales; family Caulobacteraceae; genus Acaudatibacter. The sequence goes on along the minus strand of DATKMZ010000044.1, from coordinate 13,276 downwards.
TGCTCATCCTGCGGCAGGACATCTCGCCGCAACAGGCCGAAACCCTGAACGAAGAGCTGAAGACCCTGATCGAGGGTCTCGGCGGACACATCGCCAAGATCGAGTACTGGGGTCTCAGGAACCTGATGTACCGGATCAAGAAGAACCGTAAGGGCCACTATTCGCTGCTGGCGATCGACGCGCCGTCCGATGCGGTCAAGGAGATGGAGCGCCAGCTCTCCATCAACGAGGACGTGCTGCGCTACCTGACGCTGCGCGTCGACCACCTCGACCTCGAGCTCTCGCCGGTCCTCGCCCGCCGCGATCGCGAGCGCGAGCGCGAGCGCCGCTTCGACGACGTCCCGGTCTGAGCGGAGGAAGGAAGACACTATGAGCGACATCTCCGCCCCCGAGGCCCCGGCTGCTGGCGGCCCGCGCCGCACCTTCATGCGCCGCCGCAAGGTCTGTCCGTTCTCCGGCGCCAACGCCCCGAAGATCGACTACAAGGACGTCAAGCTGCTGCAGCGCTACATCTCCGAGCGCGGCAAGATCGTGCCCTCCCGCATCACCGCAGTCTCGGCGCTGAAGCAGCGCGAACTCGCCAAGGCGATCAAGCGCGCGCGCTTCCTCGCCCTGCTGCCCTACGTCGTGAAGTGAGGCCAGGCCGATGAAAGTCATCCTGCTCGAACGGGTCGAGCGCCTGGGCTCGCTGGGCGACGTGGTCACGGTGAAGGACGGGTTCGCCCGCAACTTCCTGCTGCCGCGCGACAAGGCGCTGCGCGCGACGACCGCGAACCTGAAGGTGTTCGAGACCCGTCGCGCCGACCTCGAGGCCGGCAACGCCAAGGCCCGCGAAGCCGCCGCCAAGTCCGGCGACAAGCTCGACGGCTCGTCCTACGTGATGATCCGCCAAGCCGGTGAGAGCGGCCATCTCTACGGCTCGGTCTCCGGCCGCGACGTCGCCGACGCGGTGAACGCCGAAGGGGGCAAGGTCGACCGCTCGATGGTCATCCTCGACAAGCCGATCAAGACGCTCGGCATTCATCCCGTGCGGGTGCGTCTGCACCCGGAAGTGACGATCACCGTCAACATCAACATCGCCCGCAGCCAGGACGAGGCCGAGCGCCAGGCCAAGGGCGAGAACGTGATCACCTCGGCCTTCGAGGAAGATCGCGCGCTCGACGCCGAAGCCGCCGCCAACCTGCTCGAAGGCGGCGCCGGCCAGCAGGTGCTGGAGCACGAGGAGTTCTAGCCCTGAACGTTTCCCGCGCCTGCGGGGAGCGTCGCGAGCGCGAAGCCAGGCGACAATAGGCGCGTCGCTGACCTTCCCGGTCGGCGGCGCGGCGGGGCGCCTTTCCGCAAGAGGGGGAGCGCTCTTCAGCCGAGCTTTCCACAGCCCGCGGGAAATGTGTGGAGCGTCAATCTGCGCGCCTGCGCTCTTCCGGCGGGGTAAGCTATCAGTCTTCGAATGGCCCTCGCCCCAGCCCTGGATTTGCGACCCGCTCCCTCGGACGCCGGTCCTCCTCATGCCCCTGCGAATATCGAAGCCGAGCAGGCGCTGCTTGGGGCGCTGCTCTATGACAACGGCGCCTACGAGCGGCTGAACGACGCCCTGCAGGCCTCGCACTTCTACGAGCCGTTCCACGGGCGGCTGTTCGCGGCGGTCGAAGCCCACATCCGCCGCGGGCAGCTGGCCGACCCCACGCTGCTGGCCCAGCAGTTCCAAAGCGATGCGGCGTTTCAAGAGCTCGGCGGCGTGCGCTACCTCGCTGATCTGGTCGACCGCGCCCCGCCGGCGGCCAGAGCCGCCGACTACGGCCGCGCCATCCACGATCTTGCGCTGCGTCGCGAGCTGATCCGTATCGGCGGCGAGATCTCGGTGAGCGCCCAGGTGACCGACGCCGACGTCACCGCGCGCGACCAGATCGAGGCGGCCGAGCAGCAGCTCTACACGCTCGCCGAGACCGGGACCGCGTCGGCCGGACTGCTCGGCCTCGAGCACGCCCTCACCCGCGCGGTCGAGATGGCGGCCGAGGCCTACAACCGCGACGGCGGCCTCTCGGGCCTCTCGACCGGCATCTCCGACCTGGACGCCAAGCTGGGCGGCCTGCACCCGTCCGACCTGATCATCCTCGCCGCACGCCCCTCGATGGGGAAGTCTTCGCTCGCGGCCAACATCGCCTTCAACGTCGCGCGCCGCTACGCCTGGGAGCCGCAGCCCGACGGCAGCCGCAAGACCGTCAACGGCGGCGTTGTCGCCTTCTTCGCGCTCGAGATGTCGGCCGCCCAGGTCGCCATGCGCCTGCTGGCCGAGGTGAGCGGCGTGCCCTCCGACCTGATCCGCAAGGGCGAGATCACGGCCGCCGAGTTCGGTCGCATCCGCGACGCGGCGACCGAGATCCAGGAAGCGCCGCTCTTCATCGACGACAGCGGCGGCATCCCGCTCTCCAAGCTCGTGGCCCGCGCGCGGCGGCTGAAGCGGACCACCGGCCTCGACCTCATCGTCATCGACTATGTGCAGCTGGTGACGCTGGGCGCCGGCTCGCGGGTGGAGAATCGGGTGCAGGAAGTCAGCCAGATCACGCAGGGGCTGAAGGCCCTCGCCAAGGAGCTGAACGTGCCGGTCGTCGCCGCCGCCCAGCTCTCGCGCCAGGTGGAGAACCGCGAGGACAAGCGCCCGCAACTGGCGGACTTGCGGGAATCGGGCTCGATCGAGCAGGACGCCGACGTCGTGATGTCGATCTACCGCGAGTCGTATTACCTCAGCCGCACCGAGCCCCGCGAAGGCACCGAGGAGCACCTTGCCTGGGCCGAGAAGATGGACCGCATCCGCAACGAGGCCGAGATCATCATCGGCAAGCAGCGTCACGGCCCGATCGGCACGGTGAAGCTGCACTACGACGAGAACATCACCAAGTTCTCGAACCTCGCCCGCGACGACCGCTACCCGGAACGTCGGTAAGCGCGACGGCGCTCCCTGGAGGGGAGCGCCGCCGGGCGAGGCTAGCGCCTGATTCGTTCGGAAGGCTCTACACTTCTGATTCTGGAGCACGATTCAGGGGTCAGGTGTTTCCACCTGACCCCATCGAGCTCTAGTGGAGGCCGCCCATCGAGGCTGCGCCGGTGGCCACGGCGCCGACCATGAGCATGCCGACGATGATGCTCAGCACAACTGCGATCAGCACGTAGACCAGGATCGAGACCACGATCGTGACTACGAAGTATCCGACGGTCTTGTCCGCCGGCGACTTCATCAGCTTCGGAAGCCCGAGATACATCGTGTAGAGCGTGTAGATGTAGCCCGCGAGCACGACCAGTCCGCCCAAGACCGGGATGACATTGGCGATGCCAGCCACCCAAACCGCCGTGTTGGCGTAGATCGCCAGTTTAAGCGCCTGGATCTGGCTCTTCTGCGCCCCGAAGCTGGGGGCGAGCGCGTCGATGATCAGCGCGACAATGAAGCAGCCCACCAGGTTCAACGCGTAGCCGAGCACCGCGCCGATCAGCGCGGCGACAATGAACATGTGCACGAACAGCAGCGACGAGACGAGCGACGCCAGCGCGGGGATGGCCGCGAGGATGCACGCGTAGCCCATGTAGAGACTGCCGACCGACGCGGCCTCGCCATCGATGACGTCCCACTCTGCGGCAGGCTTCATCAGCAAGTTCTGGACGCGCGACACCAAGCCTGTGGTTTGGGGGACCCCCGTTACCGACATTCCGCCCTCCTGGGTGACCTGAGTCTCGGGACGCTAGCCCAAGTTAGGCAGACTGACGAGCCGTTGTTACGCGACCGCGATCCTCAGCTGTGCGCGAGCGCGGCAAGCCTGTCTGGCCCGACCGCCGCGACCGCGGCTTTCAACGTGTCGATCGGCACGCCAGAGCCGTCGGCCTCGATGCTGAAGCGGTTGGCGACCACCACGGTGTACTCGCCGCTCTTCGACTCGTTGTCGTATTGCTCGTGGATGATCTGGCCGTTGATGGTCTGGGTCTTGTCGTAGCCGGTGGCGGTCTCCTTGTCCGACTGCACGTTCATCGCCCCGGCGAACGCCGCCAGGCCGCCGATGGCCGCCAGGTCCGTGACCTTCAGCGTGATGTGCGCATCGCCGCTCTGGTAGGTCGCTTCGGCGTCGGAGGCGCCGATGCCGGCCGCGCCGCCGGAGGAGGCCGACACCTCGACGCGCGGCGCGCCGCCGATGTTGTCGGGCAGCAGCGCCTTCAGCTGCTGCGGGTCGATCGCGTTGACCTTGCCGTTCGCGCCTCCGCCCTGCGCGGCCTTGATCGATTCCTCCGCCTGCTGAGCGCCCGCCCGCAGCTTGCCGAGGTCGATCGTCGCCCCGTTCGGCCCGGCGCCGATGTGCACGCTTCCGAGCGAGCCCAGCTGGCCAGGCGAGGTCACGCCGCCGGTCATCATGCCCACCGCAGCGACGCCGCCCGCGATCGCGCCGCCGACCACGAACACCACGATCGCCAGCACCACGACGACGATGGTGTAGACGACCGACTTGTCCCCCGGCGACTTCATCACCTGGCCGAGGCCGAGGTAGAGCAGGTAGAGGCTGTAGAGCCCGACCAGCGTCAGCAGGGGTCCGACCCAGGGGATGATCAGGAAGATTCCGGAGAGCCAGGCCGCGGTCCAGCTGTAGACCGCCACCTTCATGGCCTGGATCTGGCCCTTCTCGCCGCCGAAGCTCGGCGCCAGCGCGTCGATGATCAGTCCGATGACGAAGACGCTCGCCAGCGAGATGACGTAGTAGACGATGCCGCTGATGACGACGAAGACGGGGTTCGACGTGTAGCAGACCGACAGGAAGCAGTGCGGCATCAGGCCGCTGACGATTCGCGCCGCCGCCGGCAGGATCGCCAGGATCGCCGCATAGCCGAGGAACAGAGACTGCGTCGTGGCATGCTCGCCGGCGATCACGTCCCACTCGGCCTTCGGGCGCATCAAGATGTTGATCGCGCGTGCGAAAAGGCCCTGCGACCGCGGCTGCTCGACGACGCTCATGACCGTCCCCCAATTGAACTGCAGGGACGCTATCCGAACCGCGGCGCCCGGCAAGATCAAAGTTCCGAGAAGCGCCGCTCTTCGGACGGCGCGCCGCGCCCTTATCTTAGGCGCCGCCGAAGGAGCTGAGTCGGGAATGGCGCGGGACAGCGCGGTCTATGTCTGCCAGTCATGCGGGGCGGTCGCCGCCAAGTGGGCGGGCCAGTGCGTCGCCTGCGAGGCATGGAACACGCTGGTCGAGGAGGTCGGCGCCCGCCCGCCTGGCGCGCTCGCGCCGGCCAGGGGGACAAAGGGGCGTGGTCTTGCGTTCGAGGGCCTCGAGAGCGCGACGGCGCCGGCGCGGCGGCTGGTCACGGGCCTCGAGGAGTTCGACCGCGTCTGCGGCGGCGGCGTCGTGCCCGGCTCGGCGATCTTGATCGCCGGCGATCCCGGCGTCGGCAAGTCGACGCTGCTGTTGCAGGTCTGCGCCGAAGCAGCCCGCCGCGGCGCGGCGTGCGCCTACGTCTCGGGCGAGGAGGCGGTTGAGCAGATCCGCGCCCGCGCGCACCGGATGGGCGCCGCGGACGCGCCGGTTCGGCTCGCGGCCGAGACGGCGCTGCGCGACATCGTCGACGGCCTCAAGCGCGAGCCGTTCGATCTGGTGGTGATCGATTCGGTGCAGACGCTCTGGAGCGACATGCACGAGGCCGGGCCGGGCTCGGTGACCCAGGTGCGCGCCTGCGCCGGCGAGCTGGTGCGCCTGGCCAAACGCCGTGGCGTCGCCATCATTCTGGTTGGCCACGTCACCAAGGACGGACAGGTCGCCGGTCCTCGCGTCGTCGAGCACATGGTCGACGCCGTGCTCTCGTTCGAAGGCGAGCGCGGCTATCCATTCCGTGTCCTGCGCGGTGTCAAAAACCGCTTCGGCGCCACCGATGAGATCGGCGTGTTCGAGATGAGCGATGCGGGCCTGGTTGAGGTCAGGAACCCGTCGGCGCTGTTCCTGGGCGAGGGCGGCGAGCGGGCGGCCGGCTCGGTGGTGTTCGCCGGGATCGAAGGCTCGCGGCCCGTGCTGGTCGAGTTCCAGGCGCTCGTCGCGCCGTCCGCCTACGGAACGCCTCGTCGCGCCGTTGTCGGCTGGGATTCCGGGCGTTTAGCGATGATTCTTGCGGTGCTCGAGGCCCGCTGTGGGGTTGGATTCGGCACGCGTGACGTTTACTTGAACGTCGCCGGCGGCCTGAAAGTGACCGAGCCCGCGGCCGATCTGGCCGCGGCTGCGGCGCTGGTGTCTTCGGCCCTGGAAGCGGCGCTGCCGCAGGACTGCGTGGTGTTCGGCGAGATCAGTCTTTCGGGGGACGTCCGGCCGGTGTCGAGAACCGAGATGCGCCTGAAGGAAGCCGCCAAGCTCGGCTTCAGCCGCGCGCTCGGACCGCAGGGAATCGCCGAGACCGCCGGCGTGCGCCAGGCGCCGGTCGCGCGGCTCGCGGACGCCGTCGCCCGGATCGGCGGCGAGGCGTGGGACGACGACCGTCCATGAGCCTCTTCGACCTCGCCGCGGGTCTGCTGCTCATCGTCTCGGCGCTCATCGGTTGGATTCGCGGCGCGACGCGCGAGGTGGCGACCGTGCTGGCCCTGGTCGCAGCCGCGGTGGTCTCGCTCTTCGCGCTTCGCTACTCGGGCCCCGTCGCTCGGCACGCTATCCACACGCCCTGGCTCGCCAACATCGCCGCGATCCTGATGGTGTTCGCGGCGGTCTACATCCTGCTGCGCGTCGCCGCTTCGGCCGTGACCCGGCGTATTCATCAGACGAGCGGGCTGGGCGGCGTCGATCGCACGATAGGCGCCGGCTTCGGCGTGGCGCGGGCGTTGGTCGTGTTGGGGCTGGCCAACCTGACGATCAACGCGATCGTACCGGCCGACCGGATGCCGGCATGGATCTCCGGCGCGTTCCTGTATCCGGTCTCGGCGCTCTCGGCCTCCGCGCTGCGGTCCTTCGCGCCGCAGGGCGCGCGCCTCGCCAAGGAGGTCGCTCCGGTCGTCGGCAAGGCCATCGTCAGCGACGACAATTCGACCCCCGCCGCGCCCGAGCAGAATCGCAGCTACAATGCGGCCTCGGACGACGCGCCGGGGCTGCGCGTGGAGAAGACACCGTGACAGCGGATCTGGCTTGGCGCGACGACGACCGGCTCCGGCTGGAGTGCGGCGTCTTCGGCGTGTTCAACACCCCCAACGCCGCGCAGGTGGTCGCGCTCGGCCTCCACGCCCTGCAGCACCGCGGCGAGGAGGCCTGCGGCATCGCCTCGTTCGACGGCCAGGGCTTCTACACCGAGCGGCACATGGGACACGTCGCCGAGTCGTTCTCGGGCGCCGACCTCGCCGAGCGACTGCCCGGCGCCTACGCCATCGGCCACACCCGCTATTCCACCGCCGGGGCCTCGGTGCTGCGCAACGTCCAGCCGATGTTCGCCGACCTCGAGGCCGGCGGCGTCGCGCTGGCCCACAACGGCAACCTGACCAACTTCCTGACCCTGCGTGAGCGGCTGGTCTCCGAGGGTCGCATCTTCCAGTCCACCTCGGACTCCGAGGTGATCATCCACCTGATCGCGATGTCGCGAAAAAGGCGCTTCATCGAACGCTTCATCGAGGCGCTGTCGCAGATAGAAGGCGGCTATGCGCTGGTGGGCCTGACCAACAAGAAGCTGGTCGGCGCGCGCGACCCGCTGGGCATTCGCCCGCTAGTGCTGGGCGACCTGAACGGGCGACCGGTGCTGGCTTCCGAGACCCGCGCGCTCGATATGGTGGGGGCGAAGTTCGTGCGCGACATCGAGCACGGCGAGATCGTCGTCGTCTCCAGCGATGGCGTGGAATCGATCAAGCCGTTTCCGGCCGCGAAGGCCCGACCCTGCGTGTTCGAGTACGTCTACTTCGCCATGCCGGACTCGGTGGTGAACGGCCGCTCGGTGTACGACGTGCGAAAACGGATGGGCCGGCGGCTCGCGGAGGAGAGCCTGGTGCCCGCCGACGTGGTGGTGCCGGTGCCGGACTCTGGCGTGCCCTCCGCGCTCGGCTTCGCGCAGGCCGCGGGCCTGCCCTACGAGATGGGCATCATCCGCAACCACCACCTCGGGCGCACCTTCATCCAGCCCAGCCAGGACGCGCGCGAGCTGTCGGTGCGGATGAAGCACAGCCCCAACCGCGCCGTGCTCGCCGGCAAGCGGGTGATCCTGGTCGACGACTCGATCGTGCGCGGCACCACCACTGTGAAGGTGGTGAAGATGGTGCGCGACGCCGGCGCCAGGGAGGTGCACCTGCGTTCCGCCTCGCCCGCGATCCGCTTCCCGGACTTCTACGGCATCGACATGCCCGATCGCGAGCACCTGATCGCCGCCAACATGACCGTCCCGCAGATGGCCAAGCAGTTCGGGGTCGACAGCCTGGCGTTCCTGACGGTGGACGGGCTCTACTGGGCGATGGGCGCGGGACCGCGCGATCCCGCCTGTCCGCAGTTCACCGATCACTACTTCACCGGCGAATACCCGACCCGCCTGCTGGACCGCGAGATCGCCGAGGGCCGCAACGAGCAGGTCGAGCGCCAGCTCTCGTTCCTGGTCGACGCCTGAATCTTTCCCCCGGAGGGGAAGGGTTTTGGATCGGCGCTCGGCGCCCTAGAAGCCGCCGATGGACAACGACAAACCGCTCGCCGGCCGCATCGCCCTCGTCACGGGCGCGACGCGCGGCATCGGACGCGCCAGCGCCCTCGCGCTCGCCGGCGCCGGCGCTCACGTGATCGCCGTCGGCCGCACCCAAGGCGCGCTGGAGGAACTGGACGACGCGATCGTCGCGGCCGGCGGCCATCGCCCGACCCTCGTTCCTCTCGACCTCACTGACGGCGACGGCATCGACGCGCTGGGCCTCGCCATCTTCCAGCGTCACGGCCAACTCGACGTGCTCGTGCACGCTGCGGGGATGCTGGGCGGGCTCTGGCCGGTGGCGCACGTCGACCCGAAGCTCTGGGACCGGGTCGTAGCGACCAACCTCACCTGCGTCTACCGTCTGATCCGTTCGCTCGAGCCGCTGCTGCGGCGGGCCGGGATGGGTCGCGCGCTCTTCCTCACGTCCGGCGCGGCGACGCAGCCGCAGGCGTTCTGGGGAAGCTACTCGGCGACCAAGGCCGCGCTCGAGGCGCTGGTGCGCTGCTGGGCCGACGAGATCGAGCATACCAACGTGCGGGCGGTGCTGGTGAGCCCAGGCCCGATGCGCACCCGTGTGCGCGCCGAGGCCTTCCCCGGCGAGGATCCGGACGCCCTGCCCGACCCGGCCGAGATCGGACCTATGATCGTGGAGCTCGCGGCCGCGAACGACCTCGGCCTGCCGACCGCGACGGTGCGCTTTTCCGACTGGAAGGCCCGGATCCCGACGGCTTCCCCGACGGCTTCCCAGGCGGCTTCCTGACCGCCTTGCCCCTCGCCGGCGGGCGGCGGCTGGGACCCGCACTGTCGGCGTAAGGGTTGGCGCCCGCCTTCACCGTCAGGCGCATGGGCACACCCGGTAGGTCGAAGCTCTGGCGGATCGAGTTGATCAGGTAGCGGCGGTAGCTGTCGGGCATCGCCGCCGCGCGACTGGCGAAGAGCACGAACGTCGGCGGCCGCGCCTTGGTCTGGGCGATGTACTTCGGCCGCACGCGCTTGCCGGCCACCATCGGCGGCGGATGCCGCTCGACCGCAAGCCGCAGCCAGGTGTTGAGGTCGGAGGTCTTGACCTTGGTCGACCAGTCGGCGTGGGCCTTGGCGACCGCCGGCATCAGCCGCTCGAGACCGCGACCGGTCTCCGCCGACAGCGCCACCAGCGGCGCGCCGCGCAGTTGCGGCAGCATCCGCTCGGCCGTCTCGGAACACGCCGCCAAACGCGTGGCCGGCTCCTCGATCAGGTCCCACTTGGCCAGCACGAAGACCAGCGCCCGCCCCTCGCGCTCGACCAGATCGGCGATCTGCAGGTCCTGGGTCTCGAACGGGTGGGTCGCGTCCATCACCAGGATCACAACCTCGGCGAAGGTGATCGCGCGGATCGCGTCCTGGGTGGAGAGCTTCTCGAGCGCCTCGTTGACCCGCGCCTTGCGCCGCAGCCCCGCGGTGTCGACCAGCCGCACGCGTCGGCCCTGCCAGTCCCAGTCCACCGAGATGGCGTCGCGGGTGATCCCGGCCTCAGGCCCGGTCAGCAGGCGCTGGTCGCCGATCAGCGCGTTGACCAGCGTCGACTTGCCGGCGTTGGGGCGTCCGACGATGGCGATCCGGAGCGGCGCCTCGCCCGCCTCGGCCTCCGCCGCCTCCGACGCGGGCCGCGCCGCATCGATCGCCTCGTAGAGCTCGCCCAACCCTTCGCCGTGCTCAGCGGAGATCTCCACCGGCGCGCCGAAGCCGAGCGAGAAGGCCTCCAGCGCGCCGGCGTCGCCGGCGTGGCCTTCGGCCTTGTTGGCGACCAGCACCACCGGCTTGCCGCGCCGGCGCAGCAGGGCGGCGAACGCTTCGTCGAGCGACGTCACGCCCTCGCGCGCGTCGATGACGAAAAGCACGACGTCGGCCTCGTCGAGGGCGCGCTCGGTCTGGGCGCGCATGCGCGCCTCCAGGCTCTCGTCCGTCACGTCCTCGAAGCCGGCGGTGTCGATCAGCTCGAGGTCGAGGTCGCCGAGCCGCCCGGTCCCGAACCGGCGGTCGCGCGTGACGCCTGGCCGGTCGTCGACCAGCGCGAGCCTGCGCCCGGCCAGGCGGTTGAACAGCGTCGACTTGCCGACGTTGGGCCGCCCGACGATGGCGATCCTGACCATCCGGGCGGCGTCCTACCTCACCGGATGGCGATCAGGTCGGCGGTCTGGCTCACCACGTAGATCATCCCCCCGGCCGCGATCGGGCTGATCAGGGCGTCGTCGCCGAGTTTGAGCCGCTTGACCACCTGCCCGCTCTTGGCGTCGAGCGCGACGGCCTCGCCGTGGTCAGAAACGGTGATCAGCCGGTTGTCGGCGAGGATCGGGCTCGACCACACGTCGCGGCCCCGCCCCGGCTTCTTGCCCTTCTTCACCGGGCCCGGCGCGTTGAGGTCGGTCACCCAATAGAGCTGGCCGGAATCGCGCGCGGCGCAGATCACGTTGCCGTCCTGCCCCACGGCGAACACCACGTCGCCCGCGGCCCAGGGGCTGGTGATGCCCGAGAGCGGGATCTGCCAGCGCACCTGGCCGGTGCGCAGATCGGTGGCGGCCATCACGTCGGCGTGGCTGATCGCGAAGACGTCGCCCTTGTAGATCACCGGCCGGCCGGCGATGTCGCGGATCTCCGACAGCGCGTTGGTGCGGGTCGTGCGCGACAGCGGCTGGTTCCAGAGCTCGGTGCCGTTGTCGGAGCGCATCGCCACCAGCTCGCCTGACGCGAACGAAGCGACCAGCGTGCCGTTCGACACGGCCGGGCTCGAGGCCACCAGCATGCGCGCCGGCTCGGTCAAGGCCTGATAGGTCCAGTCCGGCGTGCCGGTCTGCTCGTTGAAGGTCAGAAGCTGATCGTCGACGTCGACGACATAGACGCGGCCGTCGGTGACGGTGGGCGCCGCGTGGATCGGCGCATCGGTCCGCGTCACCCAGCCCACCGCGCCGGTCTGCGCGTCGACCTGGGCCACCAGCCGAAAACCCGACGAGACGTAGAGCTTGCCGTCGGCGAAGGCGATGCCGCCGCCGTAGCCGTCGCGCTCACGCTTGCCCGTCGGCTTCAGGCTCGCGCGCCAGAGTTGGGCGCCGGTCTGCGCGTCGTGCGCGGACAGGACTGCGCCGGCGTCCATCACGAACACCTTGCCCTCCGCCACGATTGGCGTTGCCATCACGTGCGAGTGCGCGCTCGACTTGAGCCCGATGTTCCGCTTCCAGACGACGCGGAAATCGGGCGCGGCGTCGACGTTCTCCACTGACTGCTCGAGGGTGCCGCCGGGCAGCGGCCAGTCGGCCTGAGGAGCGGGCGGCGGCAGGAAGAAGTCCTGGCCTTTCAGCGATTCGGAGACCTTGAGCTGGTCGTTCAGCTCCAGCAGCGAGATGCGGTTGCTCTCGTCCCGCACCGGCTTAGGCGGCGCGCGGAACGGGTTGGACACCGTGTGGCAACCCGCCAGGACGGCGACGACGGCGAGGACGCTGGCGGCGCGGCGAGGCGTCATTGGGCGGCTCCGGCTGGCGATGAGGGCGCCGCGGCCGGGCCTTGAGGCGCCGCAGGCGTCGGTCCGACCATCGGGACCACTGGCGGCGGCATTGTGGCGGCCGCTTTCGCCGCGGCTACGGCCGTCGACGCTTCACCGGAATCGATGAGCACGATCGCCATCTGGCTGCGCTCGCGCATGTCCTGCGTGGCCTGCAGATTGAGACCGATCACCTGGAAGTCCTTGCGTGCGTCGGCTGTCTTGCCGGCCATCAGCTTGGCCATCGCCAGCGCCTCGCGGGCGTAGATCGCGTAGGGCCGGTCGGCGGCCAATAGCGGGTTGAGCCGGGTCTGCAGCTGCGGCAGCGGCGCGGTGTCGAGCAGGGCCTCGGCCGCCTTCAGGCGCGCCAGGTCGCCGACGATCAGGTTTGGCGCTCTGGCGGCCGCCTGGTCGTAGAGCTTGGCCGCGCCGGTCGAATCGCCATCCCGCAGCTTGAGGTTCCCCTCCTGCATCAACGCCAGCGTCGCGTAGCCCGGCGCGCCGGTCTTGCGGACGGCGTCGAAGCCTGCCAGCGCCGCCTTCTGGTCGCCGTCGCCGAGCGCGTCGACCGCCTTCTGATAGGCCGCCGCCGCGGTGGCGAGATTGCGGTCCTGCCAGGACGTGTAGCCCCAGAACCCCAGGTAGGCGGCCAGGACCAACGCCAGAACGCCGATGACCCAGGGCATCGCGTTGCGGATGAGACTGACAGCGCGATCTGAGCGCAGCTCCTCATCGACCTCGTCAAACAGATCGACCAATAGCAACTCCGGAAAAGGCGGGCCGACGAAAGAGGCGCGAACCTATCGTCCGTCGCCCGCGCAAGCAACGCGGCCCTTTGAGCGCGCGGCGCGTGGCAGGCCGGGTGGGGGTCGAACCCACGACCACTCGATTAAAAGTCGCAGAACAGGCCCTCACGGGGCCTCGCAAATCATAACGCCCTGCCCCCTCCAAGTCGCTGACGCCTCTTGTCTTTCTGCAAAATGTTAGGCAATGTTCCTAACATTGGGTAACGGGGCCTAACGGGTCAATCCCGTTACCCTGCCGTTACCCCAAGAGCACGTTGCAAAAATCGAAGGGTCCGAAAGGAGGGCTCCGGATGGCCGGATT
>DATKMZ010000043.1:0-18515 GCA_035541575.1 Caulobacteraceae bacterium | reverse complement strand
CACGCCGAGGAGAAGGCGATGGCGCTGCCGGCCAAGATGATGCTGCCGCTCATCCTCTTCATCTTCCCGTGTCTGATCGGCGTCTTGATGCTGCCGGCGGCGTACCGGATCAAAGAAACGCTGATGAAGTAGCGCTCGCCTCGCGCTCGTCCCGCCCTGCCAGGGCGGGACCGCGCCGGTGGTCCACCGCGCTTCGTCGAAGCCGGTAGAGCCGACGCCGAGGACGCGATCGCCGATCTCTTCGCCTATCTCGCCCGCGCCACGAGCTGAGACTCGACGCGGGCTGCCCGCGTTCTAGAGTGGCCGGCAACGAGAACGCCCAGGGAGGCGATGGCCATGTCGGACGCGGACATCCTGTTCGAGACCATGGGCCGGGTCGCGCTGATCCGACTGAACCGGCCGCAGGCGCTGAACGCGCTGACCTACGCGATGCTGGCCGATATCCGCCGGCTGGTCGCGACCGCCGAGAAGGACCCGGAGGTGACCGCGATCGCGTTCGTCGGCGAGGGTCGCGGATTCTGCTCGGGCCTCGACGCCGAGGTGCTGCGGCAGACGACGCAGGCGGGCGAGGCGCGCGGCGGCGGCGGCGGAGGCGACGAGTCCCGGCGCGATCCACCCGGCATGTTCAGCTACCTGACCCAGGTCTCCAAGCCAGTGATCTCGGCCGTCAACGGCGTCGCCGCCGGCGGCGGGTTCGTGCTCGCGATGATGAGCGACCTGCGGTTCGGCTCCGAGGCGGCGAGCTTCACCACCGTCTTCTCCAAGCGCGGCCTCATCGCCGAGCACGGCACCAGCTGGGTGCTGCCGCGCCTGGTGGGGCCAAGCCGTGCGCTCGACCTGCTCTGGAGCTCACGGCGCGTACAGTCCGAGGAGGCGCTGCGGATCGGCCTCCTGGACCGCGTCGTGCCGCACGACGAACTGCTGGCCGCCGTCGTGGCCTACGTCGACGACCTCGCCGCGCAGATTTCGCCCGGCGCGATCGCGGTGATGAAGAGCCAGGTCTACCGGCACCTGTCGCAAGGGATGGAGCCGGCGCTGGTCGACGCCGACCGGCTGACGCAGGAGCAGCTCAAGCACCCCGACGCGAGGGAGGGCGCGATGGCGCTGATCGAGCGTCGCGCGCCGAATTTCGAGCCCTGGACGGGGGAGCGGCCATGAGCGGCTACCAGACAATCCGCTACGAGAAGGCCGCGCCGGTCGCGACGATCACGCTGAACCGGCCCGAGGCGCGCAACGGGATCGTCCCCAGAATGATGGACGAGCTCTGGGAGACGGTGCAGGACGCCGGCGGCGACAAGGCCTTGCGCGTGCTGGTGCTGCGCGGCGCGGGCCGCGACTTCTGCCCTGGCGCGGACCTCAAGTTCTACACCTCGGGCGAGGCCGGCCCGACGCGGCCGGAGACGTTCAACATCAGCCTGATCCTGCACGAAAGCCCGGTCGTCACGATCGCGGCGATCCGGGGCGCCTGCGCGGGCGCCGGGCTCGGCTGGGCCAGCGCCTGCGACCTGCGCATCTGCGACGACACCGCCCGCTTCAACTCGGCGTTCCTCGACGTTGGCATGTCGGGCGACATGGCCGGCAGCTGGTTCCTGCCGCGCATCCTGGGCGCGGCCAAGGCGCGCGAGCTCTACTTCCTGCCGGGCAAGTTCGACGCCGCCGAGGCTGCGCGGATCGGGCTGGTCAACCGGGTCGTCCCCGAGGCCGAGTTCGAGGCCGAGCTCGCTGCGCTGACCGACCGGCTGGCCAATTCCTCGCCGCTGGCGCTCAGAGGCATGAAGGCCAACTTCGTCGAGCAGGAGCGGATAGGCCTCGCCGACTTCATCGCCGCCGAGACCGCCCGCCACTCGGCGTGTGGCCGCTCCGAGGACTCCAAGGAAGCGTTCCGAGCCTTCGTCGAGAAGCGCAAGCCGGTCTACCTGGGGCGCTGAGCGCAGCTGCGTCCCCGCCTCCACGGGGAAGAGCGGGAGGGAAAGATGCCTGAGCCGATCCTCGAACCTGAGCTCGCGATCTGCGATCCGCACCATCACCTGTGGGACTTCCCCAACAGTCGCTATCTGCTGCCCGAGCTGCTGGCTGACCTGACCAGCGGGCACAAGGTCGAGAGCACGGTCTTCGTCGAGTGCGGCTCGTTCTATCGCGCCGCTGGGCCGGAGAGGATGAAGTACGTCGGCGAGACCGAGTTCGTGAACGGGCAAGCGGCGATGGCGGCGAGCGGGCGCTACGGCCCGATCCTCGCCTGCGAGGGCATCGTCGGTCGCGCCGACCTCAGCCAGGGCGCGTCGGTGGCCGAAGTGCTGGAGGCGCACGTCCGTGTCGGCGGCGGCCGGTTCAAGGGGATCCGGCACGCCGGCGCCTACGATCCCAGCCCCGACATCCGCCGCAGCCACACCTCGCCGCCGCCGGGGCTCTACGCGCTGCCGAGCTTCCGCGAGGGCTTCGCCAAACTCGGCGAGGCCGGCCTCTCGTTCGAGGCCTGGCAGTACCACCCGCAGCTCGGCGAGGTGGCGGCGCTCGCGGACGCCGCACCGAACGTGGCGATCCTGCTCAACCACGTGGGCGGCCCTCTCGGCATCGGTCCTTACGCCGCCAATCGCGATGAGGTGTTCGCAGTCTGGAAGGCCGGCATCGAGGACCTGGCGAAGCGGCCGAACGTCTGGGTCAAGCTCGGCGGCCTCGGGATGACGGTCTGCGGCTTCGGCTTCCACCACCGCGATCCGAGGCCCGGCTCCGAAGAGCTGGCCGAGGCCTGGCGGCCCTACCTCGAGACCTGCATAGCGGCGTTCGGGGTCGAGCGCGGCATGTTCGAGAGCAACTTCCCCGTCGACGGCGCCTCGTGCGACTACGCCACGCTGTGGAATGCGCTGAAGCGCGTGGCGGCCGGCGCGTCCGCCGACGAGAAGGCGAAGCTCTTCAGGGACAACGCCCGCCGGTTCTACCGCCTGGACTGACGACAGTGCGCAAGGCGGCGTTCCTCGCCTTCCAGCTGCTCGCGCTCGCGGTCGCCACGGCGGCCCGCGCCGATACGTCGGTATCGTTCTACGCGCATGGTTGGGGCGCGAAGGGTGACTTCGTCTACTTCCCGCACGCGTTCGTCGTGATCACGAGAACCGGTGAGGATGGCCGGCCGGGGTCCGACGAATCCTACGGGTTCACGGCGGTGAGCCAGACGCCGGACCTGCTCTTCCATGCGACGCGCGGCGCGGTCGAGCCGGCCGACCCGGCGTACCGCGGCCTGTCGGCCCTTCGCTTCTCGCTGACGGTCAGCGAGGACGAGTACCGGGCGATCCGCGACGTGGTCTGGCGCTGGGGACGCGACGGCGCGCCGCTCTACGATCTGAAGCGCCACAACTGCGTGGACTTCATCGCCGAGATCGCCAGGGCGGCCGGGCTCGCGACGCCGGCGGTCCCGGGCGCTGATCCCGGCAAGTTCCTCGAGGCGGTGCGGCGGATGAACGCAGAGCGAATTCGCTGAGGTCCCTCAGTCGTCAACCGGCCGATCGAAGCCGGCGCGCGGCGTCGAGGAGGCGAAGTGGGCCTTGAGCGCGGCGCCGCAGATCGCGATCGCCTTCTCGATGCCGGCGGTCGGATCGGGCGCCTTCATGCCTTCCTGGACCGCGGCCGCCGCCTCCTTCCAGACCGCGTCGCCGCACTTCGCGTGGATGCCGGCGTCGGCCAGGATCTCGACCTGACGCTCGACCAGGGCGACGAAGATCAGGACGCCGGTCTCGCTCCCCTGCGAATGATGGTGCGCGGCGGCGAAGTGGTGGAAGGCGGCCTTCTTGACCCGGTGCCGTTTCAGGAACCTGGGCGTCAGGGCGCGGCGGACCGGCGGGATCGCCGCCAGCAACGCCACGCCCGCAAACAGCAGCGCCTGAAACGCGGCGTAGCCGGTCAGCGCCCAGGCGATCTCGGCCTGCTGCGAGGTCGCTTGCGCCGCCGTCCAGCCGCCCGCCGTGATCGCGTCGAACAGGGGGCGCCAGGCGATCGCCATGATCGCCGGCGGGAGGATCAGCGCCGCCGCCGCGCCCCAGGCGATCGGAACCTCGCGGTAGCTCGAGACCTCTCCCGCCAGCACGCAGAAGATGTCGCCGTTCGTGCCTTCCTCGGCCGCCTCGACCGCAGCCTCGATGCGCCTGTGGTCTTCCGCTGTCAGCACGTCACCAGCTCCCCGACGCGCCGCCGCCCCCGAACGAGCCGCCGCCGCCGGAGAAGCCGCCGCCGAAGCCGCCGCCACCGCCCCAGCCGCCGCCGCCCCAGCTGTCGCGACGGCCGGCGGACGAGAGGATCATCATCGGCAGCAGCCACCCCATGCCGCCGCCGCCGTGGCGGCGGAACAGGCCCGAGAACACGATCAGGACGACGATCAGGCCGAAGATCGCCCCGAACGGCACGCCGCGCTGCGGCCGGCTGGCTTGCGTGGCCTTCTGCACGTTCGCGCTCTGGGTCGACGGGTCGGCGCTGAGCTGGGCGATGATCGCGTCGGTTCCGGCGGTCACGCCGCCGTCGATGTCGCCGGCGCGGAACCTCGGCAGCACCTGACCCTGCAGGATCACGCTCGAGAGCGCGTCGGTGAGGATCGGCTCGAGCCCGTAGCCGACCTCGATCCGCACCTTGTGCTCCGAAGGGACGACGATGAAGAGCGCGCCGTTGTTCTGACCTTTCTGGCCGATCCCCCAGGCGCGGCCGAGCTGGTAGCCGTAGTCCTCGATGTCGTAGCCCTGCAGGCCGGGCAGGGTGACCACGACCACCTGCCGGCCGGTCTTGGCCTCGAGGTCGGCCAGCTTGGACGTGAGGTCGCTGACTGTGCCGGCCGAGAGCACGTGCGCATCGTCGACCACGCGGCCGGTCAGAGCCGGGAACGTCGGCGCGGCGAAGGCGGGGACGGCGGCGACGAGCGCGAACAGCAGCGAAAAGAGGAGGGCGGCCGCTGACCAAATCTTTCCCCCGCTCGCGGGGGAAATGCCGCGATCGGCGAAGCCGGAGCGACAATGGGGGCGTGTCGGTGACTGCCCCCAACGCCCCTCCGCTGCGCGTTCGGGGCGCTTCCCCCTCAGGGGGAAGGGTTCGTCGGCGAGGGTCACGGCGCGGCGTTGCTCGCCGGCGGGGTCGAGCCGGGCGGGGCGCCGGTCGGCGGGGCGTTCAGGTCGAAGTGGACCTGCGGCGCCGTCTGCGCGCCCTCGGCGGCGCCGAACGTCTGCATCGGCTTGGCGCTGTGGTAGAACGTCGCCGCCCAGATCGAGGTCGGCAGCACTCGGAGCGTCGTGTTGTAGTCGCGCACGGCGTCGTTGTAGTCGCGCCGGGCGACGGCGATGCGGTTCTCCGTGCCTTCGAGCTGCGACTGCAGCGCCAGGAAGTTGGCGTTCGACTTCAGGTCCGGATAGTTCTCGCTGACCGCGAGCAGTCGGCCGAGCGAGCCGGAGAGCTCGTTCTGGGCCTGCTCGAAGCGCTGGAACGCGGCGGGGTCGGAGAGGGTCGAGGCGTCGATGTTGACGCTGGTGGCCTTGGCCCGGGCGTTGGTGACGGCGGTGAGCACCGTCCGTTCCTGCTGCGCATAGCCCTGCACGGTCGCGACGAGGTTGGGCACCAGGTCTGCGCGACGCTGGTAGTCGGCCTGCACGTCGCCCCACTTGGCCTTCGCAGTCTCTTGCTTGGTCGGGATGTCGTTGATGCCGCAGCCGGCCAGCGACATCGGCGCTGTGGCGATGGTGAGCGCGATCAGCGCCCGCTTGATGGTGAGGTTCACGAGGCCCTGTCCCGAGTTCGAGCGCCGGTGTCGGCGCCTGCTCGGCCGGAAACGTAAGCCCTACGCGACGTCGCCGCCAGGGCGGGGCGGATTAAGCTTGAGCAATGCAGGTCTCAAGGCGCCGTCAGGCGTCGCAGTCGCCCGGCAGCATCGCCTCGACGCGCGTCTCGATCGTCGCCAGCGGGCAGCCGCCCATCGGGCCGGTGGCGCAGTCGGCGAACGTGAGCGGGAGGGCGGTGGCCTCGGCGGGCTTCAGCCTGCGCAGCTGGTCGAGCGTCTCGTAGTAGATCACCGGCCGCACGTACTGGGTCGTCCCGTCGGTCCAGAGCTCGAAGGCGAGCGCGGTGGAAGGCGCGGTGCCATCCGGCTCGCCGGGGAGGGCGTAGGTGAGGCCGAAGAGGCTCGCCATCAACGCGATGTTGGTGTCGTGGCCCGCCAGGCCCATCAGCTTGAGGTCGGGTCCGGAGTCGGGGCCGCCGCTCGCCGGGCGGCCGTTGAGCCCGTCGAAGATCACCCGCGCCATCGCCGAGCCGAGCTTGCTGGTGGCGGCGGTGTTGGCGCGCAGCACCTCGTAGCTGCGCTCGTGCAGGGGCATCACGGCGAGGATCCCGGCCCTTCCGGAGCGGCCCCAGCCGACGTCCTTCATCGGCATGCCCTCGGCGTACTCGAGCAGCAGGTCCTCGGCCAGGCTCGCCGTGCCCGGATAGACTCCGCCCGGCGCCGGTCCGGTGAGCTTGAAACACGTGCCGGCGCCGCCCTCGCAGGCGTTCGGCGCAAAGATCGCCTGCAGTCGTGCGGTCGCGAGGTCGAGCTTCGCCTGTTGCGCCGGGCTCGCCATCAGGGGCGAGAACAGCGCTCGCTCCTTGGCCGAGATCGAGCAAGGGCCGCTCTGATAGCCCCCGAAGATCGGATCGCGCGGTCCGTCCGGAGGCGTCGGCCGGAACGGCGCCGTCGCGCCGCAACCGGGCTGCAGCGCCTTGGCGAGGATCTCGCCGGTCTTGCGGGTGCGCTGGTCCTCGCCGTCGGCCCAGACCGTCACCTGGTGCGGCCCGGCGCAGCCGGCGGCTGGCAGCAGTCCCTTGGCGCGATAGGTCCGGCGCAGCGTGGCGCCCATCAGCCTCACCGTCTCGCCGCCGTGCTGGGTGAGCTCGCCCGCCTTGACCGGCCAGGCGGGCCAGTCCTTGTCGGACCACTTGCGCAACTGGTCGTTCTCCTGCGTCGGCGGGCGCACGCCGTGGCGCATGACGACGACGACGCGCTCCAGCTTGAGCGTGGCGGCCTGGGCGGCTCCGGCGAGGCCGAGCGCGGCGAGGAGGAAGAGGAGGCGGATCATGGGCGGGTTCACTCGGTCACGGTTGGCGCTGCTCTGCGTCCGTAAGGCGACACGGGCGTGAACTTGCGGTGACGGTTGCGTGACGCCGCCGTCCCCGTCAGGTCGCCATCACCACTTCGCGGTCGGCCCGGTCCTCGCCCTCGCCCGGCATGTCGTCAAACGAGCCGTGGCTCGAGGCGTAGAGCCGGGAATAGAGGCCGCCCTGCTCGACCAGTTGCTCGTGCGGGCCTTGCGCGACGATCCGGCCGGCCTGCAGCACGATGATCTCATCGGCGTCGCGAACGGTCGCCAGGCGGTGGGCGATGACGAGGCAGGTGCGGCCGGCCATCAGCGCCTTCAGCGCGCGCTGGATCTCGAGCTCGGTGAACGAGTCGATGTTGGCCGTCGCTTCGTCGAGGATCAGGATCTTCGGGTCGATGACGAGCGCCCGGGCGAACGACAAGAGCTGGCGCTGGCCGAGCGAGATGTTGCGCCCGCGCTGGCCGAGCGGTGTGTCGTAGCCTTGCGGCAGGCGCATGATGAACTCATGCGCCCGCACGGCCTTCGCCGCCGCGACCACCTGCTCGTGCGTCGCCTCGGAGGCGTAGCGGATGTTGTCCTCGATCGTGCCGGTGAAGAGGAAGGGCTCCTGCAGCACCATGCCGATGGTCTTGCCGAGGCTCTCCAGCGTCACGTCGCGTACGTCGTGGCCACCGACCCGCACCGCGCCCTCGGTCACCTCGTAGAAGCGTCGCACGAGCGAGATGATGCTGGTCTTGCCCGACCCGGTCGGGCCCACCAGCGCCACCACCTGTTTCGGCTTCACCTTGAACGACACGTCCCTCAGCACCGGGCGGGCGGGGTCGTAGCCGAACGTCACATGGTCGAACTCGATGGTCGGGGCCGCTTCGGTGATCTGGACCGCGTCCGGCTTGTTGGTGATCGTCACCGGCACGTCCAGCACCTCGAACACTCGGTAGCCGGCGGCCATGGCGCGCTGGAAGGCGGTGTACTGCATCGAGAGCATGCGCACCGGTTCGAAGAAGCGCTGGACGTAGGTGACGTACGCCACCATGGCGCCGATAGCGAGCGCGGCGTTGATCACCTCCGAGCCGCCGATCACGATGATCACCGCCATGGCGAAGCCGGTGAGGATGGAGACCGTGGGGGTCATCAGCGCGGCGATGCCGGCCGAGTCCACCGAGGTCTTCATGAAGTCGCGCGCCTTCTCCTCGTAGAGCTCGAAGTTCATCGCCTCGCGCCGCGTCTCCTGCACGGTGCGAATGCCGTTGATGTTCTCGGCCAAGGCGCCGTTGGCGATCGACGATGCGTCGCGGGCGGCGCGGAAGGTCTTCTTCGAGAAGGGCAGCCAGACGGCGCGGATGCCGATCAGCGCCGGCAGCACCAGCATGGTCAGAAGACCCAGCTTCCAGTTCATCACCAGCAGCATGATGGCGATGCCGATCAAGGTGATGACGTCGCTGATCGAGCTGGTGGTGCTCTCCAGGAAGTCCTGCAGCGCGTTCACGTCGCCCTGCAGCCGGCTCATCACCCGGCCGACGTGGGTTCTGTCCATGTAGCTGAGCGAGATGCTCTGGAAGTGGTCGAACATCGCTCGGCGAAGGTCGAAGATCACCTTCTGCGCCAGCCTGGTCGACATCGACTGCGAGATGATCGAAGTGATCGTGAAAACGACGAACGAGAGCGCGAACTCGATGCACACCACGTCGATGCGGGTGAGCGTGACGTAGCCCGCATGGCTCACGAACGCCGGCGCCCAGACGTGGATCGGGTGCTCGGCGCCGCGGCCGCTGGTGGCCACCGTGATCGCCTGGCCGATCATCAGCGGCTGGGCGAGCTGGGCGAGCGCCGACACGATGGCCGCCACGACGGCGCCCACGAGGTACCAGGGGTGGGGCTTCAGGAAGGCGGCGAAGCGGCGCACGATCCGGGTGTCGAACGCCATGAAGATCTCTTCGGCCTCGGCGCTGCCGAGGCTGGCGTTGCGCCGCCGAGGCGCCGGCCCGGGATCGCGCATGTCGCCGGAATCGAAGGCGAAGTCGCTCATTCCGCGGCCTCCTTGACCCGGCGGCGGATGCGCGCGTCGGCGATCGAGAGGCCCTGCTCGGCGCGCGTCTGCAGCTGGAAGAGGTCGTAGTACTCGCCGCCCAGGGCCAGCAGCTCCTCGTGGGAGCCGCGTTCGACGATCCGGCCCTCCTCGAGCACGATGATCTCGTCGGCGTGCATCAGCGACGAGAGCCGGTGGGCGATGATGATCGTCGCCTTCTGGCGCGTCGCCTCGGCGAGCGCGTCGCGCACCCGCTTTTCCGTCACCGCGTCGATCGCCGCGGTGCTGTCGTCGAAAATCATGATGCCAGGGCCTGGTACGACGCCGCGCGCGATCGACATGCGCTGGCGCTGACCGCCGGAGAGCGCGACGCCGCGCTCGCCGACCCGGGTGCCGTAGCCGCCCGGTAAGGCGGCGATGTAGTCGTGCAGCTGCGCCGTTCGGGTGGCGCCGACGATCCGCGCCTCCTCGGCCCAGGGATCGGCGTAGGCGACGTTGTTGGTCACGGTGGAGTCGAACAGGAACGCTTCCTGCTGCACGAGGCCCACGTATTCGCGCAGGGACGAGAGGGTCACGTCGCGGATGTCGACGCCGTCGATCGTGATGCGCCCGGCGGTGATGTCGTAGAACCGCGGAACGAGGTTGGCGAGGGTCGACTTGCCTGAGCCCGGAGGCCCGACAATGCCCAGCGTCTGGCCGAGCCCGACTTCGAAGTCGATGTCCTGCAGGATCAGCTTGCCGCCCGGCTCGTAGGCGAAGTCGACGTGCTCGAAGCGCAGAACGCCTCTGGTCGGTCGCAGCGGCTCGGCGTCCGGCTTGTCGGCGATCGCAGCTGGCGTGTCGAGGATCTCGAACAGGCGCGTGCCGCAGCTGGTGGCGCGCGCCGCCGACATCACCACCATGATGAACTGTCGCACCGGCCCCTGCAGAACGTTGAGGTAGAGGACGAAGGTGGCCATCACGCCCGGCGTCATGTGCCCGCTCGCGACCTTGTGGCCGCCATACCAGAGCACCAGCGCCTGCGAGATGTAGAAGGTCAGCGTGGTGGTGCGCATGGCGCGCATGCGCAGGATGATCCGCTTGTAGGCCTCGCGAAGCGCCTCGGTGGCCGCCTTGTCGAACTTGGCCAGCTCGAAGGTGCGCGAGGCGAAGGCGCGCACGACGCGGATGCCCTGGAGGTTCTCCTCCATGGTGAGCGTGAGCACGCTCATCAGGTTCTGCACCCGCATCCAGGCGATGCGCAGCAGGTAGCCGACGCGGCCCAAGGTGAAGATGCTGATCGGCGCGAAGCTGAGGCCGAGCAGCGCCATCACCCAGTCGGTCGAGAACATCATGGTGGTGGCGACCACCAGCAGCAGCGTGAGGGTCACCACCTGCATCATCCCGTTCTGGATGAACATGCGCGCGCCTTCGAGGTCGATCATGCCTCGGGTGATCAGGTCGCCCGAGTGGATCGTGTCGTGGAAACCGAACGAGAGCCGCTGCAGCTGGCGGAAGTAGTCGAGCCGCAGCTGGTAGGCCACTTTCTGGCTCACCTTTTCGGCCTGGTAGCCTGAGAGCCCGGTGAGTATCCCCTGGAGAGTCGTCACCCCGACCACGATCGCGGCGGTGATCAGGAGGGTGTCGAGCGCGTGCGATTCCAGCAGGTGTTGCTGGGCGGCGGCCAGGTGAGCCGCCCGGCCGTGCGCCGCCGAGGTCGCCAGCGCCATCGCCTGGTCCACGGCGTGGCCGAACAGTCTGGGAACCGCCAGGTTCGCGACCGCCGCGCCCAGCGCGCAGCCGATCGCCAGCACCACCTGCCAGGGCTCGATCCTGAGCGCCATCGCCACGATGCGCCGCAGAATGTGCGGCATCGCCTTCACATCGATCTGAGGACGCACCTGTACGCCGGCCGGCCCGCCCGTCGGCGCGCCGCCTCCGTAGGAATAGGACATCTAAATTTCCGTCTCGAGTATGCGATCCATTGTGGGGGCTAGAGCCGCCAAACGCAAATCCGTGGGCGCCCCTGCTGACAGGTTCGGTGGACCAGCGGATCCATGCTGACGGGATGGAACGCTGGTTCGCCGTCCTGCGTCGGCGGGGCCCTGAGTGGGACCACGCGACGCCGCTGCGCCAGCAACGGCTCTGGGACGAGCATGCGACGTTCACGGACGGTCTCGAAGCTGCGGGACTGATTCGGCTGGCGGGCCCGCTCGACGGCAGCGACGATGTGCTGCTGATCTGCCGCGGCGAGAGCGCCGAGGCGGTCGAGGCGCGGCTCGCCGACGACCCCTGGACGCCCGACCTGCTGCGCACGGTGTGGATCCGCCAGTGGAACAAGCTGGTCGGGTCGCTGGACTAGGCGCCGCTCAGCCACCGGCCTTGCGCGCAGCCTGCGCGGCCAGGAAGTCGGCCATCAGCGCGCCCGGCTCGTCGGTCTCGTACGCCGCGGCGAACGCGTCGACGCCGGCGGCGATCGCGTCGGCCAGCGGCAGCCGCTCCCAGGCCGCGACCAGCGCCTTCTGCGAGCGGATCGCCAGCGGCCCGCAGGCGAGGATGTCGGCGACGACGGCGTCGACGCACCGGTCAAGCTCGTCGGCGCTCGCCACCTCCTCGACCAGGCCGATCGACAGCGCCAGTTCGGCGTCGATGGTCTCGCCGGTAAGCAGCAGCCGGCGCGTGCGGCCCCAGCCGATCAACGTCGGCAGCAGCGCCGCCTCGACCACCGAGGGGATGCCGAGCCGCACTTCCGGCATGCCCAGCCGCGCCGTGTCGGCGGCGATGCGCAGATCGCAGGCGGCGGCGAGCTCCAGGCCCGCGCCGAAGCAGTAGCCCTGGATCCGGGCGATCACGGGAACCGGCACGGCGCGGATCGCGGCGCAAGCGCGGTGCACCCGCATGATGAAGGCGCGCGCCTGGTCCGGCGTCTCGAGCGCGGCCATCTCGCGGACGTCGGCCCCGCCGACGAAGGCCCGCTCGCCGGCGCCGGTGATCACCGCGGCGCGCAGGCCGCCGTCTGCGGCGAGCCGCCCCAGCGCGGCGGCCAGGTCGTCGAGCAGCGCTGCGCTCAAGGCGTTGAGCTTGGCGGCGTTGGCGATCGTCACGGTGGCGACGCCGTCGTCGCCGCGCCTGACGTCGATGCGGGGAGCTTGGCGGTCGGCGGCGTCTGTCATATCGCGCAGCTATCGCCGCCAGCGCGGTCGCGCCAAGTGTGTCTGCTTCAAGATGAGGTGAAGCTTTGATCCCGGCCCTCGCGGACTACCTCGCCGCCGAGCGCCTGCCGCCAGGGTACGCGGACGTCGTGGACCGGGTGCTGACGCCGCTGGCGAGCCGGGTCGCGGCGGCGCCGCGCGACGCGCCGCTGGTCGTGGGGATCACCGGCTCGCAGGGCTCGGGCAAGTCGTCCGCCGCCGGCGCGCTGGCGATCCTGCTGCGCGAGGCCGGCCTGACAGCCGCCGTGCTCTCGATCGACGACCTCTACCTGACCCGCGAAGAGCGGGCGGCGCTCGCCGCACGCGTCCATCCGCTGCTGGCGACCCGGGGTGTTCCCGGCACGCACGACGTGGCCCTCGGCCTCGCGCTGATCGAACGCCTGGGCGCTTCCGGCGAGACCGCCGTGCCGCGCTTCGACAAGGGCCGTGACGACCGCCGCCCGCCGGCAGAGTGGGATCGCCTGGCGGGGCCGGTCGACGTCATCCTGTTCGAGGGCTGGTGCGTCGGCGCGCGGCCGCAGCGGCCCGCCGCGCTGGTCCGCCCGGTCAATAGGCTCGAACGTGACGAGGACTCCCGCGGCCTCTGGCGTCGCTACGCCAATGACCAGCTGGCCGGACCCTATCGCGCGCTTTTCGGCCGCATCGGGCTGCAAGTGCTGCTTCGCGCCCCGTCGTTCGAGGCCGTGCTCGACTGGCGTCGCGAGCAGGAGGCCAAGCTGCGCGAGCGGACCGGCCGCGGCCAGACCGACGCCGAGCTCGCTCGCTTCGTCCAGTTCTACGAACGCCTCACCCGCCACATCGCCGCCGAGATGCCGGCGAGGGCCGATGTGGTGGTTCAGCTTGGCGCCGAGCGGGAGGTGGTGACGGTGAGGGGGCTCTGAAGCCGCCGCGCCGCTACTCCACGATCGACGAGTAGATGATGCTCTTGAGCTGGCCGCGGAAGTTGAAGGCGCCGGAGGGCATCAGTTGGGTCATGAAGACGACCACGAGGTCATCGACGTCGTCCACCCAGAAGATCGTCGAGGCCGCGCCGCCCCAGTAGAAGTCGCCTGACGCAATCGTGCCGGACTTCACCCGGTCGAGGGTGCAGGCGAAGCCGAGGCCGAAGCCGACCCCCTCATTGGCGGTTTCTGAGAAGCCGCCGACCGCCATCTGGGTGAGGTCCTGGCCGTCCTTCAAGTGGTTCTGCCGCATCAGTGCGATCGTACGCGGCCCCAGGATCCGGGCGCCGTCGAGCTCGCCGCCGCGGCGGATCATCTCGCAGAAGCGCAGGTAGTCCTCGGTCGTGCCGGTGAGGCCCCCGCCGCCGGAGAAGAAGCTTGGCTCGGTCAGGTAGTCGCTCTTCTGCGGATCGTCGATCAACTGCACCGACTTGTCGGGGTTGCGGCGATAGTTGGCGCAGAAACGGTCGAGCTTCTCGGGAGCCACGACGAAGCTGGTGTCCTTCATGCCGAGCGGCCCGAAGATGTGCTCGGCGAGGTACTTGTCGAACCGCTGGCCGGAGATCTTCTCCACGAGCGCGCCGCAGACGTCGGTGGAGAGCGAGTACATCCAGCGCTCGCCCGGCTGGTAGCGCAGCGGCACCTTGGCCAGCTTCTCCATGAACTCCATCAGCGTCTCACCGCGTCCACGCCGTACGCCCACCTCGGCGTAGACGTCGTCGACCGGATGATTGGTCGGCTCCGCGCCTATGGCCACGAGCGCCGCGCCATAGGTGAGCCCGCCGGTGTGGCAGAGCATGTCGCGCATGGTGACCGGGCGGGCCGGCGCTTCGGTCTTCATCCCGGCGCCGCGGCCCGAGACCCAGACCTGGTGGCCCTTCCAGGACGGGAAGAAGCGGCTGACCGGGTCGTTCAGCTGGAAGTAGCCGCGCTCGTAAAGCGTCATCAGCGCGACCGACGTGATCGGCTTGGTCATCGAGTAGATGCGGAAGATCGCATCGTCGCGCATCGCCTGGCCGCGCTCGCGGTCCATCTGGCCGAACGAGCGGAAGTAGGCGAGGTGGCCGTGCCGCGCGATCGCCACCTGGCAGCCGGCGATCTTGCCCGGCGCGATGTAGTTTCGCTCGAGATGCTCGGTGATCCGCTCCAGACGCGCGGTCGAGAGCCCGGTCTGCTTGGGCGCCAATTCCATGATCAAATTCCTTCCCTGGGCCGGATGCCCGCGGCCGTTATCGCGGCCTTGGCGGCATCATCGACCCGGGGAGGAACGGCGGCAAGCGCGTCGCACGGAGGACGACGAGGCGAAAGCGGCTTGGCGTTTTCGCGACGGGCGGCCATAGGCCGGGCGCGGTCGTCGCCGCGAGCGTGTGGATGGCCTCCATGATTGCGCCTACCTATCAGCGCAGATCGCCGCCGATGGTCCGCGCGATGGGCGGAATGCGGCTGGTCGCGGGTCTCGGGTCGATCGTTCTGATGGCGGCCGCCCCAAATCCCCGCCCTCAGCTCTTCCGCGCCGAGATACCGTCTCCGACGGGAATGGCGAACCACGGCGCCGCGATCGCCGAGTTGCCGTCGGGCGCCCTGTTGGCGTGCTGGTTTTCCGGCAAGCACGAGGAAGACCGCAGCGTGCGCATCCTCTGTTCGCGCGGAACGGGCGACGGCGCGTCGTGGTCGAAGCCCTGGACCGTCGTCGCGCCCGGCGACCGAGCGGTCGGCGCGGCGGCGCCCGCCAAGAGCCTCGGCAACGTCACGCTCACCGTCGCGCCGGACGGTCGGGTCTGGATGGTCCACGGCGTGATCCAAAGCCGGATGTGGCCGATCGTCGGCGAGACCTGTCGCAACTGGGCCTGCGGGCGGATCGACGCGCGGGTCTCGGCCGACGAGGGGCGCAGTTGGTCGCCGGGAACACGTCTCGTCGATATCGAAGGCGCGCTGCCGCGAGCGGAGTTGCGACCCGCCGCCGGCGGCTACATCGCGCCGTTCTACGAGGAGACAGCGCAGCGGGCTCTGTTCGCCAAGGTCGCGCTGACGGGCGAGGCCGCCAAGCTGCTCGGCTATTGGCGGCTGCAGGGATGGAAGCTGATCCAGCCGGCGCTGGTCCGCCAGCGCGACGGGCGCTTCCGGGCCTACTTCCGCGACCAGCAACGGCGCGGCGTCTTCACCGACGTGTTCGATCCCGCGACCGGCGACTTCACGACGCCGCAGCAGACCAACCTGCCGAACCCCGGCGCCGCCGTCGACGCGTTCGACGACGGCCAGGGCCGCTACTTGCTGATCTACAACCCGTCGAGCACCGCCCGCGACGTCCTGGCGCTTGCCAGATCGTCCGATGGCGTCCATTTCGCCGCCGGTTGCGCGCTATCGCTGCCGGGCGCCGATGCGCCGGCCGCCTATCCGTCGGTCATCCGCGGGCGCGACGGCGACTGGCGCGCGGTCTATTCGGCCGACGCCAAGGGTCGCATCAAGTTCGTTCGTTTCTCCAGCGCTTGGCTGGAAGAATGTTTCGCGCGCCAGGGTTAGCGAGCAAGATTGTACCGATGCAAAGGCATTCGCAGCCGGTGTTTGCGAACCAAATTTCGCCAATCGGCCTCTGGGCACGCAGCTTTGATCGCGCCGCAGTCGACAGAGCTGGTCCTTAGCCTGTAAAGGCGCGGCGAAGGGCCCGATCTTCGGGAACTACAGAGAGTTAGGAAGGCTTATTCTGGATGGCGCTTTGGCCGCAACAGGGACTGTATGACCCGCGTCATGAGCATGACGCGTGTGGCGTGGGGTTTGTGGCCAACATCAAGGGCCGCAAATCGCACGAGGTCATCGCCTGCGGCCTGGAGATCCTGGTCAACCTGAACCACCGCGGCGCGGTCGGCGCCGACCCGTTGGTCGGAGACGGCGCCGGGGCGTTGATCCAGATCCCCGACGCGCTCTACCGCGACTGGGCGACCAAGGCCGGGCTCGAGCTGCCCGAGCCCGGCTTCTACGGCGTCGGCATGTGCTTCATGCCGCGCGACGAGGCGGCGCGCGAGCTCGCGGTCGGCCAGTTCGAGCACTTCGTGCGCGTCGAAGGCCAGCAGCTGATCGGCTGGCGCGACGTGCCGGTCGACCCGACCGGGCTCGGCAAGGCGGTGCTGGCCGAGATGCCGGTGATCAGGCAGGTGTTCGTGGGCCGCGGCGCCGCCTGCAAGGACCAGGACGCTTTCGAGCGCAAGCTGCTCGTCATCCGCAAGCAGACCCAGAACCCGCTGGCGCAGCTCGCTCAGAAGTACGGCCTGCCCAGCCTGACCGACTTCTACATGCCGTCGTTCTCGAGCCGGACGGTGGTCTACAAGGGCATGGTGCTCGCCCACCAGGTCGGCACCTTCTACCAGGACCTCACCAACCCGCTGGCGGAGTCGGCGGTGGCGCTGGTGCACCAGCGGTTCTCGACCAACACCTCGCCGTCGTGGCAGCGCGCGCACCCCTACCGGTTCATCGCACACAACGGCGAGATCAACACCGAGCGCGGCAACGCCAACTGGATGAACGCGCGGCGGCGCACGATGGAGAGCGCGCTGCTCGGGCCCGACCTCGACAAGATGTGGCCGCTGATCAAGGACGAAGACTCCGACACGGCCAAGCTCGACAACGCGCTCGAGCTCTTGCTGGCCGGCGGCTATCCGCTCGCCCACGCGATGATGATGCTGATCCCGGAGGCGTGGGCGGGCAATCCGCTGATGGATTCCAAGCGCCGGGCCTTCTACGAATACCACGCCGCGCTGATGGAGCCGTGGGACGGGCCGGCCGCGGTGGCTTTCACCGACGGCCGCCAGGTCGGCGCGACGCTCGACCGCAACGGCCTGAGGCCCGCGCGGTTCATCATCACCAACCAGGACCACGTCGTGATGGCCTCCGAGGTCGGCGTGCTGCCGGTCGAGGAGGAGCGCATCGTCCGCAAGTGGCGCCTCCAGCCCGGCAAGATGCTGCTGATCGACATGGAGGAAGGCCGCATCGTCGATGACGACGAGATCAAGGCCAAGCTCGCCGAGGAGCACCCCTACGAGGAGTGGCTGAAGGCGACCCAGTTCAAGCTGGCCGACCTGCCCGAGCCCCCTCAGTGGGAGCCTGCGGCCGCCAACGATCCCGCCGGCTTCCTCGATCGCCAGCAGGCGTTCGGCTACACCCAGGAAGACCTCTCGTTCTTCCTCGAGCCGATGAGCGAGCAGGCCGACGATCCGGTCGGCTCGATGGGGACCGATACGCCGATCGCGGTGCTCTCGAGGAAGCCGCGGCTGCTCTACGAATACTTCAAGCAGGTGTTCGCCCAGGTCACCAATCCGCCGATCGACCCGATCCGCGAAGAGCTGGTGATGAGCCTGGTCTCGATGATCGGACCGCGGCCCAACCTGCTCGGCCACCAGGCCGGCGCGCACAAGCGTCTCGAGGTCGCCCAGCCGATCCTGACCAACGCAGACCTCGAGAAGATCCGCTCGATCGCCGAGCTCGCCGACGGCGCGTTCCGCACCGCGACGCTCGACGCCACCTGGCCGGCGTCGGACGGCCCGGCGGGGCTGGAGCGGGCGTTGGAGCGGATCTGCGGCGCGGCGACCGACCGCGTGCTCGCCGACAGCAACATCCTCATCCTGTCGGACCGCGCGACCGGCCCCGACCGGATCCCGATCCCGGCGGCGCTGGCTACGGCGGCGGTGCATCATCACCTGATCCGACAGGGCCTTCGGATGCAGACGGGGCTGGTGATCGAGACCGGCGAGGCGCGCGAGGTGCACCACATGTGCGTTCTCGCGGGCTACGGGGCCGAGGCGATCAACCCCTACCTGGCGTTCGAGACGCTGGAGCAGATCCGGGTCCAGAACGGCTCGAAGCTCTCGGCCAAGGACGTCCAGAAGAACTACCTCAAGGCGCTGGGGAAGGGCATTCTGAAGGTGATGTCCAAGATGGGCATCTCCACCTACCAGTCCTACTGCGGCGCGCAGATCTTCGACGCGGTGGGCCTCTCGAGCGCCTTCGTCGAGAAGTACTTCACCGGCACCGGCACCGCGATCGAGGGCGTGGGGCTCACGGAGATCGCCGAGGAGAGCGTGCGCCGGCACGCGGCCGCCTACGGCGAGGCGCCGATCTACCACAACATGCTGGACGTCGGCGGGACCTACGCCTGGCGCCTGCGCGGCGAGGACCATGCCTGGACGCCGGAGACGGTCGGCAAGCTGCAGCACGCGGTGCGGGGCAATCTGCCGGACGAATACAAGGCGTTCGCGAGCGCGATCAACGA
>DATKMZ010000042.1:0-4216 GCA_035541575.1 Caulobacteraceae bacterium | reverse complement strand
TACCTCGTTTAAGCCTTCTCAGCATCCAGAGAACGTGTCCTCGGCATGACGTCCGGCGTATAAGTCGACACTCTGGAAAGCACCACGGGCGGGCCACCGACGCCGCTCGCCACGAAGCGCCGCTGCACACGCCGTTCAGGCTGTTGTACACCTCCTTCTTGACGGCAAGTATTACCATTAGTACCATCTCTTCGGGTGGCTGTCACTCACTTGCCGAGAAGTCACCGGTCCGACACCCGTCGCGCGGCGCGCGCAGGGCCGGAAGACCGTTGTCTACGGTGCGTTTACGGCGCGCCGGCCAAGGTTTCACGTGAAACCTTCGGTAACGTCGGCCCGAGGCGGGCTCCAGGGAGGGCGCTACCGACCCGCCAGCGTCATCTGCAGTTCGATCGCCTTGCCGGCGGAGTCCGGGAGGGGGCGGACGTCGGCGAAGGCGCCGGTGGCCTGCAGCTCGAGCGTGATCGCCGCGACCGACGGCAGGGCGGCGTAGGGCAGCGTGACCGTGACGGTCTGGCCGTCGACGGAGAAGCCGGTGGCGGCGAGATGGCGGCGGCGCAGCACGTCGATCGCGGTCTTGAGGCCGGCGATCGGGTCCGGCCGGGCGCCCAGCGCCTGGTAGGCGGCGTAGAGGCGGCGCTGTGCGGCGTCGTCGCGCGGGGCCTCGGTGGTGGCGCGGACGGCGGCGGCGCGCTGCTCGAGCTCGCCCGAGAGCTGGTCCAGCCGCAGGGCCTGACCGATCCAGAACGCCGTGGCGAGCGCCGTCAGGACGGCCGCGGTGGTCAGGCCGAGCTTGAGCGTCTCGACGGGACTGACGTCGCGCCAGCCGCGGCCCGGGCCGAGCGCGGCGCCCGCCAGCACCGGCAGGGTCTGCGCAGGCGGCGGCTCGGCAGGGGCCGGGACCTCGGCGCCGCGCTGCTGGCGGGCGAACGCGGCCCACGCGGCGGCGTCGGGCGCGGCCGGGCGCCAGGCGGAGGCGACGAGAGCGCGGGCGCGCCAGCACTGCAGCTCGAAGCCGCTCGCGAGCCGCACGACGCGCCAGCCCTCGCCCGGCGGCTGCGCCAGCGTCTCGGGCGCGAGCGTCGGGAGGGCCTGGCCGAAGCGCGCCGCCAACTGAGGGCCTACCCGATCGAGGTCCCACCACCAGATCGCATAGCCCGCGCCGTCGCGGCGGACGAGATTGCCCGGGTTGTGGAACGGCGCGTGGGTGCGGGCGTAGAGGCGCGCGGCCGCATCGCCGGCGCCGCCGCCCGCCGGCGGCTCGAACCGCTCGAAGCTGCAGAGCTCGCGCGCCAGCAACAGGCGGGGGCGACCGGCGCCGGGGGTCAGCGGCGAGACGCGGCCGTCGGCGGCCAGCAGCTCAAGCGGCGGGGTCGGGAAAGGCCAGGGCATGGACGGGCGGCGTCGCCTTTTCGGCCGCGGTGAGGACCTGGAGCGTCGGCTCGACGATCCAGAACGGTCGCTCCGCGTCGCCGGGCGTCAGGATCAGCCGCGAGCGGTAGGCGAGGCCCGAGCGCCGATCCTCGACCTTCAGCGCGAAGCGGCCGTTGGGCATGGTGTAGACCAGCTCTGCATCGGACAGCAAAGCCCGCCCGGTGAGGCGCTCGAGGTCGGCGACGCCGGTGAACGGCGTCCGCGCCCTATAGGCCAGCGCCGCCTCGGCCTGGGCGGGGGTGAGGCCGTACCAGGTCTCGAGCGCGGCGGGCGTGGCGGTGTTGACGTTGACGACCAGCGAGTTGGGATCGGCCGTGACGTCGTCCTGGAACGCGCGCCAGCGGCTCGTTCCCACGAGCTCGCGCCAACCGAGCAGGCCCTGGAGCTGGTCGCGGCGAACCAGGCTGGCGTTGGGGGGCGGTGGCAGGCCGAGGCGGGCGTAGTCGTCCGTCTCCGCGCCCAGCGGCCGGCGCAGGTCGTCCGGGTCGATATAGTCGGCCAGGCGATCGGCCAGCGCCGCAACGTCGAGCGGCGCCACGCCCATCGCCGCGAACAGGTGGGCGCGCGCGGCCGGCGCGAGGGCGTCGACGTTGACGAGGCCGGCTTCGTCCTGGGCGCTCAGCATCAGGTCGGCTCCGGTGGCGTAGGGCGCCCCGTCGAGCCGGACGAGCTCGGCCGCGCCCGGCGCCGGGGAGGCCAGGATCGCGCGCGGCCCAAGCGGACGGGTCGCGGCGTCGAAGGCGACGTCGGCCTCCGCCGACAGCGCCGCGGTCTGGAACCGCGTCGCCGCCAGCGCCGCCCGCGTCTCGGCCGCGAGGCTCGCCAGCGCCTCGATCGCCACCAGGAAGACCAGCGTCACCATCGCGACGACGAACAGCACCGACGGCAGCGCGAAGCCGGCCTTGGACGATGCTGAGGGCGGGCGGGTCATTCCGCGCGGCCCGGATGCGGGAGCGTCTCCGGATAGAGCGACGGCGGCCCGGACTGCGCCAGCTCGACGATGTCGACGCGGCCGTCGTCGCTGGCGAGGCGGACCAGCAGGCGCAGCGCGGCGCGCGGCGGCTTTGCGCCCGGGACGGCGAAGGGCGACGGCGGCGGCGGCGCCCAGGCGTCCCGCCAGCTGGCGCCGTCGAGCGAATAGGCGAACCGCACGTGGCGCGGACGAAAGTCGGCGACGACGGTCGCCGGCTGAACGGCGGAAGCGCAGGTCACCACGTCGCCCTCGGGCCGCGCCTCGACCGCCACGCTCAGCCGCCCCGCCGGACCCGCGGGCCCGCAGAGCCCGGCGCGCGCCAGCACCGCCCCGCCGCTGAAGCCGGAGGGGCCGCCGGCGAAGGGGACGAGGCCCAGCGCCCGGGCGTCGGCCCCGGCGGGCGCCAGCACGAGGCTGCGGATCAGCCCGCGCAGCTGGTCCTCGGTCACCTGGCCGTCGGCGACGCCGAGCGCGCGGCGGCCGAGTGCAAAGCCGGTGCGCGCCGACTGCCCCCCGATCGCAAACACCAGCATCAGCGCCATGCCGGCCACCAGCAGCACGACGAGCGCCTCGATCAGGGAGAAGCCAGCGGTGCTGCCACACGAGCGAGAATTGGCTAATGCTCTCCGACGGCTAGTTGCGAGCATCGGCGGAGGCACTTGTTTGGACGACGTCACGGCGATCCTCGCGATCCGAAACGAAGAGGCGTACCTCGGCAACTGTCTGCGTCATCTCATCGCCAACGGGCTCAACGTCGCAATCATCGACAACGGTTCCACTGACGGCAGCTCGCGCATCTACCGGGCGACGGAGTTCGGCCGCCACATCGTGGGGGTATGGGACGCGCCATTCGGGGGCGCTTTTGCACTGGAACAACAATTGCGGCTCAAACAAGAGATCTCGCGACGCATAGGCGGCGACTGGATCCTGCACATCGACGCGGACGAGATGCCTCACTCCTACCGCGAGGGCGAGGCGCTCGCCGACGGCCTTCGCCGTCTCGGTCGAGACGGCTGGAACGCCGTGAACTTCAATGAGTTCGTCTTTTTGCCGATCGACTACGATTACACACCCGACTGCAAGGGCTTCCCGCCTCTACTTTACTACTATCTCTTCGAGCCGTCCTCGCCGCGCCTGATGCGTGCCTGGCGGCCGCAGTTCGGCTTCTCCATGCTGAACGCCGGCGGACATGTTCTTGACGGCGAGGGCGTACGACTGGCTCCTGAGAGCTTCGCGCTGCGTCACTATATGATGCGCGATCAAGAGCATGCGCTGGGCAAGTACGTGTTACGGACTTTCGACGCGACAGAATTGCAGAGGGGATGGCATGCGAACCGAGTTGGCTACGATCGTGACTTCTTCCGCTTTCCGCCCAAGTCATCGTTGAAGAGGCTCGCAAGATCTGACGATCGTAGGTTTGATCTTTCCGAACCGCGCGCGTTACACTACTGGCAGTGGCCACGTGACGGGACTGCCGCAGTATCGGCCGTCGGCTCCGGCTCGATCGGAGTTCCGCGCTGATGAAGATCGTGACCGTCGTCATCAGCTGTGGGCCCTCGCCTTTTCTGCGCCGGAGTCTGGAATCGTTTGCCCGGACGGTGACGGGCGAACACTCAATCCACGCCTTGCATGTCGGATCCGGAACTCCCTTCGCCTATCTCCCACAGGAATTCAGCAATGCGGGGATGAATCCCGATCAAGCGATCGATGCGGAGAACGGGCTTGAACTCAACGGGGCGCTCTCGGCCATTCTCAGCTCGACGCACGACCAGGATCTGCTGAACATAGCTGGAACCGACCAGCTATACCTGC
>DATKMZ010000041.1:0-24610 GCA_035541575.1 Caulobacteraceae bacterium | reverse complement strand
TCCAGATGTCGAGGATCAGCAGCGAGGGCCGCCGGGCCCGCACCGCCGCCAGCGCCTCGTTGGAGTCGCCGGCCGTGCGCACCGCGTAGCCTTCGTCGGCGAGGATGCCGGCCACGAGCTCGCGGATGTCTGGCTCGTCGTCGACGATCAGGACGTCACCGGTCATCTCTCAGGCTTCCTTCAACTCGGGGACGGACGGATGGGCGAGCGCTGCGCTGGCAAGCGGCAGGCGCAGCGTCACCCGAGCGCCGGGCGGGCGGGCGGCGTCGGTGAGCGCCAGCTGCCCACCGTGCTCCTCCATGATGCGATCGACGATGGCGAGGCCAAGGCCGGTGCCCCGCTCGCGGGTCGTCACGTAGGGCTCGGTCAGTCGGTCGCGGTCTTTCGCGGGCAGTCCCACGCCGTTGTCCTCGATCTCGATCGTCGCCCATCCGTCGTCGGCCACGAGGCGCGCAGTGATCCTGCCGGCGTGCGGCGCGGCCTCGCCGCGACGCGCGGCGATCGCCTCGCTGGCGTTCTTGAACAGATTGGTCAGCGCTTGGCCGATCATGCGGGTGTCGCAGAGCACATTGATGGGGCCGGCAGGGACTTCGAGCTCGACGTGCGTCTCCGGATCGGCCACGCGCTGGGCGAACGCGCCTTGGCGCAGAAGCTCGGCGGCGTCGGCGAGTGCGAACTTCGGCGCCGGCATGCGGGCGAAATCCGAGAACTCGCCCACCATCCGGCCGATGTCGCCGACCTGGCGGATTATCGTCTCGGTGCAGCGGTCGAACGTCTCGACGTCGCTCGAAATCTCGCCTCGGTACTTGCGCCTCAGGCGCTCGGCCGAGAGCTGGATCGGCGTCAGCGGGTTCTTGATCTCGTGCGCGATCCGCCGCGCGACGTCCTTCCAGGCGGCGTTTCGCTGGGCGGTGACCAGACGGGTGATGTCGTCGAACGTCAGCACGAGGCCGTCGGGGCTGTGGCCGACCCGGAGGCGCAGGCGGCGCGACTCGCCGCCGCGCACCACGTCGACATCCTCCTCGATCTCCAGGCCCATGCCTCCGGCCCGCTCGACGACGCCCTGGAACTCAGGGACCAGCTCGGCGAGCGGCGCCCCTAGCCGCGCCTCGGGCAGCTCAAGCAGCGCTGCGGCCTGCCGGTTGGCCACCGAGATGCGGCCGTGCTGGTCGAGGCCGATCACGCCCGCGCTGACGCCGAAAAGCACCGCCTCGACGAACTGCCGCCCCGACTCGGCCTCCTTGTGGGCGGTGACCAGCGCGGTCTGTTGCCCCTCAAGATCCCGCGTCATATTGTTGAAAGCACGAGATAATCCGCTGATTTCCTCGATTCCGACGGACGGGTCGACGCGCACCGAGAGGTCGCCGGCGGCCACGCGGCCGGACGCATGCACAAGGCGAGCGATCGGCTCGGCGATGCTGCTGGCGGCCGACATGCCGAACGATACCGCGCCTAGCAGCACGACCAGCACCACCTCGGCGTAGATCAGGGCGAAGGCGGCCTGGATCTTCGAGCGGTTCGCCTTCGCCTGCCGGTATGCGCTGATCGAAGCATCGGTCTCGCGCAGGTGGCTGAACACGCCCGGCTGCACCGGCCAGACGACGTAGAGGTAGGCGTTGGAGAACGAGCGCAGGCGATAGAGCGCTCGGAAGACATCGGAATTCTCGAACGTCTTCTCCGGAATCTCGCCCTGGTCGGCGACCCGGAAGGTCTCCGTGGGCGGCAGCACGAACGGCGGCGCGTCGTTCGAGGCGGCGCTCGCCAGCACGCGTCCGTGGCCGTCGATGACGTAGGCCGCGACGAAGCCGTTGTCCTGAGCCTGTTGCCGCAAGAACTGCGAGAAGGCCACCGGCGAGCTGGCCAGCTGCGACGGGCCGGCGCTGTTGAGATCGTGCGACATCAGCGTGGCGTGGTCGCGGATGTTGATCGCTTGTTCGTCGAGGTACGAGACCGCGACGCGCGCGGAATTCTCGACCACGGTCTGCACGTAAGCGCTGAACCAGTTGTCGACGCCGCGCGTCACCAGCGCACCGAAGAAGAGCGCGATGATCAGCGCAGGCAGCACCGCCGCGGCGCTGAAGAGGGCGACAAAGCGCAGATGGAGCCGCGCGCCGGCGTCGCCCGTCCGCTCGCCGGCGAGTTGGATGACACGCCAGGCCATCAGCGCACCCAGCACCAGGATCAGCACAAAGTTGACGCCGGTCAGGGTCAGGACGAGCGGACTGGCCGGGCCTAGCGGACCCGACGCGGTCGGCGACGAGCCCAGCACCACGGACGCCGCCGTGATCACCGCAGCCAGCGCATACCCCGCCCACACCAGCGGACGGGTCTCCTGTTTCGCGAGCCAGCCCTGCGCGAGCGCGCCGCTCGCGGCGTAGGGCAAAGCCGGTTGAGACTCCATACGCGGAACCTAGGGCTGACTGTGCCCCAAGTTCAACATCCATGTGGCGCCATTACGTCAGCGCCGTCCGCGGGTCATCGAGACCCCGAGCTCCTGGATCTTCTTGCGCAGGGTGTTGCGGTTGAGCCCGAGCACCTCGGCGGCGCGCACCTGGTTGCCGCGGGTGGCCGCCAGCGTGAGCTGGATCAGCGGTCGTTCCACGTCCTCCAGCACCCGGTCGTAGAGCCCGGCCGGCGGCACGCCGTCCGGCTGGTCGGCGAAGTAGGACGCCAGGTGGCGCTCGACCAGAGTCGAGAGCGTGAGCGGCCCCTCGTCGCCGGGCGGGGTCGTCGCCTGCTCGGAGAGCTCGCGCTCGACGATCCGGGCGGTGATCATCTCCTCGGCGTAGAGCGCACAGATGCGCCGGATCAGGTTCTCGAGCTCGCGCACGTTGCCCGGCCAGGCGTGGGCCTTGAGCCGCTCGAGCGCGCCGGCGTCGATGGTCTTGGCCGGAAGCCCCTCGCGGTTTGCGCGCAGCAGGAAGGCGCGGGCGAGGTCCGGAATGTCCTCGGCGCGCTCACGCAGCGGCGGCAGCCGCACCGGGGCGACGTTGAGGCGGAAGTAGAGGTCCTCGCGGAAGAGACCCTCGCGGATCAGGCCACGCAGATCGCGGTTGGTTGCAGCGATCACGCGAACGTTCGGCCGGCGTCCGGTGCGCGGATTGATCGCAGGCTCGGCGCCGTCGAACACCCGCAGCAGCCGGGTCTGGGCGTCCAGCGGCATGTCGCCGATCTCGTCGAGGAACAGAGTTCCGCCGTCGGCCTCGACCAGCTTGCCGAAATCGCCCTCGCCCTTGCCGAAGAGCTCGGTCTCGACCCGCTCGCGCGGCACGGCGGCGAGGTTGATGACCACGAACTTGCCGTCGCGGCGGCGTCCGAGGTCGTGCAGCGCGCGCGCCACCAGCTCCTTGCCGGAGCCGGACTCGCCCAGGATCAGCACCGTCAGGTCCGCGCCGACCAGGCGGGCGATCGTCCGGTAGACCTCCTGCATCGGGCCCGAGCGCCCAATCAGCGGCAGCCGCTCGTCGCGCATCGCCCGCGCCTGAGCCCGGGCGGCTTCGGTGTCGGCGGGCTTCGCCAATGCACGCCGCGCGGTGGCGGTCATGTCGTCGAGGTCGAAGGGCTTGGGAATATAGTCGAAGGCGCCGATCTCGGCGGCGTTGACCGCCGTCAGCAGCGTGTTCTGCGCGCTCATCACGATCACCGGCAGCTTCGGCCGCTGCTTGCGGATGCGCGGCAGCACGTCGAACACGTTCTCGTCGGGCATCACAACGTCGGTCACGACGAGGTCGCCCTCGCCTTCCGACACCCACTTCAGCAGCGTCGCGGCGTTCCCGGTCGCACGGACCTGGTAGCCCAGCCGGCTGAACGCCTGGCTCAACACCAGGCGGATCGACGAGTCGTCGTCCGCGATCAGGATCTTCTGCGATTGCGCGTTCATCTAGGACACCAGGGAGGCGCTCGCCGCGGGAACGGCGGGCAGGAGGACGCGAAACACGGTCCGGCCGGGCTCGGACTCGAAGTCGATCAGGCCGCCGTGGCCGGCCACCAGCTTTGCAACCAGCGCCAGGCCCAGCCCGACGCCGCCGGCCTTGCCGGAGACGAACGGCTCGAACAGGTGGTCACGCAGGTGCGGCGGCACGCCTGGCCCGTTGTCCTGGATGCGCACCTCGAGCGGCGCGCCCTGGGCGGCCTTGCCGTCGCCGGCGCGGACCCGCACGCCGTGGCGATAGGCGGTCGTGATCAGCACCTCGCCGCGTCCGTCGCGGCGACCGTGGGCGGCCTCGGCCGCGTTCTTCACCAGGTTGAGGAAGATCTGGATCAGTTGGTCCTCTTCGCCCCAGACCGGGGGCAGCGAAGGGTCGAAGCTCTCGCGCAGCGCCAGTCCCTCGGCCACCCCGTTGGCCGCCAGCGCCCTCACGCGGTCGAGCACCTGGTGGATGTTGACCGAGGCGCGTTCAGGCGGCGCGTCGTCAGAGAAGGCCTCCATGCGGTCGACCAGTCGCCGCACGCGGTCGGTCTCGTCCATGATCAGCTGCGCCAGCGGCGCATCGGCGGCCTGGGCGCCCGACTTCAAGAGCTGCGCCGCGCCGCGGATCCCGGCCAGCGGGTTCTTGATCTCGTGCGCCAGCATACGGCCGAGGCCAACGACCGAGCGGAAACCGGCCATGTCGCTCGCTCGGTCCACGCCGAGCGCACCGCTCCTGACGTGCAGGGTGAGCAGCACCGCCCCGTCGCCGAGCGGCGCCGCCGCCCCGTCGGCCTCGAACGTCGGATGGCCGAACAGCGCGATCTCGATCCCGCGCTCCCGCACCGGGGTTTCCTCGGCGTGGGCGCGGTTGATCAGCGAGACGAGCGCCGAATCCGGCGGCAGCGCGGCCCTGAACCGGCCCCGGGCCAGCAGCGCCAGCCCCTGGCCGAACAACGCCTCGGCGGCCTCGTTGACCGCCACCAGAGCTCCGTCCTGATCGACCACCATCGCCGGCTCGGGGATCAAATCGAAGGCTGTCGCCTTCAGGCTGTCCAATGCACGCCCATCCGCCACCGATCGCGCTCGATTTTCCGTCATGCCGCGCTCACCTTCGGCGCATTGCCCAATTTACGCGCATCCCCATCGCCCTGTTTTTAGGCAGATTGTGCGGCGCCGTAAAGCCTGGACTTGCGGGCGCCAATTCCCGAAGAGAGCCCGATGCGATTCTCAGGCGTGATCGTGGCGGCGGGTTCCGGAACCCGCGCCGGGCCGGGCGGCGCCAAGCAATGGCGCCCTCTCGCCGGCAAGCCGGTCGCGCGCTGGACCGCCGAAGCGTTCCTGGCCGCCGGCTCTAGCGATCTGGTGGTGGTGATCGGGGCCGGCCAGGAGGCTGAGGCGGCGGAGGCGTTCGCGGGCCTCGCGAGCGTCAGACTGGCCACGGGCGGCGCCGCGCGCTCCGACTCCGTCAAGGCCGGTCTGGCGGCGTTGACCGGGCCGGACGATGAACTCGTGCTGATCCACGACGCCGCGCGGCCCCTCCTCAGGGTCGAACACATCCGCCGGCTGGTGGAGGCGCTCGAGACCGCGCCGGCCGGCATCCTCGCGCTGCCGCTCGCCGATACGCTGAAACGGGGCGACGAGACGGCGCGTATCGTCGAGACGCCTTCGCGGGCCGGCCTCTGGCGTGCGCAGACGCCGCAGGGTTTTCGCCTCGGTGCGATCAGGGCCGCTTACGCCGCCTGGCCCCCCGGCGAGGAGCCGACCGACGAGGCGATCGTGGTCGAGCGCGCGGGCGGCGAGGTCGCGCTCGTGCCCGGCGATCCGGCGCTCGCCAAGCTGACCTATCCGGAGGATTTCGCCATGGCCGAACAGCTCGCCGGCGCGGCGCGGACGACGCGCGTCGGCCAGGGCCTCGACGCCCATCGCTTCGGGCCCGGCGACGCCGTCTGGCTCTGCGGGATCCGGATCGCCCATAGCCACGCCCTCGTCGGCCACTCTGACGCCGACGCCGGCCTGCACGCGATCACCGACGCGGTGCTGGGCGCGATCGGCGAGGGCGACATCGGCGACCACTTCCCGCCGACCGACCCGAAGTGGCGCGGCGCGGCGTCCGACCAGTTCCTGCTGCATGCGGCCGAGCTGGTGGCGAGGCGAGGCGGGCGGATCCTCAACGTCGATGTCACGCTCGTTTGCGAGCGGCCGAAGATCAAGCCGCACCGGGCCGCCATGCGCGCGCGCCTCGCCGAGATTCTCGGCCTCGACCTCGCCGCCGTCAGCGTCAAGGCGACGACGATGGAGGGGATGGGCTTCACCGGCCGCGAGGAAGGATTGCTCGCCCAGGCCGTGGCGATGGTTGAGCTGCCGGCGTAGTAAGGCCCGGAACCCGTCAAACGATGGCCAGGGAGGGCCCATGTTTTCGCTCGAGATCGAGACCCTGGCCCGGCTGGTCATCGACGACGCGCGAGAGCGCAGCTTGCGGATCGTCACCGCCGAGAGCTGCACCGGCGGCCTCGTCGCCGGCGCGCTCTGCGCCATCGCCGGCGCGTCCGACGTGTTCGAGCGCGGCTTCGTCGCCTATTCCAACCGCGCCAAGCAGGAGCAGCTCGGCGTCTCCGGCGACCTGATCGCCGACCTCGGCGCGGTCTCCGAGCCAATCGTGCGGATGATGGCCGAAGGCGCGCTCGAGAACAGCCACGCCCACGTCGCGGTCGCGATCACCGGCGTCGCAGGACCTGGCGGCGGCACCCCGCTGAAGCCGGTCGGCACGGTCCACTTCGCGACCGCCAGGGCCAACCAGTCGGTCTATCACCGCCATGAATTCTTCGAGCTCGAGACCCGCGAGGAGATCCAGCTGGCCTCGATCCAGGTCGCTTTGGAGATGCTTCGCGACCGCTTGCGCTAACCCTCGCCGCAAGCAAATTGCGTCGCTCTGCGGCTCGGCGTCTTCTCTGCGCCTTCGCGTTGGAAATCGCCTGCGGCGCCTCGGCGTTCACCCGTAGAGCCGCCGTGCTCGGTCTTCGAAGCAGCCGACCAGGCGGTTCACGGCGTGATGGAAGTTGGCCGCCAGCAGCGCGCTCAGCACGCGCGACTTGAACTCGAAGTCGATCTCGAACGTCAGCTCGGCGCCCCGCGGATGGTCGTTGAAGCGCCAGCGGTTCTTCAGCCGACGGAACGGGCCTGAGATCAGGTCGACGTCGATCGCCAGCGCGGACTCGTCGAGCTTCACGC
This sequence comes from Caulobacteraceae bacterium, assembly GCA_035541575.1. Lineage (GTDB taxonomy): Bacteria > Pseudomonadota > Alphaproteobacteria > Caulobacterales > Caulobacteraceae > Acaudatibacter. Next base: position 17,472 of record DATKMZ010000041.1, on the reverse strand, counting down.
GGGTCGCGAAGCGCTCGCGCACGATCGAGAAGCCGACGTCCGCGGTCGCGTCCAGCAGCGTCACCCCCTCCCCGTCCGGCCGGATGTTCGCCGCCGTGAGCCGGGTGACCCACGGCACGAACTGAGGATAGCGCTCGACGTCGCCCACCAGATCGAACAGCTGGCGGGGCGCATAGGGCAGGATGCGCGTCAGGCGGTGGCGCAAAGCGTCAGGTGGCCGCCCGCGGCGCGCGGCGGGCGGCGCGGAGCCGCTCGAAGTCCTCGCCGGCGTGGTGCGACGAGCGCGTCAGCGGGCTGGCGGCGACCATCAGGAAGCCCTTGGCGTAGGCGATCGTCGCCAGCGCGTCGAACTCCTCCGGCGGGACGAAGCGGTCGATCGGCGCGTGCTTGCGGCTGGGCTGCAGGTATTGGCCCAGCGTGATGAAGTCGACGCCGGCGCAGCGCATGTCGTCCATCACCTGCAGGACCTCGTCGCGGCTCTCGCCAAGCCCGAGCATCAGGCCCGACTTGGTGAACTGGTCGGGATCGAGCTCCTTGGCCCGCTCCAGGAGGCGCAGCGAGGCGTAGTAGCGCGCGCCCGGCCGGATCGAATGGTAGAGGCGCGGCACGGTCTCGAGGTTGTGGTTGAAGACGTCGGGCCTTGCGCCGATTGCAATGTCGGCCGCGCCGGGTTTGCGCAGGAAGTCGGGCGTCAGGATCTCGACCGTCGCGCCGGGCGCCGCCGTGCGGATCGCCGCCACCGTCGCCGCGAAGTGCGCGGCGCCGCCGTCGTCCAGGTCGTCGCGGTCGACCGAGGTGATGACGACATGCTTCAGCCCCATCCTCGCCACCGCATCGGCGACGCGCTGCGGCTCGGTCGGATCGAGCGGGCCGGGCCTGCCGGTCGCGACGTTGCAGAAGCCGCAGGCGCGGGTGCAGACATCGCCCATGATCATCATGGTCGCGTGGCTCTTTTCCCAGCACTCGCCGATGTTGGGGCAGCCGGCCTCCTCGCAGACGGTGACCAGGCCGTGCTCGCGCACAACGGCTCTCGTCGCCGCATAGCCTGGCGAGCCGGGCGCGCGGACGCGCAGCCACGCAGGCTTGCGCAGGATCGGCGTGTCGGGCCGGCTCTGCTTCTCCGGATGGCGCGGCTGGCGGGCCGTGCGGGGCTCGATGACCACGGTCATGGCCCTTAGATCGGCTGATCGCCCGCTCCGATCAACCCGCAGAGCCGGCCGGTGGCGCTTGGCCGCGCCGCCCGCTAGGCTCGCCGCGGGGATCTGGGCGGCGGAATCATGGGCGCGGGCAGGATCACGAAAGCCCGCCTCTTCGTCACCGCTGCGCTGCTAGCGCCAATCGCCGGCGCGATCGTCCTCTGGGTCGCCCTGACCGGCCGCGACTCCCGCGACGCCTTCGCCGACAGCCGTCCGCCGCCGGATCTCGCCGAGCGGTTCTACCCGCCTGAGGGCTGGGCATGGGGGCTGATCCAGGCGGGCGACGGACCTGTGCAGCGCTATGGCGTCGGCGGGCCTCCTTCCGCGCCGCGCGCCGACGTGCTGATCCTGCCCGACTACGGCGAGAGCGCCGAGACCTGGTTCGAGACCGCGCGCGACCTGATCGCCACCGGCGACGCGGTCTGGGTGCTCGAAGGCGTCGGCCAGGGCGGCTCGGCGCGTCTGACCGGGCGTCGCGACCTCGGCGAGCTCAAGAGCTTCGATCCGGACGTCGCCAGCGTTCAGGCCGTGATCCAGACCGTGATCAGGCCTGCGCCGGGCCGGCCGCTAGTGATCCTTGGCCAGGGTGTCGGCGCGCTGGCGGCCGCCCGCGCGGTCGAGACCGGCGCCACGCCCGCCGGCCTCGTCCTCAGCGCGCCGCGATGCGATCGGGCGCTGGCGGGCGGCGCGCTGGTCTTCCTCCGCCTGGGCGCTTACCGCGCGGGCGGCGCGTGGGTGCGGTCGGGACCGGACGACTTCGCCGTGCGGCGCACGCACGACCGCTGGCGCGGCGCGATCACCCACGTCTGGCAGATCGCCAACCCGGACCTGCGCCTCGGCGGCGAGAGCCTCGACTGGCAGGCCGCGCTGCTCGACCTGCAGCAGAAGACCGAGCCGGCGGCCGCACGGATCCAGACGCCGACGCTGCTCCTGGACGCCGATCACGGCCCGCCTTGCCTCGTGCCGGCGCATACCGAACGCCACGCTCTGCCCGGCGCCGACCCGGCTTTCGAGCTCGAGTCTGACCGCTGGCGCATGCCGTGGCTCAGCGCCGTCGAGAGGTTCATCTCTTCCGTCATCCCAGAGGGCGCGCAGCGTTCGCCCGGGACCTCGGACATGTAATCCCGCAGGCGCCACACCGGCCGGGCCGACCTCCCTTGACCTTTTCAACCCCATCCGCGGCCGGTAGCCTTGCGCAAGACAGGGGAAACAGTTCAGGGAGCGGCCGTTTTGGCAGCCATGCGGCGCGCGTTCGATCTAGCACAGACCCGGCGGCCCCTCTTCGACGCGCTGATCGAGGCCGCCCACGCTTACGGACCGAAGAAGCCGATCCTGGAAGACCAGGAGCGCAATCCCCTCACCTACACCGACGTCATCCGCGCCTGCTTCGCGCTCGGACGGAAGCTCTCAAAGATCACCGCCAAGGGCGAGCGCGTGGGCGTGTTGCTGCCCACCAGCGCCGGCGGCGTCGTCACCTTCTTCGCCCTCCACGCCATCGGCCGCACTCCGGTGATGCTCAACTTCACCGCCGGCCTTCGCAACCTGCGCGCCGCGGTCAAGCTCGCCGGCGTCAAGCGGGTGCTGACCTCGCACCGGTTCGTCGAGCAGGGCAAGCTGCACGACGTGATCGACGCGCTCGAGGAGAGCTGCGCCGTCACCTACCTCGAGGACGTCCGCGCCAGCATCGGTCTCGCCGACCGGCTCTACGCGCTGGCCGCCTCGCTGGCGCCGAAGCGGTTCCGCGCCCCGACCAGCCCCGACGACCCGGCGGTGATCCTCTTCACCTCCGGCAGCTTCGGCGCGCCGCGCGGCGTGATCCTGACCCAGGCCAACGTACTGGCGAACGCCGCTCAGGTGGCCGCGCACATCGACCTCGATCCGAGCTGGGTGTTCTTCAACCCGCTGCCGATCTTCCACTGCTTCGGCCTGACAGGCGGCTTCATCCTGCCGGTGCTGACCGGGATGAAGGCGTTCCAGTACCCTTCGCCGCTGCACGTGAAGATCATCCCGACCCTGATCCGCGAGACCGGCGCGAGCGTGCTGCTGGCCACAGACACCTTCGTCAACCAGTACGCGCGCTCGGCTGAGCCCGGCGACATGAAGGACCTGAAGTTCATCGTCTGCGGCGCCGAGAAGGTGCGCGACGAGACTCACGACCTCATCGTCGACCGTTTCGGCGCGATCCCGGTGCTCGAGGGCTACGGCGCGACCGAGGCGGCGCCCGTGATCGCGGTCAACAAGCCGCAGGACAACCGCCGCGGCACCGTCGGCGGCCTCCTGCCCGGGATGGAGACGCGGATCGAGCCGGTCGAGGGCATCAAGCGCGGCGGGCGGCTCTACGTGCGCGGACCCAATGTGATGGCCGGCTATCTCAACGAGGGCGGCGTGCTCGAGCCGCCCCAGGACGGCTGGCACGACACCGGCGACGTGGTCGAGATGACCGCCGACAACTGGATCACCATCCTCGGCCGCGTGAAGCGCTTCGCCAAGATCGGCGGCGAGATGGTCTCGCTCACCGCCGCCGAAACGCTCGCCGCTTCGCTCTGGCCGGACGCTCGCCACGCCGTGATCGCCGAGCCCGACAGCCGCAAAGGGGAGCGGCTGGTGCTCGTGACCGACCAGCGCGACGCCGACGCGGCCACGCTCGTCAGCCACGCCCAGGCTGTCGGCGTCTCCGAGCTCGCCGCCCCGCGCAAGATCGTCAAGGTCGCCGAGATCCCCGTCCTCGGCACCGGCAAGACCGACTACGTCGCAATCCAGCGCATGGTCGAGATGGAGGCGAAGGCGGCCTGAGCGCGGCTCAGGCCGGCACGGCTAGCAGCGGTCGCCCGGCGCGACGCAGCACCTGTTCGGTGATGCTGCCCCGCACAGCGTCGAGCAGGCTGTCGTGTCCCGCGGTCGCCATCGCCACGAGATCGGCGTCAAGCTCATCCGCCACCGCGACGATCGTCTCGACCACCCGACCTTCGCGGACCATCAGCCGGCAGGCTCGGCCGCCTGGAGGGATCGGCGGCGCCGTTTCCTCCCTGCCGACATGCAGCATATGCGCCGTGGCGTCGCCGCCGAGCGCGCTGATGAGCCGCAACGCCGCCTTCATCGCGCCGGCGGCGCTGGGCGAGATGGCGGCCGGGATCAGGACGCTGCGAAGGCCGACGGCGCCGTCAGCGCCTCCCACGAACCCGCTCGACACGTCCGGTATGAACAGCGCCGGCGCCTTGGCGTGCCGCGCAAGCGCCTCCGCGAACGACCCATGACGCAGGCGCTCTAGGCCGTCCCGCCCCGCCGTGCCGAGCACGACCAGCGCCGGCGTCTCCCGGCTTGCGAGGCGCGCCAGACCCGACTCGGGCCGGCGCGCGGTAGCCTCGGCCTTGCTGATGGTGAGTCCCAGGCGGTCGGCCACGGCCGCCGCGGGCGCATCGGGCTCGATGAGACCCCAGGCCGCCAGCGTGGCGCGAACCTGCGGGAACGCCTCGAAACCTGCAGCCGGCTGACTCGTCCCATGCACGTGGACGATCCTCAGACGCCCGCGCACCGCCAGCGCGATCTTCAGCGCGTGCCGGAACGCCGCCTCGCTCGCCGGCGAAAGGTCGGTCGCATGCAGGATGAGCGGGCGTTCCATGGCGCGCCGAGCTTGCCGAAGCCCTGGTCCCTCGCCTTGACCTGGCGCAACGCGGGCGCGGGGTCAGCCGACGATATCGGCCTCGCCGAAGAACTGGGCGATCTCGATCTGCGCGTTCTCCGGGCTGTCGGAGCCGTGCACCGAGTTGCCGGTGAAGCTCTCGGCGAACAGCTGGCGGATGGTGCCTGGCGCGGCGTTGGCGGGGTTGGTGGCGCCCATCACCTCGCGATAGCGGGCGACGGCGTCCTCGCCTTCCAGCACCTGCACCACGACCGGGCCGGAAGTCATGAAGCTGACCAGCTCGCCGAAGAACGGCTTGTCCTTGTGCACGGCGTAGAACGTCTCGGCCTGGGCGCGGCTCATCCGCACGCGCCGCTGGCCGACGATGCGCAGTCCCGCATCCTCGATCACCGCATTGATCTTGCCGGTCAGGTTTCGCCGCGTGGCGTCAGGCTTGATGATCGAGAAGGTGCGTTCGGTCACGGGGGCCCCAGTCATTCAGTCTCTAGCGGTCGGGAGGGACCGGGCTTATAACCAGGGGCGCCCCGCCCGCCAAGGCGGGGCCTTTCGTGTTGCGAGGATGACCTAAGGTGAGCGAAGCCGGGGTTCGACGGCGTCCGTAGCGGCCCTTCCACGGCCCTCCGCGACCTTGCGCGGCCGAACGAGCTCGCGCGCCCGAAGAACCCTTCAGATCAAAGCTTCCTCGCCATGCTGCATATCCAGGACCTCGTGTTCGACGCCTACGGGCGACGCTTCTTCGACCACGCCTCAGTCGCCCTGCCGCCCGGTGCCAAGGTCGGCCTTGTCGGCCGTAACGGCGCCGGCAAGACCACGCTCTTTCGCCTGATCCATGGCGAGCTGACGCCGGGCGGGGGCGACATCAGCCTGCCCAAGGCCGCCCGCATCGGCGTCGCCGACCAGGAGCAGCCGGCGACGCCCGTCCCGCTGCTCGAGACCGTGCTCGCCGGTCACGTCGAGCGCGCGGCGCTGCTCGCCGAGCTCGAGACCGCGCCGCCCGAGCGCATGGCGGATATCTACGACCGGCTCTCGCAGATCGGGGCCGACGCCGCTCCGGCCAAAGCCGCAGAGATCCTGGTGGGGCTGGGCTTCAGCCAGGCCGACCTCGCACGGCCGATGGCCGAATTCTCCGGCGGCTGGCGGATGCGTGCGGCGCTGGCGTCGGCCCTCTTCGCCGAGCCGGAGCTGCTGTTGCTCGACGAGCCGACCAACTTCCTCGACCTCGAAGGGGCGCTCTGGCTCGAGTCGCGGCTGAAGCGGCATCCGTCGACCGCGCTCGTGATCAGCCACGACCGCGAGCTGCTGGACCGATCTATGGACTTCATCCTGCACCTCGCCGACGCGCAGCTGACTCTCTACCCGGGCGGATTCGCGGCGTTCGAGCGCCAGCGGGCCGAGCGGCTGGCCCTACAGAGCTCGATGCGGGTCAAGGTCGAGGCCCGCCGCGCCCACCTGCAGTCGTTCGTCGATCGTTTCCGCGCCGGCACGAAAGCCCGCCAGGCGCAGTCGCGGCTGAAGATGATCGAGCGTCTCGGCGCCATCCCGCCGGTGGTCGAGGAGAACACCGCGCCGTTCCTCCTCCCCTCGCCAGAGAAGCCGCTGCCGCCGCCGCTGCTCCGTCTGGAGAAGGGCTCGGTCGGCTACGACGGCGCCCCAGTGCTCGAACACCTGGAGCTGCGGCTCGATCCCGGCGACCGGATCGGCCTTCTGGGCGTTAACGGCGCGGGCAAGACGACGTTCGCGCGGCTGCTCGCCGGCGACCTGCCGCTGATCGACGGCAAGATGCTGCGCGACCGGCGGATCAAGGTCGGCTGGTTCCACCAGCACCAGGTCGAGGTGATGGCCGGCGACGACACGCCGCTGATGATTATCGGCCGCACGCTGCCGGGCCTGACCGAAGCGCAGCGGCGCGGGCGGCTGGCCAGCTTCGGCTTCGGCGTCGACCGGGCGACGACGCGTGTCGACGCGCTCTCCGGCGGCGAGCGCGCGCGCCTGCTGATCAACCTGATTGCGCTCGAGGGCCCGCACCTCATCCTGCTCGACGAGCCGACCAACCACCTCGACATCGACAGCCGCCGCGCCCTGCTCGACGCGCTCAACGACTACGAGGGCGCAGTTGTGCTGATCACCCACGACCGCTCGCTGATGGAGATGGTCGCCGACCGGCTCTGGCTGACGGCGGACGGCACGGTGCGCCCGTTCGAGGGCGACATGGAGGACTACGCCCGCTACGTGCTCGACCGCGCCCGCGCCGCCACCCGCGTTCCAGCGGCCTCGAAGCCAGCGGCGGACTCGCAGAAGCCGACGCCGATGCCCGAGGGTCCGCTGCGCCGACGGCTCGAAGCCGCCGAAGCGACGCTCGCGCGGGAAACCACAGCCCTCGCCGAGCTCGACGCGGCGCTGGCCGATCCGGCGCTCTATGCGAAAGAGCCGTCTGGGGCCGCCGCCCTCACCGAGCGCCGCGCCCGTCTCGCCGACCGCCTCGCCAAGGCCGAAGCCGCCTGGCTCGCCGCGGCCGAAGCCTACGAGAACGGGGGCGCCAGGTAAGCGTTACAGTTCGCGCCCCAAGGCCGCCCTGGGATCCGCCGCCTCGATGCGATCGAAAAAGCGCTCGGCGTCCGGCAACCTTCGGAAATCGGTGGAATCGAACCTCCGCGCGCCGCGGCACTGGACAAAGTAGCGGAGCTCGGCCGTCCCGATCATCGTGTTTTCCCAGAGGACGGCGAACCGTCCGCGGCGCAAGGGTCGTCTCGGAATTTGGCGCATCAGCTATCGAGCCCCTGTTCGGCCTCAGGACCGGTGAAGCGTCGCGAAGGCGAGTAGCTGGGCGGCCGGCCGCGTCGTGGGTCTCAGTTCCTGGAGGGCCAACACCGATGCGCCGGCGGGCGTGATCTGCCAGCCGCTGCGGTTCCGGGCGGCGAAGCCGAGGTCAGTCAGCTGGCGCGCATCGCCGATCGCGATCCAGCTGACGTCCAGGCCTGCCTTCTTGCGATCGAGGTTGCGCAAGGCCTCGAGTTGGCCGGCGGTGAGTTTCACGGTCTCGAACCCGCGAGCGCATCGGCGCGACCGCGATAGCGCTCGAGTTCCTGCTGGAGACGCGTGACCTGGCTGCTGAGGTTCACGACGTCGTCCTGCAACTGCGCGCACCTCAGTTTGAGATAGGCGTTCTGGCGCTCGTGCTTCCGGGAATCGATCGCGTCTGTGATCGTCGCGGGATCGTTCGCGGTCATGACCTGGTCTTCATCGTGCCGCGGAGCGCCAGAATATCCGGCGCCCGCGGTGGAGGGCGCGACCCTGTCGAACGTGGGTCGGTGAGGCCCGCGTTGGAGCGGGAGATCGGAGGAGCCGGGTTGAGCATGACATGGTGCTTTCGCGCCAGAAGCCGGCGCCGAGCGCGTCGACCTGACCCGCGCTGCTGTAGCACGAAATGGCCGCCGTAGTTCGTGCGCTCGCAAATAAATCTGGGCCGGGACAACGAGACGGGCAAAGAAGTTGGCAGCGTGTATATATGGAGCATGAGAGCTGACCCAATCGTCGTTCAACGTTGGCGCGAATTGCGCCAGATGCTCATTCTTCAGCTTGATATGTTCGACCGGGGGCGTCTGAGTCTCAAATCAGACGGGATCGACGTGTCCGCTGACGCGATCGAGAACCTGAAGCGCGAAATCTTCGAGTTCGACACCCTCATCTCGGACGACGAAGCAAAGGAAGCGGCCGGCTTCTGAGCGCTTTCGCCGCGGGTTGAGCGCCTCGACGCCGCGTCAGCCGCAGCGCACCGAGAGCACCAGATCGGTCTTCTCGTCGTAGGTGATGGTCTGCCGGCCGGCGACATAGTCCTGCGTCACCATGCAGGTCGAGCAGACCACGCGGCGCACGCCGGGATTGACCGGCACGGGGATCTCGCTGCGCGGCTTGCCGACCAGGTACTGCAGCGCAAGCGCGCCACAGGCGTCGCGGGGCGGCGGGGCCGGCGCTGGCGCGGACGGCGTCGGCGGCGGCGCCGACTGGACCGCGTCCGCGTCCGGCGGCTGCGCTCTCGGCGCCGGCCCCATGCAGGCGCCCAGCCCGACCAGGACCGCCGCCAATCCGAACCCGCGCCGCACGCTCACGCCTCCTTGCGCCATCCGCCCTCGCCTCCTTGCTTCCAGTACGACACCGCAGCACCCGCCTGCCGGAACGCCGACCAGCGGGCGCGCGCCGCCGCCACGGCCGCTTCGTCGCGGCCGTCGAACAGCAGCACGCAGCGTTGGTAGCCGGAGAGGTCGCCGGGATCGGCGCCGTCGATCAGGAAGAGCGCGTCCGCGCCGTTCGCGTTGCCCATCTCGGTCGTGATCAGGATCGGCTGGCGCTCGGCCAGCGGCTCGTGCTCGACGCCGTGCGGCAGGAAGCTGTCGTCGCGGTAGCTCCAGAGCCAGCCGTCGAGGTGCTCGACCCGCTCCTCCACGGTCGAGCGCACCAGCGCCCTCCAGCCCCGCGCCAGGGTCTTCTCCAGCAGCTCTGGCAGCGCCTGGTCGAGGCTCGTCCGCTCCAGGTGATAGAACCAGACTTCGCAGGGCTCGCCCGCCAACCGTTCAGCCCTCGTAGAAGTCGGCCGAGAGGCGGTCCAGGAGGCGCACGCCGAAGCCCGTGGCGCCGCTCGGAATCGTCGGGACGCTCGACGATGGCTTCCAGGCCGTCGAGGCGATGTCGAGATGGGCCCAAGGCAGCCCGTTCGTGAACTTCTTGATGAAGAGCGCGGCGGTGATCGAGCCGCCTTGGCGGGGCCCGGTGTTGCGCATGTCGGCGGCCGGCGTCTCCAGGTGCTTCTCGTATTGCGACGGCAGCGGCATGCGCCAGAGCGCCTCGTCGCTCGCCTTGGAGGCGGCCAGCAGGTTCTCGGCCAGCGTCTCGTCGGTGCAATAGAGCCCGGCGAGGTCCTTGCCGAGCGCGACGACGATCGCCCCGGTCAGCGTCGCCAGGTCGATCACGAACTTCGGCTTGAAGCGGTCCTGGCAGTACCAGACCGCGTCGGCGAGCACGAGGCGGCCTTCCGCGTCGGTGTTGATCACCTCGACGGTCTGGCCGGACATGGTGGTGACGACGTCGCCGGGCCGCTGCGCGGCGCCGTCCGGCATGTTCTCGACGAGACCCAGTACGCCCACCGCGTTGACCTTGGCCTTGCGGGCGGCGAGCGAATACATCGCCCCGGCCACCGCCGCCGAGCCGCCCATGTCGGTGATCATCTCCTCCATGCCCTCTGCAGGCTTGATGCTGATCCCGCCGCTGTCGAAGCACACTCCCTTGCCGACAAAGGCGATCGGCGCGGCCTTCGGATCCTTCGCGCCTTTCCACTGGATCACGACCAGCTGACTCTCGCGCACGCTGCCCTGCCCGACGCCGAGCAGGGCGCCCATGCCGAGCTTCTTCATCTCCTTCTCGCCCAGCACCTCGACCTCGAGGCCGAGCCGGGTCAGCTCGCGGACGCGCCGGGCGTATTCCTCTGGGTGGAGTACGTTGGCAGGCTCGGAAACGAGGTCGCGGGCGTAGCAGATCGCCTCGGCCAGCGTGGAGAGCGGCCTGAACGTCTTCGCCGCCGCCTTCGGATCGGCGCAGGCGATGTCGACCGCCTTCACGGTCGGCTTCTTCTCCGGCTTCTCGTTCGGACGGTGCCTGTCCCAGCGATACGACGCCAGGGCGATCCCGAACGCCGCGTGCGCCTGCCGCTCGGGCCCCGCCGGCGGCATCATCAGCAGGAGCTTGTCGCTGCCAGAGTCCTTGGCCGCGTTGAAGGCGTGGGCGCCGGCCGTCTCGGCCGCCTTGGGGTCGAACGCGGCCTGCTTGCCGGCGCCGACCACCAGCACCCGCCCGGCCTTCACCCCGGCCGGCGCGAGGATGGCGAGGCTCTGCCCCATCTGCCCCTTGAACTTGCTGACGCCGATCGCGCGGCGGATCGCGCCGCCGATCTGCTTGTCGAGCGCCTCCGCCGCCGGCGAGAACTCGCCGTCCTCGAACGCCAGCACGGCCAGCGCCGTCGTCTCGGCGGCTTGCGGGCTGGCGGCGACGAAATCGATCTGCATGCGGGCTAGACTCTGCGCGAGGGGAAGCGCCCGGCATAGTCCAAGCCCCGCAAAGCGCAAGCCGCAGGGGCTCCGGCGGGAATAACCGCGCCCTCTCCCGCGTCTTCCTGGCAACGCTGAGCTTCGGGGATGCGGGGATGGACCAGACGATCGAAATGACGGCAGCGCCGGCGTCGCCCAAGGCCGGCCGCTTCGACCAGGTCGGTATCGCGCTGCACTGGCTGACGCTGCTGCTCGTGATCGGCCAGTTCACGCTGATCTGGCTGCTGGACCAGGCCGGCGATGACGGCGCGGCTGCGGGTCAGTTGCTGACCGCGCACCGTTCGGAAGGCGTCGCGCTTTGGTGCGTCGTGGTGTTCCGGTTGGTCTGGCGCTCGCGCTTCGCGCACCTGCCACCGTTCCCGGGCAGCATGCCCAGGTGGCGGCAGCTCGCGGCCAAGGCCAACGAATACGGGCTCTACGCCTTGCTGCTCGTCCAGCCGCTGACCGGCCTCGGCGACACGATATGGCGCGGCAAGCCGTTGACGCTGGTGATCTGGCGCGTGCCGCGGCTGGTCCACGCGGACAAGGCGGTCTTCCACCTGATGCATGGCCTTCACGAGCTCGGTGCGCTCGCCCTCGTGTGCCTCGTCGCAATGCACGCCGCCGCCGCTCTCCTGCACGGCCTCGTCCTGCGCGATGGCGTGCTGCAGCGGATGCTGCCCTGGACGGCGCGCCACCCACGGTAGAGGGCGTCTCGCCCGGCGGCGCGCGATGCTCTATGCGGGACGCCAAACCGAGGCGGAGGATAGCCATGCCGACGGCGAAGGTGCGGGATCTCGAGGTCTACTATGAGCGGGCCGGCGAAGGCCCGCCCCTGCTCTTCATCTCCGGCACTGGCGGCGACCTGCGCAACAAGCCGAACCAGTTCGACGGGCCGCTCGCGAGGGCGTTCGATCTTCTGAGCTACGACCAGCGTGGGCTCGGCCGCACGACGAAACCCGACGTCCCCTACGCGATGGCTGACTACGCGGACGACGCGGCCGGTCTGCTCGACGCGATCGGCTGGCCGAGCGCCAGGGTGATCGGCGTCTCGTTCGGCGGCATGGTCGCCCAGGAACTCGCGCTGCGGCATCCGGCCAAGGTCGAGCGACTGGCGCTCGCCTGCACCTCGCCCGGCGGCGAAGGCGGCGCCTCCTACCCGTTCCACCAGATCCAGCACCTCAAGGGCGAGGCGCGGGCCAGGCGCCTGATCCCGATCAGCGACACCCGCCGCGACGCCGCCTGGGCGACCGCAAACCCCGACACCTACGCCCAGCTGGTCGCGATGGCCGCCGCCGACCCATTCGCCGGCGAGCCCGGCCGCGAGATGGGCGCGCGGCGCCAGCTCGAGGCTCGCGCGGCGCACGACACCTGGGACCGGCTTGACCAGATCACCTGCCCGGTGATGATCGCCGCCGGCCGCTACGACGGCGTCGCCCTCCCCGCCACCCAGGAGCGAATGGCCAGCCGCATTCCCGGCGCGAAGCTGCAGTTCTTCGAAGGCGGCCACCTTTTCATGATCCAGGACCGTTCGGCCACCCCGGCGATCGCAGACTTCCTGCGCGGCTGACGGCCCCGGCTTTCCCTTGCCCCTCGGCAAACGACCTCGCTAAGGTCTCCGACGACGAAGGGGCAAATGTTCGACGTTGTCATCTCCTATGCCCGCTCGACGGCGAAGACGGCCGAGGCGGTCGAGGAGCAGCTCCGCGCGCTGGGCTATAGGGTGTGGCGCGACGACCAGTTGCCGACGCACCGTCCGTACGCCGACGTGATCGAGGAACGGGTGCGCGCGGCGAAGGCGGTCGTCGTGATCTGGTCTTCCGACGCCGCGAAGTCGCACTGGGTGCGCTCCGAAGCCGACGCCGCGCGTGAAGCTGGAACGCTCGTGCAAGTCAGCGCCGATGGCGCCGTCCCGCCCATGCCGTTCAACCAGATCCACTGCGCTGAAATGAGCGGCTGGGCGGGCGATACGCGCGCCGCAGCCTGGCGCAAGGTCGTCGACAGCGTGGCCGAGCTGGTCGGCGCCGCTACCGAGGCGACGCCACCGCGCTCCCTCGATCGGCCCACCGACGGCGCGCCGCTGCTGGCCGTGCTGGCGTTCGAGAATCTCTCCAACGACGAGGACCTGCGATACTTTTCCGATGGCGTCTCGGGAGAGATCCTGCAGACGCTCGTGCGCGCCACCGGGCTCAAGGTGATTGGCCGCGGCTCCAGCTTTCAGCTTCGCGGTCAGGACAAGGCCGCATCGAGGGTCGCGGCCGCGCTGAAGGCCACCCACGTGCTCGACGGCTCCGTCCGGCGCAGCGGCCAGCGAGTCCGCATCGCCGCCAGCCTGGTCGAGTGCGCGCGGGCGAGACGACGCTCTGGTCGGACCGGTTTGATCGCGAGCTATCCGACATCTTCGCGCTGCAGGACGACATCGCCGCCGCGGTGGCCGCCGCCCTGGAGGTTGTATTCGCGCGAACCCGCGCGACCGAAACCATCGACCCGGTCGCCTATGACCTCTACCTGCGCGCGGCAAATCTGAGCACAGGGCATCTCGCTGACGATGTGACTTACGGCGCCATGATTGGCCTGCTGGAACAGGCGACGCGGCTGGCGCCGAGGTTTGCGATGGCTTGGGTCGGGCTGGCCTCGATCTGGGCTTGGAGACTGCGCTCCGGCAGGTCGGACGAGCCCTATGCGACCGCCCGCGCCAAGGTCGTCGCGGCGGCCGAGACGGCGCTCGGCCTCGATCCGCGACTTGGCCTCGCCTACACCTCGCTCGCCGCGCTCGAAGCTTTCGCTAGCTTCGCGGCACGGGAGGCTTTGTTCGACAAAGCGCTCTCCGTTGGGCCGAACGACCCGGACGTCCTGACCTCCGCCGCTTTCTTCTCCGCCGAGGTCGGCCGCATCGACGAAGCCTTGGCTCGCGCCCGCAGGGCGTACGAGCTCGATCCGATGAAGTTCGGCACATGCTACGCCTACGCGTCGTTTATGGATTTCGCGGGCCGCTACGACGAGACCAAGGCGCTCTGGGACGGCTTCTGCGCCCGTTGGCCCGACAGCGAGATTATGATCGACGCCGCGATGGCGGCCGCGCTGCAGAACGCCGATTGGGAGCGGTTCAAGCGCCAGGCCTCCGCCCCGACCGCAGCGCCCGATCCGCACCAGCGGCGACGCGGGATGGTCTGGCTCGCGCGTAACCTGCAGGCGCCGAACGCTCCGTCGATCGCCCGCTTCCATGAGAGGCTGCGAGAAGAGCTGCAGCGGGCGGGAACCGTTCGCCCCGACATGCTCGCGTCGCTCTACAACCTCGGCCTGCAAGACGAGACGTTCGAGCTGATCGACCAGGCTTCGTTCGCCTACATGTTCGATCCGCAGCTGGGCTGGCCCCATGGCAGCCTGCACGGCGGCTTCATCTTCAGCGTCAACGCCAACCGCGGGATGATGGGTGATCCGAGGTTTCCGCGGCTCTGCGCCAGGCTGGGCCTTTGCGACTATTGGCTGGCGAGCGGCCGTTGGCCGGATTGCGCTGACCAGGTCGCTTATGACTTCAGGGCCGAGGCGAAGCGGCTCGTCGAGTCGGCCAGGGCCCGCTCGTAGCGGAAGTCGTTGGGCGGCGCGGGCGGGCTGCGCTATCTGAGGCCATGAGACGGCCCCGCAGCCCCAGGTCTGACAAGCCCGCGCGCGGCCGCGGCAGTCGCGCCGATGCGTCGGCGCAGGTCGGCTTGCCGCCCGTGGGCGTGGCCGAGGTGGTCGAGCGGGACGCAGACGGCGATCTCTTCGTGCGTCTGGCCAGGGCCGAGGAGGGCGCGGCGCTGGTTCGCCTTGCGCCGGACCGGGGGGAACGCGCGGCCGGCGCGCCGGGGCTCGGCGACCGGCTGCTGGTGCGGTTCCAGACCATTGAAGGCGGCGAGGTCGAGGCGCGGCTGATCAAGCGGCTGGGCCAGAGCGCTCACCGCATCCTCGGCGTCGTTCGCAAGGCGCGCGGCGAAGTGCGGATAGAGCCGGTCGACCGGCGCGCCAAGGAGAGCCTGCTGATCCCGCAGTTCGAGGGCCGCGACCTGCGCGACGGCGACCTCGTGCTGGCGCAGGTCGGCGGCACGGCCGAGCGAAGATATGGGCCTAAGCGCGGCAAGGTGCTCGAGGTGGTGGGACGAGAGGACGACCCGCGCGCGGCCTCGCTGCTGGCGATCCACGCGCACGGCATCCCGACCGGCTTCTCGGCCGACGCCGAGGCCGAGGCGGACGCCGCCGAGCCGCCGACGCTCGCCGGGCGCACCGACCTGCGCGAGCTGCCGCTCGTCACCATCGACCCGCCAGACGCCCGCGACCACGACGACGCGGTCTTCGCCGAGCCCGACGACGATGCGCGCAACGCCGGCGGCTGGATCGTCTGGGTCGCGATCGCCGACGTCGCCGCCTACGTCCGGCCCGGCTCGGCGCTCGACGTCGCGGCGCGCGAGAAGGGCAACAGCGTCTACTTCCCCGACCGGGTCGAGCCGATGCTGCCCGAGGTGCTCTCGGCCGGGCTCTGCTCGCTGCGCGAAGGCGAGCCGCGCGCGTGTCTGGCGGTGCGCATGGTGTTCGACAAGGACGGCAGGAAGCGCACGCACCGCTTCCACCGCGGCCTGATGCGCTCGGCCGCCAAGCTGTCGTACGAAGAGGCGCAGGCCGCGATCGACGGTCGGCCGGGCGACCAGGCCGCGACGCTGATGGAGCGCGTGCTGACGCCCCTCTTCGCCGCCTACGCGACGCTGAAGCAGGGCCGCGACGCGCGCTCGCCGCTCGAGATCGAGTCGGCCGAGCGGCGGATCCACTTCGGCGCCGACGGCCAGATCGCCCAGATCACGCCGCGCGCCTCCCTGCCGGCGCACAAGCTGATCGAAGAGTTCATGATCCAGGCCAACGTCTGCGCCGCCGAGACGCTGGAGCAGCGCCGCACGCCGCTGATCTACCGCGTCCACGATACGCCGAGCGACGAGAAGGTGCAGAGCCTGGTCGACTTCCTGGGAACGCTGGGCGTCGCCTGGAGCAAGGGCCAGGCGCCCTCCACCGCCCGTTTCAACCGGCTGCTGGCCGACACCCGCGATGGTCCGCATGCGGAGATCGTCAACGAAGTGGTGCTCCGCACCCAGATGCAGGCGATCTACGACACCGACAACATCGGCCACTTCGGCCTGAACCTGCCGCGCTACGCCCACTTCACCTCGCCGATCCGCCGCTACGCCGACCTGATCGTCCACCGCGCGCTGGTTCGCGCCCTGGCCCTCGGCGACGACGGCCTCGCCGATACCGACATCGCCCGGCTGAAGGACACCGCAGAGCGGATCACGATGGCCGAGCGGCGCGCCATGGCGGCCGAGCGCGACGCGACCGACCGCTACGTGGCGAGCTTCCTCGCCGACCGCATCGGCGCCGAGTTCGAGGGCCGCATCACCGGCGTCACGCGCTTCGGCCTCTTCGTGCGCCTGGCTGAGACGGGCGCCGACGGCCTCGTGCCGATCGCGAGCCTCGGGACCGAGTACTTCATCCACGACGAGACGGCGCACGCCCTCGTCGGCGAGCGATCGGGCGCGCGCTGGCGGCTCGGACGCGAGGTCGAGGTGCGGCTGAAGGAGGCGACGCCGATCACCGGCGGCCTGCTCTTCGAGATGCTCAGCGAGCCCGAAGCGGGCGAGGCCGGAGTCCCGCGCCGGCGCGGCCCCAAGCCGCGTCGCCGCGAACGCTATCCGCGCGGTCGCCGACGCTAGAGCCTGATGGGTTCGAACCGAACCCTGAATCAGGCTCTACACTTTTGATTCTAGAGCACGATTCAGCGGTCAGGTGATTCCACCTGACCCCATCGTGCTCTAGGTCCCGCGCTTGTGGCGGGTGTACTGCGGGTGAATCCGGCGGTGGCGAGGCGCACTGCCCTTGACGACCTCCGGCTTGGGCTCGGCCGGGGTCGCCTTTTGGTAGACGAAGCAATCGTTCGGCGCCGCTGATGCGCCACCAGCGGGCTGTGCGACCGCATCGACGCCGAGAATCCGTGGCGCCGGCGGCGGCGCGCCGGCCGTCCCGGTCGCCAAGAGCGCGATCAGCGCCGCGGGAAGCGACATGACGTCAGCCTTCTCGTCGCTACGTCCTATAGGCCGGGTTGGCTCGGCCCGGATGGCCGCGGCGGCGGTGATGCTCGAGCACCTTCGGTTTGGCCGGCCCGGTCGTTCGCTTGATCCAATCGTGGGCCAGCCAAATCTGTGGCGCGCCGCCATTGCCTTGCGCGGCTGCGTCCGCTCCGAGGACGGACGGCGCCGCAGACAATTCGGCCTGGGTCGCGCCCGCGGCGACCAGTGCTATCAGCGCCGCCTGCAGCGACATTCGCCTCGCCTCCAGGTTCGTTCGCACGGCACGCTACCGAACGCGCGTTCGCCGAACAAGCATCGTCGCCGTGCGCGCAACTGCGTCGCCGATCCGCCTTGCCACGCGCGCCCGGCTCGGGCCAATGTCGGCGGATGGCCGAACGAGCGTTTGAATCTCACCCCGACACCCCGCGCATGCCGCCCCGCACCGGCAGAGCCGTGCGCCCCCGCGACGCGGC
>DATKMZ010000040.1:0-9239 GCA_035541575.1 Caulobacteraceae bacterium | reverse complement strand
CTCGTCGGCGCAGGCCACCAGGAACGCGTCCAGGTGCCCGCCGTGCAGCGCGAAGACTTCCGACACGCCCAGCGCGCGCAGCGTCTTCGCCAGCGCGGCGCCCCCGGTGATGCGACGCATGGCGGCCTCCTGCCTGTTTGGGCGGCCGAGTCCACGGCCTTTAGGCGGCGGCTCGCCGGCGCATGAACGTCGCGCGATCCGAGGCGCGCGGACATGATCCAGGTCAAGTCGCAGAAGACGCCGCGCCTGGCGCTAGAGCCCGATGGGGTCAGGTGGAATCACCTGACCGCTGAATCGTGCTCTAGAATCAAAAGTGTAGAGCCTGATTCAGAGTTCGATACGAACCGATCAGGCTCTAGTTCATCCGAAACAGCTCCAGGGCCGTCTTGCCGACGATCTTCTGGGCGTTCTCGACCGAGGTGGCGTCGAACACCGCCTGGATCGCGCTGCGGGTGTAGCCGAAGGTCGACTCCTGGTGCGGGTAGTCCGACGACCACAACACCCGGTCGGGTCCGATCCGGTGCAGCAGCTCCAGGCCCGCCGGATCGGTCATGAACGTCGCGTAGCAGTGGTTGAACCAGTACCAGCTCGGCGGGTGCGCCAGCTTCGGGTTCATCACCGTCGGGAACGAGTTGTAGATCATGTCGGCGTCGTGGAGCATCGACGCCACCCAGCAGATGCCGCCTTCGGCGAACACCACCCTCAGCTTCGGGAAGCGGTCGAACACCCCGCCGAAGGTGAGCTGCCCCCAGATGTGGCGGAAGCCCTGCATCTGCGTCAGCACGAAGGTGCCGGCCGCGCCCGGCGCGGCGGTCGGGATCGCCTCGCCGATGTGGAAGCAGAGCGGGATGCCGCTCTCGGCGATCGCGTCCCAGAGCGGATCGAGCTTGGGGTCGGAGTAGAGGATCGGCTCGCCGTTCACGTCCTCGCCGGGCTTGATCGGGATCATCAGGCAGCGCGCGCCCAGCGCCTGGCAGCGCTCCACGCTCTCCTTGGCCAGCGCCGGATCCCAGTAGTTGGGCACCATAACCGGGAACAGCCGGCCCTTGCCGCGGGCGCAGACCTCGGCGATCGCCTCGTTGTAGGCCGCGAAGGTCTCGGGCCGGTTCATCATCTTGCCGAACATGAAGAGCCCGAAGAGGCGCTGCGGGAAGATCAGCTCCTTCTCGACGCCCTCGATGTCGAGATCGCGCAGCCGCGCGTCGATGTCGGTGAAGCCGGGCGTGCACTCGAGCGAAGCGCAGAGCGCCGCGGCCACCGGCGGCGGCGTCATCTGCTTGCCGTTGACGGTGAGCTGGTAGCCGCCGTCCCTGAACTCCATCCGCGGCGCCTGCTCTTTCAGGTGCTCGGGGAAGCGGCCCACCCAGTAGTCGGCTTCCAGCATGTGGCTGTCGGCCGAGACGATCACCGTGCCCTCGGGCCAGGGCTTCACCGCCGCCTGCGGCGTGCGCTGGGGCGAAAGCGCGATCCCGACCATCTCGGGAATCTCGAGCACGAAGCTGTCGTGGGCAGCGTCGTCGGCCATGCCAGTCCTCCGGTCGATCCGCCATGCTAGGCGCCGAACGGGCCGGCGTTCAACGCAGACGCGACGGAAGTCCGGGTCTGCCGCTTCGCCGGGCCGAGCGGGTGAGGTAAGGGAAGGCCGAGCCGGGAGGAGACCGGATGATCGAGCTCGTCATCGACCAGCGGCGGCGGGACCTGGGCGGGTTCGAGGTGGGGCGGGTGCTGCCCCACCACGCCCACCGGATGGTGGGTCCGTTCGTCTTCTTCGACCACATGGGGCCGATCGACTTTGCGCCCGGCTTCCCGCGCACCGTCGACGTGCGCCCCCATCCGCACATCGGCCTCTCGACGGTGACCTACCTGTTCGAGGGCGAGATCACGCATCGCGACAGCGTCGGCTCCGAGATCGCGATCACGCCCGGCGAGATGAACTGGATGACGGCCGGGCGCGGCATCACCCACTCCGAGCGGTTCGACCGCCTGCGCCGGACCGGAGGGGCGATGCACGGCATCCAGGCCTGGGTCGGCCTGCCGACGGCCGACGAGGAGACCGAGCCAACCTTCACCCACCACGGCCCGGAAGACCTGCCGACCTACGAGGGCGGCGGCATGTGGGCGCGGCTCATCGCCGGCGAAGCGTTCGGCGCGACCGCCAAGGTCAAGACCCACTCGCCGATGTTCTACGTCCACTGGCGGCTCGACGCCGGCGCGACGGCGCAGCTCGAGGCGCGCTATCCCGAGCGCGCGGCCTACGTCGTAGCCGGCGAGGTCGAGGTGGACGGCCGCGCGTTCGGCCACGGCCAGATGCTGGTGTTCTCGCCCGGCGCGCCGGCGCCGATCAAAGCCAACACCGACGCGATCGTGATGCTGCTCGGCGGCGAGCCGATCGGCGAGCGGTTCATCGAGTGGAACTTCGTCTCGTCATCCAAGGACCGGATCGAGCAGGCCAAGGCCGACTGGCGGGCGGGCCGCATGAAGCTGCCCGACCTCGACCACGACGAGTTCATCCCGCTCCCGCGCGACCCGCCGCCGGCGCGCTGAACGATCCGGAAGACGCCGGCGCCGGCTCAACCGCCTCCACGTTCTCGCCCCCGACCCAGCGATAGGCCATGCCGGCGAGGCCGGCGCCGGCCAGCGGCGCCACCCAGAAGAGCCAGAGCTGGCTGATCGCCCATCCGCCCACGAAGAGCGCCGGTCCGGTGCTGCGCGCTGGGTTCACCGACGTATTGGTCACCGGGATGCTGATCAGGTGGATCAGCGTCAGGCAAAGCCCGATCGCCAGTGGCGCGAAGCCCTTCGGCGCTTTCGCGTGCGTCGCGCCGAGGATCACGAACAGAAAGGCGAAGGTCATCACCACTTCGGTGACGAGACCGGCGGCCATCGAGTAGTGGCCGGGCGAGTGCTCGCCGTAGCCGTTCGCGGCGAAGCCGGCGTGAACGTCGAAGCCCGGAGCGCCGGCGGCGATCACGTAGAGGATCGACGCGCCGGCGATCGCCCCCAGCACCTGGGCGACGACGTAGGGCGCCAGATCGCGACCCGGGAAGCGGCCGCCGACGAAGAGCCCGAACGAGATCGCCGGATTCAGATGGCAGCCTGAAACGTGGCCGATGGCGTAGGCCATGGTGACCACCGTGAGCCCGAACGCGAGGGCGACGCCGACGAAACCGATCCCGAGGTGCGGGAACGCCGCGGCGAGCACCGCCGCGCCGCAACCACCCAGAACCAACCACAAGGTGCCGATGAATTCGGCGGACAGGCGCTTGACCAGGGGCATGGCCGCCTCCGCTCGCATGGCCATGGCCTCGCCCGATTGCGGGGCTTCACGCCATGCCTCGCACTGAAGCTAGCGCCGAACGGCGCCGTGGGCCATGCGCCAGATCAAATTGTGCGTGCCGCTCCGGTCCGCCTAGGTCGCCGGCGGCCGACTCAGCGCCAGGTAGATGCTGTCGACGATTTCGCCCCCGATCTCGAAGGTCCCGCGCGCCCGCCCGGTCTCCACGAACCCGAGCTTCGTCAGCAGCCGCAGCGAGGCGGCGTTGCGCGGGTCGACGTCGGCGGTGATCGCCGGGACCTCGTGGGTCGCGAACAGGTGGCCGATCACGGCCTCGAGCGCCTCGCGGGCGAGGCCCTGGCCCCAGACATCGGGATGCAGGATGAAGCCGACCTCCGGCAGCCGCCAGCAGCCGGCCTTGCCGATGACCCGGCCGTCCTGCTCGACGACGAAGTCGTCGCTCTCGGGCGGCCCGTCCGCGATCATGCTTGCGAGCCACGCCCGCGTCTCCTCGACGCTCGCGTGCGGCGGGCTGGACCAGTAGCGCATCGCCGCGGGGTCGCTGAGCACCCGGTGCAGGTCGGCGAGGTCGTCCGGCCGGGCGCGGCGGAGCTTCAGTCGGGGCGTGCGCAGCTCCAAGCGTCAGCCTCGCTCCGCGCCCAGGGCCCGCGCCGCCTGCGCCAGGTATTGCGCGCCGGTGATCACGGTGATCGCGGCGGCGAGCCAGAGCAGGCCGTGCGCGGCGAGCGCCGCCGTCGGGCCGAGGCCGGGCCAGGCGGCGAGGGCCATCTCGGCGCCCAGCGCGACGAGCTGGGTTGTCGTCTTCCACTTCGCCAGCAGCGTCACGGGGAGCCTCAGCCCCCTAGGCGCGATCACCTCGCGCAGCGCGCTGACGGCGAATTCGCGGAACAGGATCAGCGCGCCGGGAACCGCAATCGCCGCGCCGGGCGCCAGCGCCATCAGCCCCAGCACCGCCGCGCAGACCAGCACCTTGTCGGCGATCGGATCGAGGATCGCGCCCCAGACGCTGGCGGCGTCCAGCCGCCGCGCCAGCCAGCCGTCGAGGAAGTCGGTCGCCGCCGCGACCAAGAAGGCCGCGAGCGCCGCCGGCGGCAGGCTGGTCCGCGCCGGCGAGGCGGCGCCGGCGTAGGCCGCGCCGGCGAGAGCGAAGAACACCGCCAGCGCCAAGACCAGGCGAAGGCCGGTCAGCAGGTTGGGAAGCCCCTTCATCCGCCCCTGCTTAGCACGCGCCGGCCGCCCGCTTGCCATCCGCCCGGCAGGCGACGCAGTCTCGCGCCCGATGACCGCCTACCGCATCGCGCTTCGGCGTCCCGGCTGGGGCGTGGAGACCACCGTCGAGGCGCCGGCCGCACCGGTTCCGCTCGAAGCCTGGCTGCCCCTGCTGCAGTCGCTCGCCGACCGCAGCGCAGCGGCCGCGGCGGAGGCGGCCGGGCGCGAGGGCGCCCGCGTGTCGTGCGCCAAGGGCTGCGGCGCCTGCTGCCGCCAGATCATCGCGATCTCGCTGGTCGAGGCGCAAGCCCTGGCTCGGCTGGTCTCTCGTTTGCCCGAGCCGCGGCGCAGCCAGGTGCGGGCCCGGTTCGCCGCCGGCCTGGCCAAGGTTGCGGCGAGCGGCGTGCTTGAGGCCGACCACGCCGCGCCGTCGGCGGACCTGCCGCTGGCCGAGACCCCCGAGCAGCGGCTCGGCGCGGCCTGGTTCGGGCTCGGCGTCGCCTGTCCGTTCCTCGAGGACGAGGCCTGCAGCATCTACGAGGCGCGCCCGCTGGTCTGCCGCGAGCACCAGGTCACGAGCCCTGCGGCGGCGTGCGCGCGGCTCTACCGCGAGCCCGTCGACCGGCTCGAGCCGCCGACCCGGCTTCCGCAGTCGCTCGCCCGCGCCGCGGCCAGGCTGGCTGGCGTCCCGGTCGCGACGATCCCGCTTCTGATGTCGCTCGAGCTCGGCCCGGAGGTCGACGCCGCGCTCGCCCGACCGCTGGCGCCGCTCGCCGCGCTCGAGGCGCTGCTCGCCGAGATCGGCGACTACGAGATCGCGCCCGCCTAGCTTGTGCGCCTATCAGTCATGCGGTCAGGGTCCAATTCCAGGTGTGTCGCTTACGGCGAGACTCGACCCTAGGCCGACCTACTGGCGGTACGGGCCACCGCGTCGACCGTCTTTGCAGAACTATCTAAGCTATGAGCTTGCCGACGGCGGGAAGGCCGGGCGGGGTTGGGATTTGCCCGCAGCCTGCGCGAGCCCTACAGAATCCGAGACCGAGATCCTCCATCGGAGGGTCACCGCCTGCCAGTGGATAGGCCCATCACAAGAGTTCGCCGACGGAGGGATCGCCATGCCTCAGAAGCCGATCAAGTTCGCGCACGTCGTGTATCGCACGCGCCGCTTCGAGGAGATGATCAGTTGGTATGAAACGGTGTTCGGTGCGAAGGTGCAGCATGAGAATCCGGTACTCGCGTTCCTGACCTATGATGACGAACATCACAGGTTCGCTTTCGTGAACCTGGCGGTGATCGACCCCAAAGGGACGCTGGAGACTGACCGTCGGGGCGCGGTCGGTGTCGACCACGTAGCCTACACGCTGGCGTCCGTCGGCGACCTGATCGAGAACTACGCAGAGCTCAAAGCGAAGGCCATCACCCCCTATTGGTGCGTGCACCACGGGCTCACGGCCTCAATGTACTACGCTGACCCGGACGGGAACCAGATGGAGTTCCAAGTCGACGCGTTCCCGGGCGACGCGTGCAACGTTTTCATCCAGGGCGATGAGATGGAGCTGAATCCGGTTGGCGTGGAGTTCGATCCCGAAGAGTGGCTCGCCCGGTTGCGCAGCGGGGCGCCCGAGTCTGAGTTCCGGATCCGTAAGACGCTTGAGCCGGTCTCGCCAATCCGCGGTTTCGCCGGTTCGCTGCAAGGTCACGCAGCAGGCGCCTGAGACGCTGCAAAGCCGATGTTGCGAGCGTAGGGCAGACGTCCGCTAACCCCCGTCCTGTCCTTTGGAAGGTCCGCTTGTCGGCAGTTCGGGCGAACGTCCGGTATCGGGCGCGATGCCAACGCCCGGGTTCGACCCCGAAGCCGACCTTCACGTCACAGTCACAGGAAGGGACTCAAGCCCGCGAAACACCATGCCTCTGCGCCATCGGGGTGGCCGGTCAGGATGCTGGAGCCGAAGGCGAGGCAGACGCCGAAGCAAGGCTTCGAACGCAATGCGGCCCTCCAGTCGCGCCAGAGGCGCGCCGAGGCAGAAGTGGCCGCCCAGGCCGAAGCTCAGGTGCTTGTTTGGCGTCCGCGCAAGGTCGAGGATATCGGGGTCCTTGAATTGCCGTGGGTCGCGGTTGGCCGCGGCGATGACGCCGAGAACGATCTCGCCGCGTCGGATTTTGGCGCCCGCGATGTCAAGGTCCTCGCGGGCGTAGCGGAAGGTCGAAGTCTCGACTGGGCTCGCGTAGCGCAGAAGTTCTTCCACGGCGCTCTCGATCAGCGCCGGGTTGTCGCGCAACCGGCTTAATGCGTCGGGGTGTTGCAGCAAGGTTAGGACGCCGTTGCCGATCAGGTTGGTGGTGGTCTCGTGGCCGGCGGTGAGCAGCAGGCCGATCATCGACAGGAGCTCGTCGTTGTCGAGTTTGTCGCCCGCCTCCTCGGCTTTCGCCAAGTCGGACACGAGATCATCGCGCGGATGGGCGCGCTTGTCGGCCACCAGCCAGCGCTCGTAGCGCACCGTCGCCAGCAGGTCGGGCAACGACGCCAGCAAGCCCCACGGCGTGGCGCTGTTCTTGATGATCGTCTTCGACCAGCGGGCAAACTTGCTGCGGTCGCGGGGTGGAACGCCTAGCAGATCGCAGATCACCGTGACCGGAAGCGGCAGCGCGAACTCGGCGATCAAGTCGAACCGGCCACGTTGCTCCACCCGGTCCAGCAGGCGCTCGCAAATGGCAAGCGTGCTGCTCTCCAACGACGCGACGCGTTGCGGCGTGAACACCTTCTGGACCAGCCGGCGCAACCGCGCATGGTCCGGGTCATCTCGGTCGAGCATCCCGCGCATGAGCGGCTCGATGAATTT
Source organism: Caulobacteraceae bacterium (assembly GCA_035541575.1). Taxonomy (GTDB): domain Bacteria; phylum Pseudomonadota; class Alphaproteobacteria; order Caulobacterales; family Caulobacteraceae; genus Acaudatibacter. The sequence continues at coordinate 1,895 of DATKMZ010000040.1, read as the reverse complement.
CGGCGGGCGCGGCCCCTCCCGCAGTTGGGCCGCGGTCAGGGCATTGGCGCGGTCCTTGGCGAAGCGCGGGTCCTTCAGCAGGCTCGCCACATCATCGTAGCCGAGCACGATCCAGGCGGGCAGCCGTCCAAGCGGTGGCTTCACCCGCCATAGAGGCCCCTCCTCCAGAAGCCGGGCGTACGTCTGGTGGGCCTTCGCCTTGAAGGAAGCGCTGGCGATGTCGAGATTGTCTGTCGTGTGGGCCATCCGCATGGGACCGCCTAAGCCGAGGGCGGCGAGAACAACTGCGCCAAGCGTCCGGGGAACGTCTCCCAGTGCTGGGCGGTCAGCTCATCTCCGAGCAGGCGCAGTAGGATCAAGCCCATCATCGCGGCGATCAGCGGGCGCAAGGCGATAGCCGCTTCTTCGCCTGCGTCGCTTCCGCTCATCGCCTCGGCGGCGTCCATATTTCCAGTTCCCAAGGCTGGCGCGAGAACGCGGTCGAAAAAGAGACGCCGCAGTTCGTCATTGACCAGGGCCTCGGCCAGCACCGCGCGCAGGACCCGCAGGGTTTCGGGGGTGAACGCGTCCCATCTCTGTCGGATGAAGCCTTCGAGGCGGCCGCCGGTGTCGGCCCCTTCCGGGGGCGAGGGGGCTACCGACATTGAAGCGGCGGCGAGCGGGTCCAGGAGACTGAGCAGCAGCGCGGTTTTGTTCTCGAACACATTGTAGATCGAGCCGTCTGACACGCCGGCCACGCGGGCGACATCTTTGATGGTGGCGCGGTGGTAGCCGCGCTCGGCGAAAACCTGAGCCGCCGCTTCGAGTATGTGGCTGCGGCGGACTTCCTGCGTCTTTTCGCGGAGCGTCGTCATTGTTGAACCTCAGATCATGTGAGTGAACAATCATTCACCATGGACGGGAGGTCAAGCGCGCGCTCAAATCGGGAGGCTAGGTCCCATAGATCGCGTTCATACGAAGAAGAGGGTCAGCTATCCGCCGATCCGCGCAGTCGCCGCGTCATCGGAGGGCGGACCCGACCGACGGCGCTGTCCCCGGCACGCTCCTTGCCGGCCTCCAGAGAGGCCCCGCGGCGGCAAGAAGCACGATGACGTTGAACGCCACGTTGGAGGGGTTCCCAGATGCGATCGACCCGGCGCTATCCAGACCAAACCAGGCGAGAAGGCCCGTCAGCACCGTTCGACGTACGCCTTCAGGCGCAGAGTCATAGACCCGGAATGACAGGCCCCAGATCATGACCCCCCAGCCCAGCAGGAAGCCGCCGGTAAGCGCCGACAGGAACCGCGTATCCGGTGTGTCGTAGGTCGACGGCCGGTCGAGTCGCCAGCCTAGGAGATCCAAGGTCAGGCGCGCTGGGGCCAGCGTCGGAACCATAGCGCCCAGAAAGAAAACCGGCCCGAAGGAACCGACAATGACTGCGGTGATCTTTAGCCAGAGCTTGTGAGACAAGCGGGGCGCTCCACCTCAGCCCGTTGGCCACTGGCTGAGGATCGTCGCGGCGTCGAAGTAGTCGCGCCAGTAGACGATCTGGCCGTCGCGCACTTCCGTCACGCCGGTGACCGGAAGCTCGACCCATTTGTCGGCCAGGCGGTGGCGGTCGAGTCGCTCCTGGAAGACGACGGAGCCAGCCACCGCTTCGCGCAACACCTTGAGTTCGTTCTCGAGCGTTGGCGCGAAGAAAGGTTCAAGAACGCCACGGACGCCGACCGGACCTTTTACCGCGCCGATGGGTGGTGGGTTGATGTATTCGCAGTCTTCCGCAATCAGCATCATCGCGGAATCGTAGTCACCCCGCTCCATGCGCGCCATGAATTGCCGAACAACGTCGCGTGCCGGAAGCGAGGTCTGAGTCATGGGTCTCTCCTTTGTGGTGAAGACCTTCTCCCGCGGGCCGA
>DATKMZ010000039.1:0-16651 GCA_035541575.1 Caulobacteraceae bacterium | reverse complement strand
GCGATCAGCAGCTCGGCGTCCTCCCGCGTCGGGCCTTCGGGCGCGGCGCGGGCCATCTCCTTGGCGACGACCGCGATCGTGGCGAGCGGCGTGCCGAGCTCGTGCGCGGCGGCGGCCGCCAGCGCGCCCAGCGCCGACATCCGCTGCTCGCGGGCGAGGACCGTCTCGGTGACGTTGAGCGCCAGCTCCATCCGCGCCGCTTCCGAGGCCGCCTGGTGGGCGTAGCCGGCCGCGAAGGCGACCCCGGCGATCAGCGCCGCCGCGAGCCCGAGCCGGTAGATCACCGGCAGCTCGAGCACATGGCCCGGATGCCAGGGCAGCGGCAGCGAGTGCACGCAGAGCCCGACGATCGCGAGGATGGCGAGCCCGGCAAGCCCGGCGGCGAATCGGACCGGCAGGCTGGCGCCGGCGAGCGTCACGGGCGCGATCAGCAGCAGCGCGAAGGGGTTGGCGACGCCGCCGGTCAGGTAGAGCAGAGCGGCCAGCTGCAGGATGTCGAACGCCAGCTGAGCGGCCGCCTCCCAATCGGTGGTCGTGCGGCGGCTGATCGGCGTCAGGGTGAAGACGAGGTTCAGCCAGACGCCGAGCCCGACCACGATGGCGCAGGGCAAATAGGGCGCGGGAAACCTGAGCCAGAGCGCGACGACAGTCAGTGTGGCCGTCTGACCGGCGAGGGCGAGCCACCGGACGGTGATCAGGGTGCGGGCGCGCAGGCGCCCTGGCCGACGGATCGCGCGCGCCGCCGCCGCTTGCGCGGCCGCCGCCCCCAGCGTATCGGGGCCCGGCTTGGCGGGGACCGGTGGAGCGGACGAAGGCGCGGATGCCATGGCCATCGTGACTGCCCAGACTGGCTCGCGGCAGATTGGTCCTGGACAGGCGACGCGTCAAAGGGGTTCGCGCGGACGGCTCGCGCAATGGGCGAGCCTCGCGGCGCTGGCGCTGGCCCCGGCTGGCCTAGCGGCCTGCGCCCCACACCGTGCGCCGGCCGCGCAGGCCGACGCCGCGGTCGGCGGTCCGTTCACGCTGATCAACCAGGACGGGCGTCCGGTCGACCAGTCCCTGCTCAAGGGCAAGTGGAGCGTCGTCTTCTTTGGCTACACCTTCTGCCCGGACTACTGCCCGACCACGCTGACGACGCTCGGGCGGACGATGGACGTGCTGGGACCGAAGGCGAAGGACACGCAGGTGGTGTTCATCACCATCGACCCCGAGCGCGACACGCCGGCGGCGATGAAGAGCTACATCTCAAGCCGGGTGTTTCCGAAGAACATCGTAGGGCTGACCGGCACACCGGCGCAGATCGCCCAGGTCGCCAAGGCGTACAAGGTCTACTACCAGAAGGAAGGAACTGGCTCGACCTACACGATGGACCACTCGACGGTGATCTATCTGATGGACCCGAACGGCCGGTTCGTGCGCCCGATCGCCGACGGCACGCCGCAGCAGGACGCGCAGCAGATCGCCGACGCCATGCAAGGCGCCTGAGCGAGGGCGGGGCGCCTGCGACAAGCTGCGCCGCGAATCGCTGGACTCCATTCATCCTCACCCCGATATATTGTTGCGGCGCACAATCGGTCGAGGACTCATGCTCTATTCCCTGCACGAGGCGGCCTACCACTCGGCGACGCCGATCCGGATGGCGGCGGACGCCGCGCGCCGGTTCTGGGGCTCGCCGCTGAACCCCGCGGCCGGCTCGAAGTGGGGCCGGACGATCTTCGCCTCCGCCGAGATGCTGTCCGGTCTGACGCGCCGCTACGGCCGGCCCGGGTGGGGGATCGAGAGCGTGCTGGTGAATCAGCGCCCGGTCGGCGTGCGCGAGGAGGTCGTCTGGGCGACGCCCTGGGTGAAGCTCCGGCGCTTTTCGCGCGAGCCGATCGACCTGCGGCGGGCCCGGGCGCCGCTGGCGGCCCCGCCGCTCCTGATCGTGGCCCCGCTGTCGGGCCACTACGCCACGCTGCTGCGCGGTACGGTGCAGACCTTCCTGCAGGACTTCGACGTCTACGTCACCGACTGGTCGAACGCGCGCGACGTGCCGATCCTCGAGGGCCGGTTCGACTTCAACGACTACATCGACCAGGTGACGCAGATCCTGCGCCACATCGGCGAGCGGGCGCACGTCGTCGCGGTCTGCCAGCCGGGACCGCCGGTGTTGGCCGCGGCGGCGCTGTTGGCCGAGGAGGGCGACCCGCACCGGCCCGCAAGCGTCAGCCTGCTGGGCTCGCCGATCGACGCGCGCCTTGCGCCCACGCAGACCAATCGCCTGGCCGAGGACAAGCCGTTCTCGTGGTTCCAGCAGGCGATGATCTACACCGTGCCGGCGCCTTACCCGGGCATGCTGCGGCGCGTCTATCCGGGCTTCGTGCAGCTCTACAGCTTCATCTCGATGAACGCGGACAAGCACCAGGCGGCGCACCGGCGCTACTTCGACCACCTGGTCGTCGGCGACGGCGACTCGGCCGACAAGCACCGCGAGTTCTACGACGAATACCTCTCGGTGCTGGACCTGACCGAGGAGTTCTACCTGCAGACCATCGACGTTGTGTTCCAGCGCTACCTGCTGCCGAAAGGCGAGCTGACGCACCGCGGCCGGCCCGTCGACCTCAACGCGATCTGCGACGTGGCCGTCATGAGCGTCGAGGGCGAGAACGACGACATCTCCGGCGTCGGCCAGACCCAGGCCGTGCACGGCCTGCTGCCGAACCTGCCGGACGCCCTGCACGAGCTCTACGTGCAGCCGAAGGTCGGCCACTACGGCGTGTTCAACGGCCGCCGCTTCAACGACGAGATCTACCCCCGCATCCGCGCCTTCATCGAGAACGCCGAGACGGCGGTGGCGGGGTAGAACCTTTCCCCGCGAGCTACCGCTCGGAGAACATCACGCCGCCCTTCATCTTCGAGTCCCGCGGGTTGTCGACGATGATGACGGTGACGGCGTCCAGCGGCGCGTTGAAGTGCTTGACCACCGCGGCGCTGATGTCGGCGCACAGCGCCTTCTTCTGTTCGGCCGTGCGGCCCTCGACGGCGTAGACGACGACTTCAGGCATGTGGCGGGGCTCCTTCGCGACGAAACGCTCGATGCAGCGAAGTTCGGTCGCTGGCAAGGCGGCGCGTCGATCGAAGCGCGCCACGTACGCTGCTGGCCGAGCCTGCCCCGACGACAATGTCGTCAACCGGTCCTGCGCGGGGCAGACTGAAGCACGGGCGGAGTAGCCCGGCGGGCGCGGAGGGTGACGGATGAGCGCGGCGTTCCCAAGCTGGCGGGTTCCTGCCTCCGCAGGAACTGTTCCCCAACGCGAGCGCCGACCCTGACCGCCGGCGCTGAACCGGCCGTGAGCGCGGCGACCGAGCTCGCGCCGGGCAAGGCGCTCGAAGGACGGCCGCGACCTCTCCGGATCGCGAGACTCGTATGGCCCTGACCACCGAGGAACGTCGCAAGCTTCGCGAGCGCTGCTCGACTGTGCTGTACGGCTTCCGCACGCCTGCGCCGGCCGAGGAGTTTCGCCTGTTGGCCGAGTGGTGCCGCGCCAACGACGTGGCCCATGACGACTACGGCGAGGGCCGGCTCATCGATGACTTTGAACGCAGGATCGCAGACCTGACCGGCAAAGCCGCCGCCGCGTTCATGCCCAGCGGAGTGATGGCGCAGTTGATCGCCATTCGGATCTGGACCGAACGCGCCGGCCCTGCGCGCTTCGGTCTGCACCCGACGTCTCACCTGATCCTGCACGAGCGCGAGAACTATCAGGCCGTGTTCCGTCTTCATGGCGCAGTGGTCGGCGACCGTCTGCGTCCGATGACGGCGGGTGACCTCGAGGCCGAGCGTCAACCGCTGGCCTGCCTCCTCGTGGAGCTGCCGATCCGCGAGGCTGGCGGCCAGCTCCCGGACTGGGATCAGCTGCAAGCGTTGAAGGCGCTGTCGCAGCAGCGAGGGATCCCCCTGCACATGGATGGCGCGCGACTCTGGGAGTGCCGACCCTTCTATGGGCGGTCCTATGCCGAAATCGCCGAGGGCTTCGCTTCGGTCTATGTCTCCGTCTACAAGGGCCTCGGCGGCATCGCCGGCGCGGTCCTGGCCGGCGACCCCGACTTCATCGCCGAGGCGCGGCTCTGGCGGCGGCGTCTGGGCGGGACCCTGGTCCACCAAAGCCCGATGATCGCCTCGGCCGCCATGCGCCTGGAGGCGCGCCTCTCCCTCATGGACGCATGCCGTGCGCGGGCTCTGTCGCTCGCCGAGGCCCTCTCGGACGAGCCGGGTCTTAGGACCAACCCGGCCAGGCCTCACACCAACATGATGCACCTCTACCTCGCCGCGCCGGCCGATCTGGTCATGGAGCGGCGCGACGATATCGCCGCTCGCGAGGGCCTCTGGCTGGTCGGCGGACCCCGCCCCGCGGAGGTTCCGGGCTGGTGCGTGACCGAAATATATGTCGGCGACACGCTCCTCGATCACGACAACGAGCAGGTCGTGTCGCGGCTGCGAGAGCTCGTCCGCTGAGCCCCAAGCGAGGCGGATCCGCCTCGCCCCACTTCCGACAAGACCGCGCCTCGCGCCGCCGGTATAGGCAAACGGGGGGACGTCGATGACCGCGCCGCAGAAGGGCCTCTGGTCCCACCGCGACTTTCTGAGACTGTGGGCGGCGCAGACTGTCTCCAGCTTTGGCGCGCGCATCGCGCGCGAGGGCCTGCCCTGGGCGGCGGTCATCACCATGAAAGCCGGGCCTGAGGCGATGGGGATCTTCGCGGCCCTGGCGCTGGGCCCGCAGGCCGCGGTCGGCCCCTTCGCTGGCCATCTGGTCGACCGACTGCCCAAGAAGGCGCTGATGATCGCCGCCGACCTGGCCCGGATGGCGATCCTGATCGTCGTGCCGGTCACGGCGCTCGTCGGGCGCCTGACACTGACCGAGATCTACGTGGCTGGAGCGCTGATGGGCGTCTTCAACGTGCTCTTCGATGTCGCTGATCACGCCTTCCTGCCGAGCCTCGTGGCGCGGTCCGAGCTGCTCGACGGCAACGCCAAGCTCGCGACCACCGATGCCGCGGCCGAGGTCGCAGGCCCAGCCATCGCCGGGTCGCTGGTGCAGCTCATCACTGCGCCGTTCGCGTTGGCCGTCTGCGCCTTCACCTACCTGGCCTCGGCTCTGTGCCTGGCGGGGATCGGCCGCAAGGAGGAGACCGCCCGTCCAGAGCCGGCGCCGTTCGACCTGGCGGCCGGCCTCAGGATCGCGCTCGGCCACCCGCTGGTGCGCCCAATCTGGCTGGGTGACGTCACGCGCTCGTTCTTCGGCAACTTCTTCGCCGCCCTCTACCTCCTTTTCGCCACCCGCGACCTCCACCTCACTCCCGCGCTGCTGGGAATCGCGATCGCCGGCGGCGGAGTCGGCGGTCTTGCTGGAGCGGCGCTCGCGCCACGCCTCGCCGCCAGGCTCGGAGTCGGGCCGACCATCATTCTGCCGGGCCTTGCGGGCGCGCTGACACTCTGGCTGATTCCGCTCGCGGGCGGCCCGCCGCTCGTCGCCCTGATGTTCCTGCTCGTCCCCCAGGTGTTGGGCGATGGCCTGCAGATGGCCGCGGAGATCAACGCCACCAGCCTCCGCCAGACCGTGCTGCCAGCCGCCGCGCTCGGTCGCGCCGGCGGGGCGTTCGCCTTCGGCGCCGGGCTGATGGGCGTCGCCGGCGCGCTCGTCGGCGGCTTCGCCGGCGGCCTCATCGGCGCGCGCTGGACGCTCTCCGTCGCCGCCGCCGGCATTGCGGCCGCCTCGCTGTTTGCGATGTTCTCGCCGCTGCGGACGTTGCGAACAGCGCCGCCGGCCGAGCCGCTCGATCGATGAGCGGGCGCGAGGTCGCGTGGGATCAGGAGGCGTCCGGCGCGCCGGCGCAGGCCATTTCGATGATCAGGCGGCCAAGCGCGCCCTTGCCGGCGGCGAGGTCGGGCGGCGTGACGCCGCCGCTGGCGGCGCAGAGCAGCACGAAGGCCCGCATCTTGGCCTCGTCGGCGGAGAAGCCGAGGTCGGCGAAGCACTCGGCGACGAACGCCATCAGCGCCTGTTCCAGCGCCTCGACCTCGACCGCCACCGACGGATCACGGCGGGCCCAGGCGCGCATCGCCCCGATCAGCTCGGAGAGCACCACCTCGTGCGCGACCTGCGAGGCGCGGACGATACGCTCGTAGGGGGTGTGCGCCTCGCTTCTCACCCGGCGCAGGTTCTCGGCCAGCTGCTCGCCGCTGTAGTAGCGGGCGAGCTCGGCCAGGAACGCGTCGAAATCGTCGAAGTGGTGGTAGAAGCTGCCGGTTGAGATGCCGAGGCTGGCGGCGAGCGGCCTCAGCTTCAACCCGGCCACGCCCTGCTTGCGCAGGAGCGCCTGCCCGGCCTCGAGCCAGTCGCGCCGACTGAGCGGGACCTGGGACCTGGCGGCGACCGCCATCAGGCGAGAGTGTAGCGGATCGGCAGCCTCTTGGGCCCGTTGACGAAGTTGGCTTCGGAGAGCTGCGCGTCGCCCGCCAGCTCCACCGACTTCAGCCGGGGCAGCAGTTCCTCCCAGAGGATCCGCATCTCCATCTTGGCCAGGTGCTGGCCGAGGCAGACGTGCGCGCCGTAGCCGAAGGCGAGGTGCCGGTTCGGGCTGCGGTCGACGCGGAACTCCATAGGATCGTCGAACACCGTCTCGTCGCGGTTGCCCGACGGGTAGCAGAGCATGAACCAGTCGTCCTGCTTGAACGCACGGTCTGCAACAGTGACGTCGGTCGCGGCGCTGCGCATGAAGTGGCGCACCGGCGTCGTCCAGCGGATCGACTCGTCCACGAGGCCAGGGATCAGCTCCGGGTTGGCCTTCACCTTGGCGAGCTCGGCCGGCCGCTCGGCCAGCGCCCAGAGCGCGCCGGCGGTCGACGACGAGGTGGTGTCGTGGCCGGCCGTGGCGATGATCACGTAGTACGAGACCGCGTCGAACGCCGAGATCTGGTTCCCGTCGACCGTCGCGTTGGCGATCACGCTCGCCACGTCCTCGAGTGGATTGGCGCGGCGGCTCTCCGTCAGCTTGTTGAAATAGTTGAAGAAGTCGGCGAGCACAGCCTGGATCGCCATCGCCCGCGCCTCAGGACTGTCGTCCTCGCCGCGGCGTCTGAGGTCCGGGTCGGTGGCGCCGAACAGCTCCTGCGTCAGCTGCAGCATGCGCGGCTCGTCCTCCGGCGGCACGCCCAGGATCTGCATGATCACGCGTAGCGGATAGTGCAGCGCGACCTCACCGACGAAGTCGCACGCGCCGCCGAGCGTCTCCATCCGCGCCACCGCCGCCTTGGCGAGCTCGCGGACGCGGCCCTCGAGCGCGCGCAGGTTCTGCGGCATGAACCAGCCCTGGGTCAGGGCGCGGTATTTCATGTGGTCCGGCTCGTCCATCTGGACCAGCGTGTAGAGCAGCGGGCGGCCCGCGGCGCGGGCGGCGCGGCCGTTCTCGACCGCCACGTGCGGCGCCAGCGTCGAGGGATAGGTCCCGTACGGGAAGAGCGTGTTGTCGCGGCTGATCTCGAGGATGTCGGCGTGGCGGGTGACCACGTAGAACGGATCGAACCCCTCCAGCTCGGCCTTGGCGAACGGGTCGTTCTTCCTGAGCCAGGCGAACGCGTCGTAGAGGCGCTTGGGGTCGGCGTGCGCCTTCGGGTCGACGACCGTCTCGACGCATTCCTTGGTTCGGGCGGCGGTGGTGGTCATCGCGGAGCTCCTCAGGCCGAGGGTTCGTCGACCAGCTGCAGCGACAGGCGCTCGCTGGCGGCCTTCAGCGTATCGATGGCGACGTCGATGTCGTCGCGGCGGCGTTCAAGCGCCGCCAGCTGCGCGCGCAGCCTCGGCAGCGCCCTCGCCTGTTGCGCCTCGGGGCCCTCCTTGTCGTAGACGTCGAAGAGCTCACGGATCTCGCGCAGGGTGAGCCCTGCCTTGCGACCCTTGAGCACCAGGCGCAGCCGCACCCGGTCGCGGTGCGAGTAGACCCGCGTCTGCTGAGGGCGCGCCGGCGAAAGGAGCCCCTGCTCCTCATAGTAGCGCAGCGCCCGCGCGGTGATCCCGAACTCGCGCCCGAGCTGGGTGATGGTGGCGCCGATCGAGTGCGTGCGCCGCGAATTGAGGGACATGGACGAGACCCGACCAGTGGGGTGGAAGGCGCGACCATAACAAACGTTATGGGCCGATCAAGCGCGCGGAGGAGGTTACGCCGGGTGAGATGAGCCACGCTCGCGCGCCACGCCCTTCCCCTCCGGGGGAAAGCAGCGCGTCGTTGCAAAGCAACGCGACGCCGTGGGGGAGTGTCTCTGACACGCCCCCATTGTCGCTTCCGCTCCGCGGTTTCGCGACGTTTCCCCCGCAAGCGGGGGAAGCGTTCAGTGCACCCAACCTTCGCTCGCGGGGTCGCCGGCGATGCGGGAGTGGTACATCACGCGCGGCTTGGTCATGTCCCACGGGCAGGCGCGGTGCATCAGCGCGCGGTTGTCCCAGACCACCGCGTCGCCCGGCGTCCAGGCGTGGTGATAGACGCGTGGCGGTTGGACAGCGAAGTCGGCCAGATCCTGCAACAGGCGCTCGGAATCGGCCTCGCTCATTCCGGGAATGGCGTGGGCGTGGCGACCGACCATCAGGCACTTGCGGCCGGTCTCGGGGTGGATTTTCACGAGCGGCCGCAGCGGCGCCTCGGTCTCGGTCATGCCGTAGCCGGAGTAGTCGCCCAGGCCGATCTTCCCCTGGCTGTAACGGAGCGAGTGGTGGGCGCTCAGGTCCGCGATCCGCGCCGCCGTCGCCTCGTCCAGCGCGTCGTAAGCTGCGCGCATGTCGGCCCAACCCGTCTCGCCGCCTGCGTCCGGGGCCACATGGCAGGTGAACACCGCGCCCTTGGCCTGAACCGGCATGTAGGTGGAGTCGCAGTGCCAGCCCATGTTGCCTTTCAGGACCTTGATCACGTCATCGGCGGTGTCCTCGGGGCGGACCGACCCGTCGGCGCGGACGTTGCTGATCGGTGCGATCTCGAACTCCGGGGGGCCGAAACGCCTGGCGAACGCGATCTGCTCGTCGCGCGCCAGATGCTGGCCGGGGAAGATCAAGAGGGCATAGTCGAGCCAGGCGTCGTAGAGCTCGGCGAAGGCGCCGTCGTCGATCTCGGCCAGCTTCATGCCGGTGACGACCGCGCCGAACGTGGCGTCCAGCGGCTGAAGATCGAAATGCTCCGCGCCCATCGACGCCTCCGCTTCTACGACAGTATGCGCGCCTCGCGGCCGCCGCGCACCAGCGAACCGGGCAACGCGCCGGTGTGCTCGCCATCCTGGAACGTCACCTGACCGGACTTGACCGTGTGGCGGTAGCCGGACGCGCGCTGGACGAGCCGGCGTCCGCCCGCCGGCAGGTCGTAGACCGCCTCAGGCCGGTAGAGCCGCAGCTTGTCGAAGTCGATCACGTTGACGTCGGCCAGCAGGCCCGGCTTGAGCTGGCCGCGGTCGGAGAGGCCGTAGGCCATCGCGGTGTCGCGGGTCAGCTTGCGGACCAGGAACTCCAGCGGGAAGCGCTCGCCCTTCGTCCGGTCGCGGCCCCAGTGGGTGAGGATGAAGGTCGGCATGCCGGCGTCGGCGATGACCCCGCAGTGGGCGCCGCCGTCGGAGAGCCCGAACACCACGTTCGGGTGCTGCATGTTCTTGCGGAAGAAGTCGAAGTTGTAGGTCACGTAGCCGCCGAGCGGCTGGTAGAACAGCTCGCGCCCGCCCTCACGGAGCAGCAGGTCATACATCATCTCCTTCGGCGAGACGCCCGCGGCCTCGGCCAGGCCGCCGACGCTGGCGGCGCGGTCCGGCTCGTAGTCGGGACGTTCGCCGAGCGGGAAGACCCGGTAGAGGAAGTCATCCGACCCGAGCGCCATCGGCCCATTGCGGAACGTCGGCGCCTCGGCCAGCAGCGCGGCGCGGACCTCCGGCTTCTTCATCATCGCCACCTTCTCCGCGAGCGGCAGGTGGGCGATGTCGCGGCGGTAGGTCGGATGGCTAGCGAAGATGTTGAGGCTGGAGGTCAGCCCGTGCAGCACGCCGGTCGGACGTCCGGCGATCTGCGGGCGGATCTCCATGCCCTGGACGCGCGCCTCCTCGGCGATGTTGTACATCTTGTCGCCTTGGTAGGCGCCGGCTGAGGTTGCCACGAGGGTCACCGGCAGGCCGCTCTCGCGGGCGAACGTCTTGACCCACTCCCACTCGTCGTCGTCGCCGAGGTGGTCGGAGACAAGCTCATAGACGCCGTGGCGCAGGCCCTTCATCGCCATGCCGAGCGCCAGCATCTCGTCCGAGCCGGCGAACGTGCCCGGGACGTGGACGCCGCGCACGTCGCGGTGCAGCAGCGTGCGCGAGGTGGAAAAGCCGAGCGCGCCGGCCTCGACGCCTTCGCGCACCAGCGCCGCCATCTGAGCGATCTCGGCTTCGTTCGGCACGTAGTCGGTGTTGCAGCGCTCGCCGAGCACGTAAGCGCGCACGGCGCCATGCGGCACCTGCGTGCCGACGTCGATCGCGCGCGGCTTGGCCTCGAGCGCGTCGAGATACTCGGGGAAGCGCTCCCACCGCCAGTCGATGCCCTCGGCCAGCGCCGAGCCCGGGATATCCTCGACCCCTTCCATCAGCTCGATCAGGAACTGGTGCTGGTCGGGCCGCACTGGCGCGAAGCCGACGCCGCAGTTGCCCATCACCGCGGTCGTCACGCCGTGCCAGCTGGAGGGCGCCAGCAGCGGATCCCAGGTCGCCTGGCCGTCGTAGTGGGTGTGGATGTCGACGAACCCGGGCGTCACCAGCATCCCGCGCGCGTCGATCTCGCGCTTCGCCTCGCCAGCAACCTTCCCCACCTCGACGATCCGGTCGCCGTCGATCGCGACGTCGCCCTCGAACGGCGTCCCGCCCGAGCCGTCGACGATGGTCCCTCCGCGAATGATCAGGTCCCGCACGACATCCTCTCCCTCGATCGTACCTCGACTTCGAATCCTAAGCCGGCGCCTTCGGGGAAGCGCAAGCCGCTGTTTTTCGGTCGCGAAGCGAAAGGTATTTCGCCGAAAACGTGTAAGGGCTAGCTGGAGAGACATGTTCCAGCGTGCGATTCGCCATGCAGACGGCGACGTGATCGAGGTCGGCGCCGCCAAGGTCCGACTCACGGTCAGCCGCCGCGCGCGGCGCGTCTCGCTGCGGGTCGACCGCGCCAAGGGCGAGGTGCTGGCCATCGCGCCCTCTCCGCGCCGGCTGGCCGAGGCCGCGGCGTTCGCGCACGAGCGCCTCGAATGGATCGCCGAACGGGCGGCCGAGCTGACGCCGCCGACGCGGCTGGCGCCCGGGCTCCGGATCACGGTCTTCGGCGACGCCTGCGTCCTCCGCCGCGCGCCGGGCCGGGCGAGCCTCGAGGCGATCGCGTGGGAGCGTGGCAAGAAGATCGCGCTCGCGGCCGACGAGGCGGCCTACGGGCGGGCCGTGGTCGATCTCGTGAAGCGCGAGGCGCGCGCGTGGTTCGCACCGCGGCTCGAGCACCATTGCCGCCGGCTCGGCGTCGCCACGCCGACGTTCGCGATCGGCGATGCGCAGACCCGCTGGGGCTCGTGCACGCCCGGCGACAAGCGCCGCCCCCCCTCGATCCGGCTCTCCTGGCGTCTCGCGCTCGCCCCGCCCGCGGTCGCCGACTACGTCGCCGCCCACGAGTGCGCGCACCTCCTGCACCCCCACCACGGGCCTGCGTTCTGGGCCGAGGTGCGCCGGCTGGTCGGCGACGAGCGCCCGCACCGCGCCTGGCTGCGCGCCAACGGCGCGATGCTGCACGCGTTCAGCTGACTCAGAACGGAATCCGTTGCTCCTGCGGGCCAGCGGGCGGGGGCTGTGGCGGGGGCGCTTCGTCGGGGATGTCGGGCGACGGCGCCGTCGCATTGCCGCCGTCGAGCAGGTTGCCGATCACATCCGGCGGGTTGAGGGGCGCGCCGCCGGGGATCGCCTGCGCCTGCAGGCGCGGCAGCGCCGGGGCCATGAAGCCCCGCCAGATTTCCGCCGGCGCGCCGCCGCCGGTGACGCGCTTCATCGGCGTGTTGTCGTCGCGCCCGACCCAGACGGCGGTGACGAAGCCGCCGGTGAAGCCGACGAACCAGGCGTCGCGGTAGTCGCTGGTGGTGCCGGTCTTCCCGGCGAGGTCGTAGCCGCCGATCTTGGCTCGTGCGCCTGTGCCGCTCGCGACCACCTGGCGCATCATTTGCGCCATCTCCGCGAGCGCCGGCTGGCCGATGACCTGCTGGGCGGCGGCCTTGTCGACGCTGTGGTCATAGAGCACCTGACCGCTCGCGGTGCGGATGCGCTCGACGCCGTAAGCGTGGGCTCGGTAGCCGCCATTGGCGAACGCGTCGTAGGCCTCGGCCATCTCAAGCGGAGTCACCTCGACCGCCCCTAGCGCCATCGAAGGGTCGGTCTGGATCTGCGAGCTGATGCCGAGCCGGTGGGCGGTGGCCGCCACGTTGTTGGTGCCGACCTCGTTGGCGAGCCGCGCCGCGACGGTGTTGACCGACTCCGCGAGGGCGGTCTGCAGTGTGATCGGGCCGAGATACTTGCCGGTGTAGTTCTTCGGCGACCAGTTGCCGATCGTGATCGGCTCGTCGACCACCTGCTCGGCCGGCGTGTGGCCAGCCTCCATCGCGGTCAGGTAGACGAACGGCTTGAACGACGAGCCGGCCTGACGCTGCGCCTGGGTCGCGCGGTCGAACTGGCTGTCGGCGTAGGAGTCGCCGCCGACGTAGGCTCGGATGCGCCCCTCGCCGTCGAGCGCGACGAGCGCGCCTTGCTGGACGCCCTGATCGGCGTGCGCCGCGACGCCGGCCCTGAGCGACTGCTCGGCCAGCGCCTGCAGCGGCAGGTCGAGCGTGGTCTCGACCACGAGGTCCTCGGTCGGCTCCTTGCCGATCAGGGCGCGCACCTGGCCGTCGAGCCAGTCGGTGAAATACTGCGCCCGCTGGCTGGCGAGCGTCGCCGAGACGTGCACCGGCTGGGCGAAGGCCGCGTCGCGCTGCGCCGGGGTGATCGCGCCGGTCTCGACCATCGCGTTCAGCACGGCGGTCGCGCGCTTGGCGGCGCGGTCGCCGTTGGCCGCGGGGTTGTAGCGCGATGGCCCCTTCATGGTGGCCGCCAGCAGCGCCGCCTCGCCGAGCGTCAGCTGCGAGGCGGGCTTGTTGAAGTAGCGCTGCGAGGCCGCCTCGATGCCGTAGGCGCCGCCGCCGAAGTTCACCCGGTTGAGATAGAGCGCCAGGATCTGCTTCTTCGAGAACTTGGTCTCAAGCCAGACCGCCAGAATCAGCTCCTGCGCCTTGCGGCGGATGCTCTGCGTCGGTGTCAGGAACAGATTGCGCGCCAGCTGCTGGGTGATGGTCGAGCCGCCCTGCAGCGTCGATCCATGATGGGTGAGATTGTAGAACTCGGCCCGCAGCATCCCCCACGGGTTGAACCCGAAGTGGTGGTAGAACTGGCGGTCTTCGATGGCGACGAAGGCCGCGGGCACGTAGGGCGGCAGCTGGTCGACGTCGACCGGCGGCGAGGCCTGGCTGCCGCGCACGGCGACGACCGCGCCCGAGCGGTCGAGGTAGGAAATCGAGGGCTGGCGCTTGACCTGGTAGAGCGTCGAGGTGTCGGGCAGATCGGTGGCGAACACCGCCAGGAACCCGACGATGAAGATCGCCCCCCAGACCCCGAGCACGAGGGACCAGTAGATCAGCGCCTGCAAAGGGGTGCGTCTGGGGCGGGGCGCGCCCGGGCTTCTCGCCATGCTTAGATCGTCGTCCGCTTCGCGTTCGCGTCTCGAAGAGAGCGCCCGTTCCCCGCCTGGGGCTCTTAGCTCATGCGCATCGGACGCTCCAGCCGATTGAAGGAGGGTTAACCGTCGTTAAGCCTGCGGCGAAAGCGCCCCTGCGCGGCGCTTCGGCGCTGGCGCAGGCCGGGCGTGCTTGCGATACCGGCCCGATGTCCCATGCCCTCGATTCCGCCCGCGACGTCCTGCGGCGCGTGTTCGGCCACGCCGACTTCCGCGGCCTGCAGGCCGGCGTCGTGGGCGAGGCGCTGGCCGGGCGCAACGCGCTCGCCGTGTTGCCGACCGGCGGCGGCAAGAGCGTCTGCTATCAGGTCCCGGCGCTGATCCGCCCGGGCCTGGCGCTCGTCGTCTCGCCGCTGATCGCGCTGATGAGCGACCAGGTCGAGGCGCTGAAGCAGGCCGGCGTCGCCGCCGCGCGGATGGATTCCAACCTCAGCCTCGCCGAGCGCGACGACGCCTGGCGGCGGATCGAGGCGGGCGAGCTGAAGCTGCTCTACGTCGCCCCCGAAGGGCTGATGAGCGAGCCGGTGATGCGACGCTTGCGCGACCTCGAGCTCAGCCTGATCGCGATCGACGAGGCGCACTGCGTCAGCCAGTGGGGCCACGACTTCCGGCCCGACTACCGCGCGCTCGGCCGCCTGGCGGAGCTGTTCCCGGGCGTCCCGCGCCTGGCGCTGACCGCCACCGCCGACGCCCGCACCCGCGCCGACATCCGCGCCGAGCTGCGCCTCGGCGACGCGCGCGAGTTCGTCGCCAGCTTCGCGCGCCCCGAGCTGGCGCTGGCCGCCGAGCGCAAGCACGGGCGGGGCGCTCGCCGCGTCGCGGAGCTCGTGGCCGCGCGGCCGGGCCGCTCCGGGATCGTCTATTCGGGAACCCGCGAAGGGAGCGAAAAGCTGGCGGCGGAGCTCGCCGCGCAGGGCATCTCCGCGCGCGCCTACCACGCAGGGCTCGACCGCCACGTCCGCAGCGAGCGCCTCGCCTGGTTCCTCGCCGAGGACGGCGCGGTGATGGTGGCGACCATCGCGTTCGGGATGGGGATCGACAAGCCCGACGTCCGCTTCGTGATCCACGCCGATCCGCCCGCCTCGATCGAGGCCTATTGGCAGGAGATCGGCCGCGCGGGCCGCGACGGCGCGCCGGCGGAAGGGATCACGCTCTATGGCCCGGCCGACATGGCCTGGGCGCTGAGGCGGATCGCCAGCCGCGACCTCCCGGACGAGGTGCGCCAGGTGCAGGTGCGCAAGGTGCGCCAGCTCTACGCGATGCTCGACGGCGCGGCCTGCCGCGCTGCGGCGGTGCGGCGCTATTTCGGCGAGGAGGACGTCGAGCCCTGCGGCGTCTGCGACATCTGCCTCCACCCCGTGGAGGGAACCGACGCGACCCTTGCGGCGCAGAAGGCGCTCTCGGCGGTGCATCGGCTGGGCGGACGCTACGGCCGCGGGCGGATCGTCGACCACCTCCTCGGCAAGACCAAGGAGGTGAGCGACTTCGAAGCGCAGCTCTCCACGTTCGGCGTCGGGCGCGAGTTCAGCCCTGCCGGTTGGCGCGACCTGATCGACCAGCTGCTGTTCGAAGGGTTGCTGGTGGAAGATCCCAACGATGGCCGCCCGCTGCTGGGCCTTGGCGATCCGGCCGCCGTGCGCGCGGTCTACCGCGGCCAGACGCGCCTCACGATGCGCCGGCCGCCCGAGCCGCTCGATCCCACCACCCGCTCAGGACGTCCGCGCCGTCGCCGCGGTGGTGCGACGCCGATCGAGATCTTGGCGCACGACGCGCCGCTGTTCGAGACCCTGCGCGTCTGGCGCCGCGCCGAAGCCGCCCGCCAGTCCGTCCCCCCCTACGTCATCTTCGCCGACCGCACGCTGGCGGAGATCGTGCGGGAAAGGCCGACGACGCTGGAATCGCTCGCGCGGATCGGCGGCTTCGGCGAGGTCAAGCTTGCCCGATACGGCGACGCCGTACTGCGCGTCCTCCGCGACGAGGAACCGGCGACGATTGTCGATCGGGCGCGGGACCTGCGGTCGAACATGAGCGCGCCGGAGGTGTTGCTCTGGACTCAGCTCAGGGGCCGAACGATCGCCGGCCTGAAGTTCCGCCGGCAGCATCCGGTCGGGCGTTATGTCCTAGACTTCTACTGCCCGGCCGCGAAGCTGGTGATCGAGATCGACGGCGAGGGCCATGGCGTCGGAGACCAGCCCGATCGCGACGAGCGCCGCGACGCGTGGCTCAAGTCGCAAGGTCTGCACGTGATGCGGATCCCTGCGTCTGACGTGATGGCTGATGTCGCCGCAGTCGCAGACGCGATCCTGATGCGCATCGGCGAGGATCCCCCCATCGTCGCGCATCGCCGCTCGCGCGGCTCGCCTGCGACACTTCCCCCCGCTAGCGGGGGGAAGAGCGAATAGCCGAGCTGTGCTCCTCCCCTCGCGGAGTGAGGGGAGGTGTCGCACGCGAACGTCGCGAAGCGATGCGAAGCGCGACGGAGCGGAGGGTCGCCCCTCGCGCACCGTCTTCAGATATCCACCTCGGCGTCCAGGGCGTTGTCCTGGATGAAGTCGCGCCGGGGTTCGACGAGGTCGCCCATCAGGCGCGTGAACATGTCGTCGGCGTCGTCGGCGTGGCTGACCTTCACCTGCAGCAACGTGCGCGCGTTGGAGTCGAGCGTCGTTTCCCAGAGCTGCTCCGGGTTCATCTCGCCGAGGCCCTTGTAACGCTGGATCGTGAGCCCCCGCCGGCCGGCGTCGAACACCGCCGCCACGAGGTCGAGCGGACCGCGGATAGTCTGGCTGCGGTCGCGGCGGCGGAAGGTGGCCGCCTTGGCGAAG
>DATKMZ010000038.1:0-98251 GCA_035541575.1 Caulobacteraceae bacterium | reverse complement strand
GTGGATCACCGTCGCGCAGATGGCGGCGCGGTGGCGGCCATATCGTTCGTACACGTACTGCATGACGAGCTCGCGCCGCTCGTGCTCGAAGTCGACGTCGATGTCGGGCGGCTCGTCGCGCTCCTTGGAGATGAAGCGCTCGAAGAGCACATCGTGGTCGGGCTTGCAGGGATCGACCGCCGTGACGCCGAGACAGAAGCACACGGACGAATTGGCGGCCGAGCCGCGACCCTGGCAGAGGATGCCCTGCTCGCGCGCCCATTTGACGATGTCGTGCACGGTCAGGAAGTAGTTCGGGTAGTTGAGCTCCTCGATCAGCGCGAGCTCCTTCTCGAGGAGATCGGCGACTTTCTTCGGCACGCCTTCGGGGTAGCGCCAGGCGGCGCCGGCCCAGGCGAGATCTCGCAGGTGGCCGATCGCGGTCTTGCCGGGCGGCACCGGCTCGTCCGGGTATTCGTAGCGCAGCTGGTCGAGCGAAAAGCCGCAGAGATCGGTGATCTCGAGCGAGCGCGCCACGGCTTCGGGCCAGCGGGCGAAGAGGCGGTCCATCTCCTCGGGCGACTTCAGGTGCCGCTCGGCGTTGGCCTCGAGCCGGAAGCCGGCGTCGCGGATGGAGCACTTCTCGCGGATGCAGGTCATCACGTCCTGCAGCGGCCGCCGTTCTGGGGCGTGGTAGAGCACGTCGCCGGTCGCCACCATCGGCGCGCCGGCGCGGCGCGCGAGCGCGTCGAGCGCGGCGATGCGCTTCAGGTCCCGCGCCCCGTAGACCCGGCTCGCGGCGAGCCAGACGCGGCCGGGAAAATCACCGACGGCGCGGGCCAGAGCGCGCTCGAAGGCGTCGTCGATCGTCCGCGGCGGGACCACGATGACGAGCTGGCCCTCGCCGTGGGCCACGAGGTCGTCCCAGGCGAGCTCGCACTCGCCCTTCCCGGCCCGCATCTGGCCGACAGTGAGCAGCCTGGTCAGCCGCCCGTAGGCCGCGCGGTCGGTGGGGTAGCAGAGCACGCTCGGCGCGCCGTCGGCGAAGTCGAGCCGGCAGCCGAGGACGAACTTCAGGCCCAGCTCCTTGGCCTTGACGTGGGCGCGGACGACGCCGGCCAGGGTGTTGCGGTCGCAGACCGCCAGGGCTGAGAGCCCCAGCGCCTTGGCCGTGACCACCAGCTCCTCCGCCCTCGACGCCCCGCGCAGAAAGCAGAAGTTGGTGACGCACTGCAGCTCGGCGTAACGGGTCATACCTCCCCTCCCCCTTGAGGGGAGGGGTCGGGGGTGGGGGTCTGCAGCAACCAGCCTTGCCCGGCGACCGAAACGCCCAGCACGCCGGCGATCTCCGTGACGACCCGATCCCATTGGTAGGCCGCCGCCTCATTCGAAAACCGCAGCACGCGATAGCCGGCCTCAGCAAACCAGGTGTCGCGCCCGCGGTCCCGTTCGGCGTCATGGAACGGACCGTCGAGCTCGATCAACAGCCTCGCGCTGTGACAGCCGAAGTCAGCGACAAAACGGCCGATCGGAATCTGGCGTCGGAAGTGCAGTCTGTGGGTCCGCCGCAGTGTCCTCAGCCAACCCCAGAGCTTGCGTTCGTATTGGGTCGGGTCGTTGCGTAGCCGGCGTGCGAGGCGGACGTTCGTGGGGCCGCCGATCCGACGCGTGGCGGGAAGGTCATCGCGGACGCGGCCGATGCCCCCCACCCCTGGCCCCTGCCCTCGACGGGGAGGGGAAGAGTCATCCCAGTCCATGCAGCCACCACTTGGGCATTTCCTCGCCGTCGTAGAGGCCGGCGCGGAAGAGCCAGTATCTCGCGCCGGTCTCATCCTCGATGCGGTAGTAGTCGCGTACGTGCGAGGGCTGGGTCTCGCCCGGGGGGCGGCGCCACCATTCCTCGGCGATCCGTTCCGGCCCCTCGGCGCGTTTCACCCGGCGCAGCTGGCCGCGCCAGCGGAAGAAGATCGGCGGGTCGTCGGGCACGCGCGCGGTCGCCTCGACCGGCTCCGGGCGCGCGAAAAGGCGCACCGGCCGGGGCTGGTCACGCCGCCAGCCCTCGCCGGCGCCCGGCGCGAACGGCGCGCGGCGGACGACGGCGCGCTCGGGGACATGGCTGGAATAGGGCGCGGCGCGCCAGACCCGATCTTCGCCAAGGCGGTTGGCGAGACGATCCACCAGCGGGGCGATCCCGTCCTCGCGGGCGATCTCGCCGATCGTCTCGAGCCCTATCTGGCGCTCGGGCAGCGGCTCGACGCGCTCGCAGGCGAGCGTCACCACTTCGATGCCGAAGCCTGGGTCGACGGTTTCGAGCATCGGCGCGAAGAGGCGGGCGATCGCGGCCGCATCGCGGCCCGGCAGCGAGAGCCCGACGCAGCGCCGCTCGGCCTTGCCGTCGAGGCGGTGGAAGGCGAGCTCGAAGCGGGTCGCGCCCTGCCCCTCGGCCGCGAGGCGCGCGCAGAGGCGCTCGGCGATGTCGCGGCTGGCGCGGGCCAGGTCCTCGGGCGCGCTGATCGGCTCGGCGAAGGCGAGGCGGGCGAACCAGGGGGTCGGCGGGCGGCTGAAGCCGAGCGCTTCCTCGGTCCTCGCCAGCGCCTGGTCGAGGCGCCGCAGCAGGCCGGCGCCGAAGCGCCGGGCGAGCTGGCCCCGCGGCAGGCGCTCGAGCTGGCCGATCCGGGCGAGGCCCAGCCGCACGAGCTGGGCCGCGGTCTCGGGCTCGAGCCTGAGGCCCGTGACCGGGACCTGAGCGAGCAGTTCGGCCTCCGCGCCAGGCGGGGCGATGACCGCGCCGTCGCCGAATCGCGCGAGCGCCCAGGCGGCGCCCGGCGAGCCGGCGATCGCGCCACGCGCCGGGATCCCCTGCCGCCCCAGCCGGAGGAGAAGGTCGCCCAGCATCGCCGACTCGCCCCCCCAGAGGTGGGCGACGCCGGTGACGTCGAGAAATAGACCGTCCGGCGGATCGGCCGCGACAGCGGGCGAGAAGCGGACGCACCAGTGGACGAGAGTCTGGAGCGCGGCGAGGTCGCCCTCGGGATCGGCGTCGGCGGTCTGAAGCTCCGGAACCAGCGCCATCGCGTCGGTCGCCTTCTGGCCGACGTAGAGCCCGAGCGCCGCGGCGGCCGGGTCGACCGCATAGAGCCGGCGCACGCCACGCTCGGCGGCGATCAAGGCGAATCCCCCCTCCCCCTTGAGGGGAGGGGCCAGGGGTGGGGGGGAGGAACGATCGAGCTGTGAGGCTGCCGTAGGCAGCGAGCCTGGTCCGGCCAGACCCCCGCCCCCGTCCCCTCCTCTCAAGGGAGAGGGGTGTTCAGGCGATGAGCCGAAGCGGCGCCGGTGCGTCGCGATCGCCCAGTTCGGCGACCAGACGGAAAGGATGCGCGGCATCGTCGTCCTCCGAAGCTTCGAGGATCCAGTCCCCT
Organism: Caulobacteraceae bacterium; assembly: GCA_035541575.1. Lineage (GTDB taxonomy): Bacteria > Pseudomonadota > Alphaproteobacteria > Caulobacterales > Caulobacteraceae > Acaudatibacter. The sequence goes on along the minus strand of DATKMZ010000038.1, from coordinate 94,853 downwards.
GTGCGCCCGCCCCGGCAGCGCTCAAGCCGGACGCGCCAGCGCGGCGCGCCGAGGCCGGGCTCGCCGGGCGCGGGCTCGCTGGGCGCCGGAGCGATGGTCCAGCGGCTCGCCGCGGCCGGATGGGTCGCCGCGCGGCCCGCGCCGCCGTAGGGCCGGCGACGCAGCACGAAGCCGACTGCCCCGCTCTGCTCGCTGGCGAGCTGCAGCCGCCGGCCGGCGACCAGATCGACCTCGTCGACCTCGCCAAACACGGCGGCGACGCCCTTCGTTCGCAGGGCGTCCTCCATCACCGCCAGCGCCTCGGCCTCGCCTGGCGCACAGACCAGGATCAGCCGGTCGGCCGGCAGGCCGAGGCCGGCGAGCCCCGGCGCGTGCAGGTCGTCGCGCCGCATCACCCAGACGAGCTCGCCGCGGCGGGCAAGCGGGACGGCGAGGCGCGCGACGAAGGCGGCGCTCGCCGCGGCGGTCTCGATCTCGAGCCCTTCGCCGGCGAAGGCATGCCAGGCCCCGAGCGCCAGCCCGCCGCCTGGCAGCCGGCCATCGAGGCGCGCATCGCCGATCGACAGCGTCTCAGCGTCGAGCCGCGCGCCGCGCTCCAGGGCGGCGATCTCGGCGCGCAAGGCGGCCAGACGAGGTTGCGGTGCGGCGGGCATGTCCGTTAAACGCCAAAGTTCTCTTTTTGTTCTAGACCTGGGCGACGCAGAGTCAAGGCCGCCACGGAGTCACAGGCTGGCTGTGCGTCCTTCGAGACGCCCGTTGCGCGGGCTTCTCAGGATGACGAGAGCGGGACGCCACCCCGTTCGTCATGGTGAGGAGCGCCGTCAGGCGCGTCTCGAACCACGCAAGGATCTCAGTCCAGCGGCGTCAACTCGTCCGGCTCGGGATCGGTCTCGAAGCGCACCGCGTCGATCTCGCTCATCCCCGCGAGCCAGGCCTTGGCGATGCGATGGCCGCCGTCCATCAGGCGCCCATCGCTGGAAAGGATGATCGGGTGCGACAGGTCCGCCGCCGAGATCCGCCGCGCGTGCTCGGCGACGGCGCGGCAGGTGGGGACATGCCGATCGCCGAACCAGCAGTCCTGGTCGAACTCGGCGATATCGGCGATCGCCACGCGCCGCGCCGGCAGGCCCGCAGCCGCCCGCCAGAGTCGCTCGGTGAGCCAGACGGCTCGGCCCGCAGGCGTGATGCGGGAATGACGCTCAGCCATTCCCGCGCCCTATCAGAACTTCAGCGCGCGCGCTTCCTTCACGTGCGGCAGGGCCTTGATCCGCCCGAGCAGGGCTGCGTCCGGCGCCTGGTCGACACCGATCAAGGCCACCGCATCGTCCCCGGCGCCGACGCGGCCGAGGTTGAAGGTCGCGATGTTGACCCCCGCCTCGCCCAAGAGGCCGCCGAGCGCGCCGATGAAGCCCGGCTTGTCGAGGTTGTTGACGTAGAGCATCGAGGGCGCGAACGCCGCGTCGAGGTCCATGCCCTTCACCTCGACGATCCGCGGGCCTCCCGCGATCACCGCGCCAGCGAAGGCTCGGCGGCCCATCTCGGTCGTAACGGTGATGCGGATCAGGCTGTCGTAGACCGGAGAGGTGTCCTGCCGCGACTCCGAGATCGTGATCCCGCGCTCCTTCGCGACCGCAGGCGCGGAGACCATGTTCACCTCCGACAGCATCGGCCGCAGGAACCCGGCGAGCGCGGCGGCCGAGAGCGGCTTGACGTTGAGGTTCGCCACCTCGCCCTCGTAGGCGATGTCGACGCCCTTGAGGCCGGCGTCGATCATTTGCCCGGCGAACGCGCCGAGCTTCTCGGCCAGCGCGACGAACGGCTTCAGCTTCGGCGCCTCGTCGGCCGTGACCGAGGGGCTGTTGAGCGCATTGGTGACCGCGCCCGTCAGCAGGTAGTCGCTCATCTGCTCGGCGACCTGCAGCGCGACGTTCTCCTGCGCCTCGTTGGTCGAAGCGCCGAGGTGGGGCGTGGCGACGAAATTCGGAGCGCCGAAGAGGGGGTTCGCCTTCGCCGGCTCCTCGACGAAGACATCGAACGCCGCGCCGCCGACCTGGCCGCTCTCCAGCGCCGCGCGGAGCGCCGCCTCGTCAACGAGGCCCCCGCGGGCGCAGTTGACGATCATCACGCCTTTCTTGGCCTTCGCGATCGCCTCGGCCGAGAGGATGTTGCGGGTCTTGTCGGTCAGCGGCGTGTGCAGCGTGATGATGTCGGCGCGCGCCAGCAGGTCGTCGAACTCGACCTTCTCGACGCCGATCTCCACAGCCCGATCGGGCGAGAGGAACGGGTCGTAGGCGAGGACGTGCATCTTCAGGCCGTTGGCGCGGTCGGCGACGATCGAGCCGATGTTCCCGGCGCCGATCAGGCCGAGCGTCTTGCCGTAGAGCTCGACGCCCATGAACCGGTTCTTCTCCCACTTGCCGGCCTGGGTGGAGGCGTCGGCGGCGGGGAGCTGACGGGCGAGCGCGAACATCATCGCGATCGCGTGCTCGGCGGTGGTGATCGAGTTGCCGAACGGCGTGTTCATGACCACGACGCCGGCGGCGGTAGCGGCGGGGACGTCGATGTTGTCGACGCCGATCCCGGCGCGGCCGATCACTTTCAGCCGCTTGGCGGCGGCGAGGACGTCCTTGTCGGCCTTGGTGGCGGAGCGGACGGCGAGACCGTCGTAGCCGCCGACGATCTTGATCAGCTCGTCCTTGGCGAGGCCCGTGCGGACGTCGGCGTCGACGCCGCGCATGCGGAAGATCTCGACCGCGGCGGGCGAAAGCTGGTCGGCGATGAGGACTTTGGGCGTGGGCATCTTGGAAATCCTTGGAGCGAGGGGCCCCTCCACCGCTTCGCGGTCCCCCTCTCCCGTCTTTCAGCGGGGGAGGAGAAGGATCGCGCTCTCTTCCCCCTCAGGGGAAAGTGTCGGCGAAGCCGACGAAGGGGCGCGAGGGATCAAGCCGGCGAGAGCTCGGCGGCGAGGGTGGCGTAGGCCCAGTCGAGCCAGGGCGTCAGGGCGCGCAGGTCTTCGGTCTCGACGGTGGCGCCGCACCAGATGCGAAGACCCGGCGGTGCGTCGCGGTAGCCGCCGATATCGAGGGCGACGCCTTCCTTCTCGAGCAGCGACGCCAGCTTCTTGGCGAAGTCGGCCTGCGCCTCGTCGGGCAGCGACGTGATCTGCGGGGCGACGACCTTGAGGCACACCGAGGTGTTCGAGCGGGTGGCCCTGTCGGCGGCCAGGAAGTCGACCCAGGGCGTCTTGGCGACCCAGTCTTCGAGCACCCGCAGGTTCTCGTCGGCGCGCCGCATCAGCTCGGCGAGGCCGCCGATCGAGGCCGCCCATTTCAGCGTGTCGAGATAGTCCTCGACGCAGAGCAGCGACGGCGTGTTGATGGTCGAGCCTTCGAAGATCTCGGCGTTCACCTTGCCGCCCTTGGTCAGGCGGAAGATCTTCGGCATCGGCCAGGCCGGCTTGTGGCTCTCGAGCCGCTCGACCGCGCGGGGCGAGAGGATCAGCATCCCGTGCGCGGCCTCGCCGCCGAGCGCCTTCTGCCAGGAGAAGGTGACGACATCGAGCTTGGCCCAGTCGAGCGCCTGCGCGAAGCAGGCGCTGGTGGCGTCGCAGATGGTCAGGCCCGAGCGGCCTTTGGCGATGAAGTCGCCGTTCGGCACCCGCACGCCAGACGTCGTGCCGTTCCAGGTGAAGACAAGATCGGCGTCCGGGCGCACTTTGGAAAGGTCCGGCAGCTGGCCGTAAGGCGCGTCGAGCACCTCGGCGTCCAGCTTCAGCTCCTTGACCACGTCGGTGACCCAGTCCTTGCCGAAGCTCTCGAACGCCAGCAGTTGCACCGGCCTTGGGCCCAGCAGCGACCAGAGCGCCATCTCGACGGCGCCGGTGTCGGAGGCGGGCACGATCCCGATCAGGTAGTTGGCGGGCACCTGCAGCACGGTCCGCGTCTGATCGATCGCGGCCTGCAGGCGCGCCTTGCCGGGCTTGGACCGGTGCGAGCGGCCGACGACGGCGGAGCTCAGATTTTCGGGGGACCAGCCGGGGCGCTTGGCGCACGGGCCGGAGGAAAATTCAGCGCGGGCCGGCCGCATGGCCGGCTTGGCGAGGGTGTTCACAGCGATGTCTCCCATCCTTGCAGATGGGCTGCGCCCCGTTGGGAGGGCGTGGCCCGGCGCGCAAGAACGCCGGTTCGCACCGCAAGGCAAGCAGGAAATTCTAAGGCGACGGGGAGGTTCGCTGCTGACGCCGCATTTCGAGCTCGGCCGCCTCCTGGCGGAGGGTGGCGCGGCGGCGGATCGCCAGGACTGTCCCGACCAGGATGCAGATCAGGATCGCCGCGTCGCAGGTGTTGTTGATCCAGGCGTGCAGGCGGTCGTGCGGCAGCTCCATCACCAGGTAGTAGGCGTGGAGCGAGAACTGCGCGGCTTGCAGTATCATCGCCGCGCCGATCCAGAGATTGGCGAAGCGCACCGCCAGCAGCAAGAAGATCACGGCCGAAGCGAAGTCGACGGCGAGCAACGCGGACTCGCTGCCGATATCGCCGAACTTGGGGTTAATCAGGAGCGTGACGACCTGGACGGAGAGATGGGTCAGCGCGGCGAGCCGGACGGCAATATCGCCTTTCCAGAACGCAAAGGCGGAGACTGCGAGGATGGCGCCCCACAGCGCAACTGCAAGTATATGATAGCCGAAGATATACATGAATTGCGCCTCTAGCTGCGGCAGCTAGAGGCGCAAAACGGTTAAAACCGAAGAAACGTCGGTAAGGTTAGGCGACGTCCTTAAGGCCTGTCACTTGGGGCGGAGCGTCGTCCGCCTTGTTCTCGACGCCGTCCATCCGGGTGCGGATGCCGAGGCGCAGGCGCAGCTCGTCGGCGGCGGCGTGAGCCTCCACCATCGCCGTGCGCGCTTCGGAGAGAGCGGCGATCGCAGCCGCCACCTTCGCCATCGCCGCGTCGGTCGCCACTGCCGAGATGTTCGTCTCGATCCGGCCGCGGATCATGTCGCTCATCAGTTCGGTCGCTTCCACGACGGCCGCATCGATCGCGTGCTCGGTGCCCCGAAGCTTGGCCGCGATGCGCTTCGCCACAAAAACTTTGTCCACGGTCGATCCCCTTAACCCCAAGGAATGATTTACCGTAAATGAAACCTTACGACGTGTCCAACGGAAAAAGCGCACGCCGGAAGCGAAACGTTAGGAATGGGCAGGTATAGCCAGGAATGGGTGCGGTAGATCCGCGCACGTTAACTATGTCGGACCCGCGATGAGAGAGCGTAACAGGCCGCCGTTCCAGGCGCGGGTCGCCAGCGTGGCGATCATCACGACGGTCGCCGTCCTGGTCGCCGCCTGTATTTCGTTCATGCTGCAGCAATGGAGCGTCAGCAAGCAGCAGGCGCGCCTCGAAGAGACCACGCTCGCCAGCGTCATCGCTTCGACCGCGGCGCCCGACGCGGCGGCCGGGGATCGCGCCGGCCTGCAACATGACGTCGCTGCGGCCGCCGCCGCGCACGGCCTGGTCGATGTGCGACTGGCGGACGCGCGCGGCGACACGCTGGTCTACTTCGTCGCCCCGCCAGGCAAGCGCGCCGAGACCGGCCCGGTAAGCGCCGTCTCCGCGCCGATGACGATCGGCGGTCACACCATCGGCCAAGTCACCGTGCGTGCGCACGAGCCCACGATCGTCGGCCTGCTGCCCCGCTTCCTCGCCCTGACCGGCGCGCTTTTCTTCGGCGCCAGCGGCATCGCGCTGTTCGTGGCGCAAAGCCTGTCGCGCCGGGTCACGGCGCCGATCGAGCGGCTGTCGCGCGCGATGGCGCAGGTCGCCTCGAGCGGCGAGTTTCGCCGTCTCGACCCGCACGCCGCCGACGACGACGTGTTCCTGCGGCTCACCACGACGTTCAACGACCTGCTGACGCAGATCGACGCCAACCACCAGGAACTCTGCGAGACGCTCGAAGAGCTGATGGAAGCGCGCGACGCGGCCAACGCGGCCAGCATCGCCAAGTCGCAGTTCCTGGCCAACATGAGCCACGAGATCCGCACGCCGCTGAACGGCGTGCTGGCGATGGCCGAGGTGATGGACCGCGGCGATCTCTCGGACTCTCAGCGCGAGCGCCTGGACGTGGTCCGGCAATCGGGCGAGCAGCTGCTGGCCGTGCTCAACGACGTGCTCGATCTGTCCAAGATCGAGGCCGGCAAGCTGGAGCTCGCCGAACAGGACTTCGACATCGAGCGCGTCGCCCAGTCGGTGCGCGACGGCTTCAGCGCGCTCGCCCAGGAGAAGGGTCTGGCGTTCACCGTCGAGGTCACGCCCGAAGCGCGCGGGGTCTGGCGCGGCGACGCCGACCGGCTGCGGCAGATCTTCGCCAACCTGGTCTCCAACGCGGTCAAGTTCACCGCCGAAGGTCACGTCGCGGCGCGGTTCGAGACGGCGGACGCCGGCGGCCTTCGGCTCTCGATCGCCGACAGCGGGATCGGCATCCCGCAGGACAAGATCCTCACCCTGTTCGAGAAGTTCACCCAGGCCGACAGCTCGACGACGCGCCAGTACGGGGGCACCGGGCTGGGACTCGCCATCTGCCGCGAGCTCGCTCAGCTCATGGGCGGGCAGATCTCGGTGATGAGCGAGGAAGGCCAGGGTTCGACCTTCATCGTCGAGCTGCCGTTCCCGCGCGGCTCGTCGGTTGACGCCGCCGAGGTCGTCGAGCCTGCCGCCGACGTGCAGCAGCGCAGCGTGCGGGTGCTGGCCGCGGAAGACAATCTGGTGAACCAGAAGGTGCTGAAGGCGATCGTCGAGCCGATGGACGTCGACCTGTCGCTGGTTGGCGACGGCCGCGCCGCCGTCGAGGCCTGGCGCGACGGCGACTTCGACGTGATCCTGATGGACATCCAGATGCCGGTCATGGACGGCATCGCGGCCGCCAAGGCGATCCGCGCCGCCGAGAAGGCCGAGGGCCGCGCCCGCACGCCGATCCTGGCGCTGACCGCCAACGCGCTGGTGCACCAGGTCGAAGAGTACCTCGCGGTCGGCATGGACGGCCACGTCGCCAAGCCGATCGAGATCTCCAAGCTCTACGACGCGATGAGCCGTGTTCTGAGCGAACCCCAGGGCGAAGCCCGGGCGGTCGCCGCCGCTTAAGGAGCGGCGGCTCGCAGCCGACCCTCGATCGTCGTCACCGCCGCGCCGTCGAGCAGCACCCGCTCGCCCGCCGCTTCGCAGACGAGATCGCCGCCACGTCCCGGATAGGCCTGGTGGAACCTCATCCGCTGGCGGCCGAGCTTCTCGGCGAACAGCGGCGCAAGCGTGCAGTGGAGCGACCCTGTCGTCGGGTCCTCCGGAATTCCGGAGCCTGGTGCGAAGAAGCGGCTGACGACATCGTAGCCGGCGCCGGGCGCGGCGAGGGCGCTGACGGCGACGTTGCCACGTCCCTGCGTCGTCGCCGCCGAGATGTGCTTCAGCGCTGCGAGGTCGGGCGAGAGCGCGCGCACCTCAGCCTCGCTGGCCAGGATCGCGACAATGAAGTTCCCCGCCCAGACTTCGGCCGGCTCAGCGCCGAGGGCCGCCGTCAGCCCCGCCGGCGGGTCGATCCGGCTGGGCGGAACGGCCGGAAAATCCATCCGGTATCCGGCGCCGGCCGTGCGGACGGTGAGCGGCCCGGACTGGGTGTCGAACGTCACGGAGTCAGCCGCCAGGCTCAGCTCGACGAAGAGCATGTGCGCGCTGGCGAGGGTGGCGTGGCCGCAGAGCGGGACTTCGAGCGCCGGCGTGAACCAGCGCAACCCAAATCGCGCCGGATCGCCCGTTCTGAGCAAGAAGGCCGTCTCGGCCTGGTTGTTCTCGGCGGCGAGGCGCTGCATCCAGCCCGCGTCGGGCCAGGCTTCGAACGGTTCGACCACGCAGGCCGGATTGCCCTTGAAGGCGGCGGACGCGAAGGCGTCGATCATCCACTGGCGCATGGTCGCTACTCCGCGGCCTGGGCGATCGGAAGGGTGACCCGCGCCGCCAGCCGCTCGCGCACCGCCGGCCAGTCGTCGCGCACGATCGCGAAGTAGACTGAGTCCCTCAGGCTGCCGTCGCGGCGGACCATGTGGGCCCGGAACACCCCTTCGCGCACGGCGCCGAGCTTGGCGATCGCGGCCTGGGAGCGGAGGTTCAGGATGTCGGTCTTGAGCTCGACGCGGTTGAACCTCAAGGTCTCGAAGGCGTAGCGCAGCAGGGCGAGCTTGCAGGCCGGATTGACCCGGCTCGCCCAGACGCTCGGCGCATACCAGGTGTGACCGATCTCGAGCCGGCGATGATGGCGCTCGATCGCCAGATAGCGGGTGCTGCCCACCAGCGCGCCGTCGTCGAGGGTCCGGACCGCCCAGACCGCTTCCCGGCCCGCGAGCGCCAGCGACAGCGACAGGTCGAACCAGGCGTCGAAGGCCTCGCCCACGCCATCCATCGGCATGTGGGTCCAGATCTCGACGTGACCCGCGGCGATGGCGAGGCCCTCGCGATGAGCCTCGGTCAGCGGCTCTAGCCGCACCGGGCCTGTGATCAGAGTGGGGCGGAAATCGAGGGACTCGGACATTGTCACTGCAGCTCCGTCGGATTGACTCCTGATTGACTCGACTCTAGTTGAGAGTCAAACTAAGTATTGTCATAGTGACAATTGAGGGCGCGATGGATAGTTGGCGGCCGACCCTGAGCGGCGATCGCGGCCCGGCCTACGCCCAGATCGTCGAAGCCCTGTCGTCGGACATCGAGGGCGGCGTGCTGGCGCGCGGCGCCCGGCTTCCGACCCAGCGAGCACTGGCGCACCAGATCGGCGTCGGGATCGGCACCGTCACCCGCGCTTACGCCGCCGCCGAGGGGCTCGGCCTGATCGAGGCGGTGGTCGGGCGCGGCAGCTTCGTCGCGGGCGCCGCCCCGCCGCTCCGGACCGACGAGGTCATCGACCTCAGCCGCAACATCGCGCCGATCGCGCCCGCCGCGGCCGCCCTCAGGGCCGGTTTCGCCGCGCTCGCCCGCCGCGCGGACCTGCCGCTGCGGCTCGACTACGCTCCCGACGGCGGGTTCGAGGCCGACCGCCGCGCCGGCGCGCTCTGGCTGCGGCGCACCGCCAACCTGCCCGCCGTTGACCCCGACCGCCTGATCGTGACCGCCGGCGCGCAGCAGGCGATCGCGGTGGCGCTGCGCGCGCTCGGACGACCCGGCGACGCGCTGATCGTCGAGCGCGCGACGTTCAACGGCGTGCGGGTCGCGGCGGCCGGCGCCGGTCTGCGGCTCGCGCCGGCGGACATGGACGTCGAGGGCTTGACGCCCGACGCGCTGGCGCGCGCCGCCGCCGGGACCGGCGCCAAGGTGGCCTACGTGCAGCCGTACCAGAACCCGACCGCTCGCGTGATGAGCCTGACGCGGCGGCGCGACATCGTCGCCGCCGCGCGCCGCTGCGGCGTCGTGTTGATCGAGGACGACCTCTACGGCCCGCACGTCGCCGATCTCGGGCTGCCGCCGATGGCGGCGCTCGCGCCGGACCAGGTGGTCTATGTCTCGGGGCTGACCAAGTGCCTCGCCCCCGGCCTTCGCACCGGCTTCCTGATCCCGCCTGACAGGCTGCGTCCGGCCGCGCTCGAGGCGTTGAGGGCGTCCACGTTCGGGCCGCCGACTCTGGGCGCCGCGCTCGGGACGCAGTGGATCGAGAACGGCGTCGCATTCGACATCTTCGAGGCCGTCCGCCGTGACATCGCGCGCCGCACCGAGATCGCCGTCGCCGCGCTCGCCGGGCTGATCGAGCCTATCCGACAGCGCGCGAGCACCCATCTCTGGCTGCCGATGGGCGAGCTGGAGGCCGAGCGGGTCGCCGGCCAGGCGCTGCGCTCGCAGGTGCGCGTGACCCCGCCGTCGGCGCCGTTCGCCGACGGCGTGCCGGTCGATGGCCTGCGGATCTGCCTCGGCGCCGCCAGCGACCTCGAGGCGCTGCAGCGCGGCCTCGCCGTGCTCAAGGCCGCGCTGCAGCCCGGCCGTACGCTCGTCGAGAACGTCGTCTGACCCGGCCGTTCGAGACCCGCGCCGGCGACACGCTGCTGAGCGACGATCCGGCGCGCTTCGACCTCGACCGAGCGTTCGGCTGGATCTCCGGAGAGAGCTACTGGGCCCAGGGCATCCCGCGCGAGCGGTTCGAGCGGGCCGTTCGCGCGAGCCTGGTCGTCGGCGCCTACGCGGCAGACGGCGAGATGTCGGCCATGGCGCGGGTGGTCACCGACCGGGCGACGTTCGCCTGGATCTGCGACGTGTTCGTGGGTGGAGACTGGCGCGGGCGCGGCCTCGGGAAGGCGCTCATGGCCTACCTGACAGCCCACCCCGACCTGCAGGGCCTGCGCCGGACACACCTGGCGACGCGCGATGCGCACGGCCTCTACGCCCAGTTCGGCTTCGTCCCACTGACCGGTGTCGACCGCTGGATGGAGATCCGCGGCCAGCCCTACGCCGCCGGCTGATCGCGCTCGACGCTCAGCTCCGGCCACCGCTTCGTCAGGTTGTCGGCCACGCGGTCGAAGCCGCCCGTGCGGCGGATCGGGTTCGGGCGCATGCGCATCGCGAAGAGGTCGTCGAGGCCGAACGGGGCGACGATGGTCAGGCGGTCGTCAGCCTCCAGGCGCACGGCGACCGCGAACACCGGGCTCACGAACCGCTCCAGCGCCGCGGCGCTGCAGGAGAGCGGGGCGTAGGGCTCGCCGAACTTGCCCTCGAACCAGAGGTGCACGCGCGCCTGGTTGCGCACCTCGACCAGGGCGTCGAGCGGCGGCGGATAGGCGGCGGCGGCGCGCTTGATAACCGCGTCCTCGGCCTCGTACGACGTGTCCGAGGCATCGTAGTAGACGAGGTCGTAGTCCTTGATCCCGTGGTCGGGATCGCGGCCGGTCAGGTGGTTGAAGACCCGCTGGTAGACCGCGCCGGAAACGATCAGCCAATCGGGCAGGTCGAGGTCACGCGCGATCGAGAGCGCCCGCATCATCGTCGGGGCGGCGCGAAGGATTGTCTCCAGGCGCGCCTCGAGCGAGCTCACCGGCCGCGCACCGGCCAGGCGTGGTCCAGCGGCCCCGCGCCAGCGCCGAAACCGGGGGCCCCGCGGATCGCCTCGGCGACGTAAGCCCAGGCGCGGCCGACGGCCTGATCCAGCGGCAGGCCCTGGGCGAGGCCGGTCGCGCAGGCGCTGGCGAGCGTGCAGCCGGTGCCGTGGGTGTGGCGCGTTTCGATCCTGCGGCCCTCGAACATGGTCTCGCCGTTCGGGGTCATCAGCAGATCAATGACCGAGTCGCCCGGAATGTGGCCACCCTTCATCAGCACGGCCCTCGCGCCGGCCGACAGCAACGCTTCGCCCGCCTTGCGCAGGTCGTCGGTGACAGCGACGGCGATACCGGTCAGCGCCTCGGCCTCGGGCGCGTTGGGCGTCACGAGGTCGGCGCGGGCGATCAGGCGCTTCAGCGCCGCCAGCGCCTCGTCCGCCAGCAATGACGTGCCGTCCTTGGCCGCCATCACCGGGTCGACCACGAGCGGGATCCGGGGAAAGTCGCCCAGCGCGCCCAGCACCGCCTCGATCGCGGCCGCATCGCCAAGCATGCCGGTCTTGATCGCGTCGGCGCCGATGTCGGCGAGCACCGCGCGGATCTGCGCCCCGATGACGTCAGGCGGGATCGGATGGACGCCGTGCACGCCCAGCGTATCCTGCACCGTCACGGCGGTGACCGCGCTCGCCGCATAGCCGCCGAGCGCGGTGATGGTCTTGATGTCGGCCTGGATCCCCGCCCCGCCGCCGCTGTCGGACCCGGCGATGGCGAGGACGCGGCCGCGCGCCTTGGTCATGGCCCGTCGGCTTCGCCGATCGCGGCGGCGATCGCAAGGGCCTGCTTCGTGGCCGCCACGTCGTGGACGCGGATCGCGGCGACGCCGGCGCGGGCGAAGGCGAGCGCCGCGGCGATCGAGCCGCCGAGCCGGCCATCGGGGCCTGACCTGTCGCGGGCGACGAGGGGGATCGAGCTCTTGCGGCTCAGGCCGACGAGGACCGGAAAGCCGAGCGCAGTGAGGCTGGGCAGCGCGCGGATCAGGGCGATGTTGTGAGCCGGAGTCTTGCCGAAGCCGAGGCCGGGATCGAGCCAGATCCTCGCCCGCGCCACGCCGGCGGCCATCGCCGCCTCGGCGCGACCCACGAGGAACGCGGTCACCTCGTCGACCACGTCATCGTAACGAGGCGCGGCCTGCATCGTGCCGGGCTCGCCCTGCATGTGCATGATCACGACCTCGCAGCCGAGTTCGGCCGCGGTGGCGAGGCTGTCCGGCGCGCCGCGCAGCCCGGAGATGTCGTTCCAGATCGTCGCGCCGGCCGCCACGGCGGCGCGCGCGACGGCGGGCTTCACCGTATCGATCGAGATCGGGATCGGGCTGGCGGCGCGGATGCGCTCGATCACCGGGACGACGCGGCCGATCTCCTCGGCCTCGGGCACGCGCTCGACGGCGCCCGGCCGGGAGGACTCTCCCCCGACGTCGAGGATGTCCGCGCCTTCGGCGATCAGCCGCTGGGCGTGCGCGACCGCGGCGTTGGGATCAAGGAACCTGCCCCCGTCGGAGAAGCTGTCGGGCGTGACGTTGACGACGCCCATGAGCAGCGGAGACGGCGTGCGTGGTTCGAGACGCGTCCCTGCGGGTCGCTCCTCACCATGACGAGGTTCGGCGCCCCCAACGATCTTCGTCATCCCGAGGAGCCCGCGCGAGCGGGCGTCTCGAAGGACGCAGGATCGCTCAAGCCGGCTCCGGCGCGGCGCCGGGCGGGATCGGCAGGGCGACCGGACGTGGGGCGAGCGGCACCGACGAGCGCGGGCCGGCCGGGGCCTTCAGCTCCGGCTCGTCGCGGCGTGGCGGGATGCCCTTCAGCACCGCGATGATCTCGTCGCCGCTCAGGGTCTCGTACTCGAGCAGCGATCTGGCCAGCGTGTGCAGGTCCTCGAGCTTCTCGGTGAGAATGCGCTTGGCCTCGGCGTAGCCGGCCTGAGTCAGCCGCTTGATCTCGGCGTCGATGATCTTGGCGGTGTCTTCTGAGACGTTCTGGTTGCGCGCCACCGAGTGGCCGAGGAACACTTCCTCCTGGTTCTCGCCGTATTCGACGATGCCGAGCGCGTCGGAGTAGCCCCACTTGGTCACCATGGCCCGGGCGAGCTTGGTCGCCTGGCTGATGTCATTGCTGGCGCCGGAGCTGACCTTCTCCTTGCCGAAGATCAGCTCCTCGGCCACCCGACCGCCATAGAGGATGGCGAGCCGCGACGTCATCTGCTGGTAGTCCATCGAATAGCGGTCGCGCTCGGGCAGCTGCATGGTGAGACCAAGCGCCCGGCCTCTCGGGATGATCGTCACCTTGTGCAGGGGGTCGGCGGCCGGCACGTTCAGGCTCACCAGGGCGTGGCCGCCCTCGTGGTAGGCGGTCATCCGCTTCTCGTCGTCGGTCATGACCATGGACTTGCGTTCGGCGCCCATCATCACCTTGTCCTTCGCCTCTTCGAAGTCGGCGTGGGTGACCATCCGGCGGTTCTTGCGCGCGGCCATCAGCGCCGCTTCGTTGACGAGGTTGGCGAGGTCGGCGCCGGAGAAGCCCGGCGTGCCGCGGGCGACCACCTTGACGTCGACGTCGGCGGCCAAAGGCACGTTGCGCATATGGACGCGCAGGATGCGCTCGCGGCCGACGATGTCGGGATTGGGCACCACGACCTGACGGTCGAAGCGGCCCGGCCGCAGCAGCGCCGGGTCGAGCACGTCGGGGCGGTTGGTCGAGGCGATGACGATGATCCCCTCGTTGGGATCGAACCCGTCCATCTCGACCAGCAGCTGGTTCAGCGTCTGCTCGCGCTCGTCGTTGCCACCGCCGAGACCGGCGCCGCGGTGACGGCCCACCGCGTCGATCTCGTCGATGAAGATGATGCAGGGCGCATTCTTCTTGGCCTGCTCGAACATGTCGCGGACGCGGCTGGCGCCGACGCCGACGAACATCTCGACGAAGTCGGAGCCGGAGATGAAGAAGAACGGCACCCCAGCCTCGCCGGCGACGGCTCTGCCCAGCAGCGTCTTGCCGGTGCCGGGCGGGCCCACCATCAGCGCGCCCTTCGGGATCTTGCCGCCGAGGCGCTGGAACTTCGCCGGGTCCTTCAGGAAGTCGACGATCTCGGTCAGGTCTTCCTTGGCCTCGTCGACGCCGGCGACGTCCTCGAACGTCACGCGGTTCTTGTTCTCGGTGAGCAGCCGGGCCTTGGATTTGCCGAAGCCCATCGCGCCGCGGGCGCCGCCCTGCATCTGGCGCATGAAGAGGAAGGTGAGGCCGAAGAGCAGCAGCAGCGGGGCCCAGCTGATCACCACCTGAGCCAAGAGGCTCGTGCCCGGCGGCTGGTAGCTCCACTTGATATCCTTGTGCTGCGCCAGGTGCTGCTGCAGCTCGGGGTCGGTGTCGCTGGGGCCGACGGCGTGGAAGTCGTGGCCCGACTTGTCGCTGACCTCGATCATCGGTCCGCGGATGTTCACGCGGGCGATGTCGCCCTCGTCGATCTTGGCCAGCAGGTCGGAGTAGGCGATCTCGACCGGCGCGGCCCCGCCGCGGGTCTGATTCTGCATGACGCTGTAGATCACGACCGCAGCGACGAGGATCGCGCCCCAGATCGCCAGATTACGAAGGTTCATTCCATCGGCCTCGGAAAGCTCGAACGATCAATTTAGGCGCCCGAGGTTAATTTCGCTACGCGCCACAACGACGCCGGGAGCGAGATCGCGCGAGACGCGCGTTTCCTGGGCGGGTGTGGCGGCGGCGCCTGCCTCGTCGACGACCGCTCCGAGCGCAGCGCGGAGCCGCCCGAGCGTCATCGAGAACGCGGTCGCGTCGCGCTCCGGCGCCAGCAGCGGGCACGAGAGATCGCCGTCAGCGACCACGACCGGCAAGGCGCCGCGCACCGCAGGCGGGATGGCGGCGAGGCGCCGCCGCTGGTCCGGCGGCAGCCGCCGCGCCCGACCCGCGAGCGGCGCGACGAGGGCGGGGCCCGGAGCGCGGACCACGAAGCGGCCGTCGAAGACCGCCTCGCCGTCCTGGAGATCAGCCTCAGCGAGTCCGCCGCGGGCCCGCTCGCCCGCCTCGCGGCAAACGCGGACGAAGTCCCGCCCGGCTTCGATGCGAGCGCCGGCGAGTGTCGCCGCGAACACCCCTTCGCCGGCGAGCCGCGCCGCCAGGCGATCCAGTGCGGCGGCCGGCGGCGGGCGTGTGGTCCCGGCGGCGCAGAGGGCGAGCGCGCCGAGAAGCCGGCGACACTCGTCCGGCGGCGCCGCGGCGAGGGCGGCGCGCGGCAGCGTCAGATCGCCGCCCGGCCCTTCGGACACGGAGGCGAGGGCGGCCGGCGGCTGGCGCGCAACCACAGACGTCGACGGCGCGCCGGCGCAGGCTCCGAGGCGCCGCCGGGCCTGCGTCCGGGCGAAGCGAAGATCGTCGTTGGCCGGATCGTCGATCCAGGCCTCGCCTCTGGCGGCGAGGAAGCGGCGCAGGTCCGCACGGCGATTTCCGAGCAGCGGCCGCAGCAGGAAGACACCCCGGCCTTCCGGCCAGGCCGGCGACGGCGTCCAGAGGACGGGCGACGGCGTCGTCGAGCCCGCCGCGCGCATCGCCGCCGCCTCCGCGACGTCGTCGGCGGTGTGGGCCATCAGGATCACCGCCGCGCCCGCCTCGCGGGCGGCGTCGGCGAGCAGGGCGTGACGAGCGCGCCGCGCCGCGGCCGGCAGGCCGGAGGTCGGCTTCGGACCGGTCCAGACCAGCGTCCGATGGGGCACGGCGAGACGCGCGGCGCGCTCGGCGGCGAAGCCGGCCCAGTCAGCGCTCCGCGGCTGCAGGGCGTGATCGACGGTCAGCGCAACGAGACGCCGGCCGGCGCTCTCGGCCCATGCCGCCGCCAGCAGCAGCAACGCCAGCGAGTCGCCCCCGCCCGACACCGCCACCGCGATCGGCCGGTGCGCCGGACCGTTGAGCCGCTCGAGCCCCGCGAGCGACGGCAGATCGACGGTGGAGCTCAGCCCGCCGCCCCGCACCCCGCCTGCGCCTTTACGTCCAACGCGCCCGTCTTCACCGACGCGGCGGCCTTCGGGTAGTGCGTGTCGATCTGCGCCAGGACGCCGCACGCCTCGCGTGTCTGGTTCATGCCGACCATCGCGCGAGCGAGGTCGAGCGCAGCGTCCGGCGCCCACGAGGTGGCCGGCCACTGCCGGACGACGCCCAGATCCATCGCCGCCGCGTCGGCATAGGCCTCGCGCTTCAGCATGATCTTGCCGAGGTAGTACTTGGCCTCCATCCCGCGCGGCGTCTCGCCGGAGCGGGCCGCGACATCGCGGAAGCCCGTCTCGGCGGCCGCGTAGTCGCCGGCGTTGTAGGCCTCGCGCGCCGCGCCCATCGCGGCGGCGGGATCGGCCGGCGGCGGCGGAGCGGCCGGGACCACCGCCTCTGGCGGCGGCGCAGCGGCGGCCTGAGCTTTCTGCTCGAGCGCGGCGACGCGGGCGGTGAGCTGCCCGTTCTCTTCGCGGAGCGCGTCGGCCTCGTGGCGGGCCTCGTCGACGTCGTGCGCTGCGCTCTCGAGCTCGCCCGTCAGCCGCGTCACCGCCTGCTGCAGGCTGTCGATCTTCTGGCTCAGCGTCTGCAGCTGCGCGTCGGTGTCGGCCGGCTCGACGACAACGGGCCTGCCGGTCTCGCGACCTTGGAACACGATCGCGCGGATCTCCCTCAGCGCCTGCTCCATCCGGTCGAGCCGCTTGGCCGAGTGGTCGTCGAGCGGGTCGAGCGGCACCTGGGCGGCGGCGGGCGCGGCGAGGCCGAGCGCCAGCGCGACCGCGGCGAACCTGAAACGCCTCATGCGGCTATCCACGCGCGCCCTCGGTGATCGCCGTGTGGGCGTTGCGGTCCTTGCTCCAGGCGTCCTCGTCGTGGCCTGGATCGATCGGCTGTTCCTTGCCGTACGAGATGGTGGAGATCCGGCCGGCGGCGACGCCGTGGCCGACCAGGAAGTCCTTCACAGCATCGGCGCGGCGCGCGCCGAGGGCGAAGTTGTACTCGCGCGTGCCGCGTTCGTCGCAGTTGCCCTCGATCCTGACCCGGACCGACGAATAGCGCGCGAGCCAGGCCGCCTGGGAGGCGAGCACCGGCTGGGCGTCGGCGCGGATGTCGGCCTTGTCGAAGTCGAAGTAGACGTGGTCGCCGACGTTGACGACGAAGTCCTGCGTCGAGCCGGGGATCGGTCCGGCGGCGGTCGGCGGGGGGGCCTCGCCGCGTTCGGGCGGCGGCGCTTCGGACGCCTGCGGCGGACCGATCGGCGCCGAGGGCGGAGGCGGCGGATGCGATGCGCAGGCCGCGAGCGTGACGGCGCAGAGGCCGCCGGCGGCCAGACGAACGAGGGTCCCAGCACTCAGATTCATTACTCGTCTCCCTGAATCGGCAGGTGCAGACCGCACCTTGAACCACGGACGCCTTAGTCCCCCCAAGTACTAGACTAAGCCCGCGGCGCTTCTGTTCCAGGCTTGTTGCGCCGCTAGCGCCGTCCTGTTTCGTCAGTGCAACAACGGCGACCACGCGGGGTCGGAGCCGGACACCGGATAAGGCCCTTCCTTCTGGACGTGACCGGTCACGTCGACCGTCCAGAGCCGTGACTCGCCGTCGCCGAGCTTGCGCTCGAACATGATCACCCGCCCGTTCGGCGCCCAGACCGGCTCGTCGGCGAAATAGCTGGTGGTTAGGATGCGCTCGCCAGAGCCGTCGGGGTTCATCACCCCGATCGAGAACGACTGACCTTCCTGCTTGACGAAGGCGATCAGCTTCCCGTCCGGGCTCCAGACGGGCGCAGTGTAGCGGCCCGAGCCGAACGAGATCCGGTGGGCCGCGCCGCCCGCGGCGTTCATGACGTAGAGCTGGGGCGAGCCGCCGCGGTCGGAGTTGAACACGATCTGCGAGCCGTCGGGCGAGAACGAGGGCGAGGTGTCGATCGAGATGCCGTCGGTCAGGCGACGCACCGCATGGTTCGAGAGTTCCATGACGTAGATGTTGCTGGCCCCGTCTTTCTCGGCCGCGAAGGCGACCTTCGAGTCGTCCGGCGAGAACCGCGGCGCCATGGTCATGGTCATGTCCGGGAAGCGGCCCAGCACCTCCTCACGGCCGGTGTCGAGGTTCTTCAGATAGATGCTGGCCCCGGTCGGCCGCACGACCATGTAGGTGATCTCCTGCCGCTTGGTCGAGAAGCGCGGCGCGAACACCATCGTCGAGCCGTCGGTCAGGTACGACGGGTTGGCGCCGTCCTGGTCCATGATCGCCAGCCGCGTGACGCGGTGCGTCTTAGGCCCGCTCTCGGCGACGAACACGACGCGGGTGTCGAAGTAGCCCTTCTCGCCGGTCAGCTTCTCGTAGACCGCGTCGGCGATCTGGTGGGCGATGGTGCGCCAGCTGTCGGGTGTGGCGGTCAGGCGGGTGCCGACCAGCTGGTCGCCAGCGTACACATCCCAGAGCCGGAAATCGACGTTCAGCCGCCCGTCGGCGCCGCTCGAGACGCCGCCGACCAGCAGCGCCTGGGCGCTGATCGATTTCCAGGCGTCGAACGCGGGCGTGACGTTCACGTCCGGCTGCTGACGGAACGTCGCCGGGTCGAGCGGGCGGAAGAGGCCCGAGCGTTCGAGATCGGCGGTCACGACTCCGGAGATCTGCGCGCCCACCGGCAAGCCGCCGAACGACGGGATCGCGATCGGGAACGGCTGCACGGCCGCCTGGTCGACGTTGACCTCGATGTCGGCCAGCGCCGGCGCCGCGGCGAAGAATGCGGCGAGCGCGGCGATCACGGCCGCCAGATAGGAGCGCAGTCGGGTCCTCATCGCTTGGCGCAGGCCTCCTTGGCGTCGAAGTTCACGATGATCGCTTGTCCGTAATAGGGCTGGCCGTAGGGCGCGGCCTCATGCACGGCGTCGAGCGCGCGCCGCGCCGCGGCGGCGATCACCGGATCGGACGAGTTCTCCGCCCCGCCGGCGCTCGGCGCGCCGAGCAGTCGCCCGTCGAGCCCGACGAGGAACTTCACGCGCAGCCTTACGGCCGCTCCGCCGGGGACGTCGCAGTTGGGGTTCCAGAGCCGCTCGAGCAGCTGCTCCAGGCCGAGGAGGTCGCTCTGCGAGAACCCCTGCCCGGCGTCCGGTCTCGCCTGCGGCGCGGTCTCGGCCCGCGCCGGCCCTCTCGGAGCGTTCGATGCCTGAGCGCCGGTCGCGCGGCGGGCGCTCTCGATGATCTGCTGCATCCGGTTGAAGTCGACGCTCGGCGCGGCGGGCGTCGACGCGTGCTGCGCCGGCTGAGGCGTCGGCGGCCTGGGCGTGCGGATCGCCTGCTGTGCGGTCTGGGTGAAGGCGGGCGTCGCCACGTCCGGCGCCGGCGGCTGCGGCGAGGCCTGCGGAACCGGCGCCGGAGCCGCGGCGGCCTGGGTCTCCGGGGCCTGGATCGCCGGGCGGGTGTCGGTGAACGGCGCGGTCGAGACGATGTTGATCGGCACCGACGAGCCGATCGGCGCCTGCGGCTTCTGCGGCGCGAACATCACGGCGAGGAAGACGGCGACGTGCAGGACCGCCGCGGCGGCGAGCGCCGGCAGCCGGCTCTGGCGCGGCGGCGAGGGCAGCGCGAAGCCGCTCACGGCGCGGGGCCTCGCAGCGCGGGCTCGGCCGGTTTCGGACCCGACGACGGCCCGCCGGTGTCGGTGATGAGGTTGATGCTGGAGAACCCTGACGCCGAGAGCGCGGCCATGACCTGGGCGACGATCGCGTAGGAGGCCCGGCCGTCGGCGCGGACATAGATCGGCCGCGTCATGCCGGCGCCCGCCATGTCATGCAGCGCCGGCGACAGCGCGCTGAACGGCACCTGCGTTTCGTTGAGGAAGATCGTCCCGTCCTCGCGGATCGAGACCGTCAGCGGCTCGGCCTGGTCCTGCATGGCGCCGGCTTCGGTCTTCGGGAGCTGCAGCGGCACGCCGACGGTGAGCAGGGGGGCCGAGATCATGAAGATGATCAGCAGAACCAGCATCACGTCGACGAGCGGCGTGACGTTGATCTCGGAGAGCGCGCCGCGCCGCGAACGGCGCCCGCGCCGCCTCGCCTGGAACGGATCGTTGATCGAGAGCGCCATCGCCGACTCACGCGCTCCGTTCGGCGAGGCGCCGCTGGATGGCGGTCACGAGGTCGTCGGCGAAGCCCTCGAGCCGGGCGGCGAACTTGCCGGCGTCGGTCGAGAACTTGTTGTAGGCGATGTAGGCGGGGATCGCGGCGGCCAGGCCGATCGCGGTGGCGAAGAGCGCCTGGGCGATCGCGGGCGCGACCACCGAAAGGTTGGTGTTCTTCTGGATCGCGATCGCCTGGAAGGCGTGCATGATCCCCCAGACGGTGCCGAATAGGCCGACGAACGGCGAGGCGGTGGCGACGATGGCGAGGCTGCCGAGCCCCTCCTCGACGCGCTGGCTCTCGCGGGCGATCAAGGCGCCCAGAACCCGGTCGATCCGCTGCACCAGGAACGCGGCCTGGGTGTCGCCCTGGGGGCTGGCGAGCAGGCCCTTCGAGCGCGCCTCGCGCCACTCGCGCAGCGCCGACTGCAGCATCCGCGGCAGCGCGTGACGCGGCCGCTCGCCGGCGTGCTGGGCGATGTCCTCGAGCGCCCGGCCAGAGCCAACTTCCCGCTCGAACCGGTCGGCCTGGGTGTTGAGCGTCGTGAAGCGCACGAACTTGTCGATGATGACGGCCCACGACCAGAGCGAGGCCAGACCCAGCCCGATCATCACCAGTTTCACCACCCAATCCGCCGCCAGGAACAGATGGACGATGTTGAAGGTCTCGGGCGTGATCGCGGCGTTTGAGTCCATGGGTCTCCTGGTAGCCCGTCGCGGGCCGCGATGGCGCCCGCGAATGGTGAAACTATGGCGCGGACGGTGACATGTACGGCGCGAGGCGGGTGGTCAGATGGGCCGGCGGCCGGCAGGGGCGCCCGTCAAGGCCGATGCAGACGATCTCGACCTCGGCGTCCGCGATCAGCTCGTCTTCCTTCAGGATCCGCTGGTGCGCGCCGGTGCGGGCGCTGGTGATGCGGCGGTACACCGTGCGCACCTCCAGCAGGTCGTCGACCCGCGCCGCGCGGCGGAAGGCGACGGCGAGCTTCGTGACCGCGAACGCCGCCGGCTGCGGCAGGTCGAGCAAAGCAGCGTGCTCGACGCCGATGTCGCGCAGGAACTCGGTGCGGCCGCGCTCGAAGAACTTCAGGTAATTGGCGTGGTAGACGACGCCGGTGAAGTCGGTGTCCTCGTAGTAGACCCGCACCGGCAGCACGTGTTCCAGCCCGTCGAAGCGCCCCCTCATCGCTCGTCGTCGAACAGCCCTGGCTGCGGCGCGGGACCGGCGGGCGGGGTCAGGCCAAGGTGCAGGTAGGCCTTGGCGCAGGCCAGACGCCCGCGCGGCGTGCGCTGGATGAAGCCCTGCTGCAGCAGGAATGGCTCGATCACGTCTTCGACCGCGTCCCGGGCCTCGGCGATGGCGTAGGCGAGCGTCTCCACGCCGGCCGGCCCGCCGCCGTAGTGCTCGATGAGGGCGGTCATGTAGCGGCGGTCGAGCGCGTCGAGGCCGGCCTCGTCGACCTCGAGACGGGCGAGCGCGCGGGCCGCGGCCTTGCGGTCGATCAGCGCGCAGCCCTCCGCCGCGGCGAAGTCGCGGACGCGGCGCAGGAGGCGGCCGGCGACGCGCGGCGTGCCCCGCGAGCGGGCGGCGATCTCGGCGGCGCCGTCGTCGGAGAGTGCGGTTCCCATCTTGCGGGCGGCCGCCATCAGCACCTGCTGCAGCTCCGCCGGCGAATAGAACTCGAGCCTGAGCGGGATGCCGAAGCGGTCGCGCAGCGGCGTCGCCAGGAGGCCGGCGCGCGTGGTGGCGGCGACGAGCGTGAACGGCGCCAGGTCGATGCGAATCGAGCGCGCCGACGGCCCCTCGCCGATCACGAGGTCGAGCGCATGGTCCTCCATCGCCGGATAGAGGATCTCCTCGACGTTGGCGGCGAGGCGATGGATCTCGTCGATGAAGAGCACGTCGCGCGGCTCGAGGTTGGTCAGGATCGCCGCCAGGTCGCCTGCCTTCGCCAGCACCGGGCCCGACGTGGCGCGGAAGTTCACGCCGAGCTCGCGGGCGATGATCTGCGCCAGCGTGGTCTTGCCGAGGCCGGGCGGACCGAAGAGAAGCACGTGGTCCAGCGCCTCGGCCCGCGCCCGCGCCGCCTCGATGAAGATCCTAAGGTTATCCTTCGCCTTCGCCTGCCCGACGAACTCGTCCAGCGTCTGCGGCCGCAGTGCGCGGTCGGCCGGCTCGAAGGGGGTAGGCTCGGGCGACACCAGGCGGGTCACAGGTGAAGAGCGGGGCGGCGGCTCGCCCCCTCCACCGCTTCGCGGTCCTCCTCCCCCTGCGGGGGAGGAGACGCGGATCTCTTCACCCCCAGGGGGAAATGGCCCGGAAGGCCGAAGGGGGCCGGCGCCCTCACCGCCCCAGCTCCTGCAGGGCGGCCTTGATCAGGACCGGCTCGGGGACATCGTCGCCGAGGCGGGCGGCGGCCTGGTCGACGACGCGGCGGGCCATCGGCTCGGCGACGCCGAGGCCTATCAGCGCGGCGACGGCCTCGCCGGCGGCCGACGCTGGCGGCGGGGCGGCGTGAGAGGCGTGGAAGGCGACCACCACATCGGAGGCGATCGGCTTGTCTTTCAGCTCGGTGACGATTCGCAGCGCGAGCTTAGGCCCGACGCCGCTGGCGCGCGCCACGACCGCCTTGTCGCCGCGCTGCGCGGCGGCGGCGAGCTCGCCGGGCGTGAGGACGTCGAGCACCGCCAGCGCGGCCTTGGGGCCGACGCCCTGGATCTCCTGCAGCGCGACGAAGACCCGGCGCTCCTCACGCGACAGGAAGCCGTAGAGGCGAAGGCCGGCCTGGTCCGACCACTGCGACTCCACCTGCACCACGGTCTCCTCGCCGATAGCCGGCAGCCGTCCCAAGGTGCGCGACCCGCAGCGGACGACGTAGCCGACGCCCCCGACGTCGATCAGCGCCTCCTCCTCACCGACTTCGGCCACGAGGCCGCGCAGGCGGCCGATCATGCCGCCGCTCCAATCTGGCGGGCGCGGCGCGAACTGGCGTGGCAGATCGCGACGGCGAGGGCGTCGGCGGCGTCGGCGACCGGCGCGCCTGACGTCGGCAGGAGGCGCGCCACCATGAAGGCGATCTGGCCCTTGTCCGCCCCGCCGGTCCCGACCAGCGCTTTCTTGACCACGGTGGCGGCGTACTCGGCGACGACGAGACCCGCCGCGGCCGGCGCCAGCATCGCCGCGGCGCGGGCGTGGCCGAGCTTGAGCGTCGAGGCGCCGTTGGCGGTGACGAAGGTCTCCTCGATCGCCGCCTCGTCCGGCGACCAGGCAGCGATCACGTCGACCACGCCGCGGTGCACCGCGAGCAACCGCTCGGACAGCGGCAGCTTGTCGTCGGGCGAGATCACGCCGTGGGCAAGGTGGCGAAGCCGCGCCCCTTCGGCCGCGACGACACCCCAGCCGGTGCGGCGAAGGCCCGGATCAAGGCCCAGGATGCGAATCGCGTTCGTCATGTGTTCCGGAACATCGCGCGCCGCGCGCCGAACGAGAAGCTTCTCTTACGGTTAACGGGCGATTACCGGCAAAGGGCATGATCCACGTTCCGACCGCGCCCTGGGCGCACACCGCGTTCGACGTCCTGGCGTGGGGTTCGGGCGCCGCGGTCGGCTGGGGCCTCTACCGCTGGCGGCTCGCCGAGCCGCTGCGGCGCGTCGCGGCGGCGACGGGCCCTGGTTACTTCGCCTGCCTCGTCGCCGGCGCCGCGGCTGGCGCCTGGGCGTCGGGCTCGCTGAACACGATGCGGCAGGCCGCGCCCGCGCTCTCGCACAGTATCGTCGGCGCCCTGGTCGGCGCGATCGTCGGGGTCGAGCTCTACAAGGCGGTTCGCGGCATCCGCGGCTCGACCGGGACCGTCTTTGTCGGCTCGTTCGCGACCGGCGCCGCGATCGGCCGATGGGGCTGCCTCTTCGCCGGGCTGCCCGACCGCACCTACGGCTTGCCGACCGCGCTGCCCTGGGGCGTCGACCTCGGCGATGGGATCTCGCGCCATCCGGTGCAGATCTACGAGAGCCTCAGCATGGCGGCGTTCCTCGCCGCCTATCTGGTCGCCCTCGCCTGGCGTTCGCCGTGGGCGATGCGGCGGGGGTTCTACGCGCTCTGCATCTGGTACGGCGTCCAGCGGTTCGCCTGGGAGTTCCTCAAGCCCTACCCAAGCGTGCTGGGCCCCTTTAACGTCTTCCACCTGCTCTGCGGGGGGTTGGTCGTCTATGGCCTTGCCTACTACGTCCGCGACCTCGCCGACGAGCGAAGCGCCGGCCGCGCGGAAGGTCGCGCCGTATCTCTTCCTCGGGCAGACCACCAGCCTCTGTGAGACCTGCCTGGAGCTCGTCCCGGCGAAGATCCTTGCCGAGAACGGGCGCGTCTTCTTCCAGAAGCGTTGCGCCGCGCACGGGGTGCAGAAGACGCTGATCGCCGACGACGTCGGCTACTGGAAGTCGCAGCGCGAGTGGCTGAAGCCGGGCGACCGGCCGCTCAGCTTGCAGAGCCGCACCGAGCACGGCTGCCCCTACGACTGCGGCCTTTGCCCCGACCACGAGCAGCACTCGTGCCTAGCGATCGTCGAGATCAACGACGCCTGCAACCTCACCTGCCCGGTCTGTTTCGCGGGCAGCGCCGTCGGGCGCGGCGGCCACCGGCCGCTGGCCGAAATCGAGGCGATGCTCGACGCGGTCGTCGCGTCCGAAGGCGAGCCGGACCTCGTGCAGATCTCCGGCGGCGAGCCGACGATCCACCCGCAGTTCTTCGAGGTGCTGCGCGCGGCCAAGGCGCGGCCGATCCGCCACCTGATGATCAACACCAACGGCCTGCGCATCGCCCGCGAGAGCGGTTTCGCCGAGCGGCTGGCCGAGTTCATGCCCGGGCTCGAGGTCTACCTGCAGGTCGACTCGCTGAAGCGCGAGGCGCTGTTGGACCTGCGCGGCGCCGACCTGACGCGGATCCGGATCGAAGCGCTCGAAGCTCTCGAACGCGCCGGCGTCTCGACCACGCTCGTCGCCACCGTGAAGAAAGGCGTCAACGACGCCGAGATCCCCGATCTCGTCCGCTTCGCGCTCGACTGGCGCTGCGTGCGCGGCGTGACCCTCCAGCCGGTGCAGGACGCCGGGCGCAACGAGGGGTTCGACGCGCGATCGCACCGGATCGTGCTGACCGAGATCCGGCGCAGAGTGGCCGCGGCCGGAGTCTTCGGCCTCGACGACATGATCCCGCTGCCGTGCAATCCGGACCAGATCTGCATCGGTTATGGCCTGCGCTCCGGCCGCGAGGTGACGCCGGTGACCTCGCTCATCCCGCGCGAGCTGCTGGTCGGCGCCGCGCCGAACACGGTCGCGTTCGAGGCCTATCCGGAGCTGCAGAAGCGCGTCTTCGAGCTGCTCTCGCTCTCGACCGCGCAAGGCGACACTTCGGAGAAGCTCTCGGCGCTGCTCTGCTGCCTGCCCGAGGTCGCCGCGCCGGCAGAGCTCGCCTACGAGCACACGTTCCGGGTGGTGATCTCGCAGTTCCTCGACCGCTACAACTTCGACCTCGGGACCGTGAAGCGCAGCTGCGTGCACTTCGTGCAGCCGGACGGCCGGATCATTCCGTTCGACACCTTCAATACCTTCTACCGCCCCGGCGCGGCCGGGGCCGCAGCGCTTCAGCGCGGCCAGCGACGAGCCTGAACGGCCCGATGAAGTTCTTTGGTTTCGCCCTGATCGCGCTTGGCGTCCTGATGGTGCTGCTCTGCGGCGGCTGCACCCTTACGCTCCTGGCGGTGAGCGTCTGGCAGACCTTGAGCTCGTCCGAGCCAACGACCGCGACAGAGATCATCAGCGGGTTGATGCTGTTCGGCCTCGTCGGCGGGCTGCCGACGGCGGCGGGGGCCGTGCTGGCCTGGGCGGGCTGGCGTATGGTCCGCGCCCGCCCCGGCGCGGGCCAGGCGAGCTGAAAGGGGGACGGGATGGGTCAGTTCATCGGCGTCATGCTGATCGCCTTCGGTGCGCTGATCGCCGGGCTTTGCGGGCTCTGCACGCTGGTGGTCGCCGGAGTGAGCCTGACGGCGCCGCACGATCCGCAGGGCTATGGCGGCGGCGGCATGGTCGCCGTGGCGCTGTTGCTCGGCGGCCTGCCGACGCTGTTCGGGGCGGCGATGATCTGGGCCGGCATCATCGTTCTTCGCAACGCCCGGCGGGCCGCGCAGCCGCCGGTCAGGCCGGAGACGTTCGAGTAGCTCAGCCGGCGAGCCGCTCCAGCTCGCGCTCGTCGATGGCGTAGTTGCCGAAGACATTCTGCACGTCGTCGTCGTCGTCGAGCGCGTCGAGCAGCTTCACGAGCCGCGTCGCGTCGTCGCCGGAGACGGGAGTCTCGGTCTTTGGCTTCCAGACCACGGCGGTCGACTTGGCCGGCCCGAGCGCGCCCTCCAGCGCCTCGGCGACAGCCCCGAGCTCCTCGAACGCCGAATAGATGACGTGGCTCTCGTCGTCGCTCTCGACGTCCTCGGCCCCCGCCTCGATCGCGGCCTCCATCACCGCATCGTCCGATCCGGCCGCCTTCAGGTAGGTGATCTCGCCGAGCCGGTCGAACAGATGCGAGACCGCGCCGGTCTCGCCGAGGTTGCCGCCGGCTTTGGTGAAGATCGAGCGCACGTTCGCGGCGGCGCGGTTGCGGTTGTCGGTCAGCACCTCGACGATCAGGCCGACGCCGCCGGGAGCGAAGCCCTCGTAGCGGATCTCCTCCATCGTGTCGGCCTCGCCGCCGAGCGCCTTCTTGATCGCCCGGTCGATGTTGTCCTTCGGCATCGACTCGGCCTTGGCGTTGGCGATCGCGAGCCGCAGCCGCGCGTTCGACCCCGGATCGGGCGCACCGCTCTTCGCCGCCACGGTGATGTCGCGCGCCAGCTTCGAGAACAGCTTCGAGCGGATCTTGTCCTGGCGGTCCTTGCGGAACTGGATGTTCTTGAACTTGGAATGTCCGGCCATGGCGGCGGCTTCTACCTCCCGCCGTGAGCGGACGGAAGCGGGGCGCAATCGACCCGCTCGATCCGGCCGGCGGCGAAGCGGAAGACGACGTCCTGCGGCGTGTCGAGCTCACGCAGCTCGTCCAGCGTGAGGCCGAGATAGAGCCCGCGCATCATGCGGCCGACGCCGGCGTGAGTGACGGCGATCAGGTGCTCGCCCGACGCGTCGGCCTCGGCCATCCACGCGCTCACCCGCTCGCTCAGCGCCTCGTAGGTCTCGCCGTCGGGGCAGCGGAGGAAGAACTTCTCGGTCGACGCCAGGTCCGGCCGCAGCGCCACGATCTCGGCGCGGGTGAGGCCTTCCCAGGGGCCGAAGTCGACTTCCGCCAGGCGCGGATCGTGCCGGCGCACCGCGAGGCCCATGCGCTCGGCGATCAGCTCGGCGGTGCGGCGCGTGCGTCCGAGGGGGCTCGCCTCGATCGCCCAATCGCCGCCGACCTCCGCCGCCAGCGCCCTCAGGCGGGCGCCGACCCGGCGCGCCTGGTCCTCGCCGAGCGCGGTCAGCGGCGAGTCCAGCCGGCCCTGGAAGCGGCCCTCCCGGTTCATCTCGGTCTGGCCGTGGCGGATGAGGTAGATCATGTCGGCTCGTCTAGCGGGGCCTTAAGCTGGCGTCATCCGTCGGAACCGCGCACGCTACGGCGACGTTTCCAACCTGAGCCGCGGAGGGCGAGGATGAACGCCGAGGACCTGGACGAGCCCGAGACCCTGCCGGAGGAGATCGTACATTGGCAGCCGACGCACCGGCCCCTCGCCCACGGCGAGGCGCACGCGGCGGTGGCGCAGGGCGCCGAGGCGACCGTCACGTCCGTCGTCGGCGCGCTGGCGCTGGGCGCGCTCGCGATCGGCGCGCTGGCGATAGGGGTGCTGGCGATCGGGCGGCTGAACGTCGGCGTCGCGCGGTTCCGGCGGCTCGAAGTCGGCGACCTCGTGGTCCGGCGGCTCAGAGTCATCGAGCGAGGCTGACGGGCCTTCGTCTCCCCGAGGGAGCGGTGGCGTCGAAGCTACGCGGTCACCGTCTCCACTTGTGGGATCGTCTGCGTCAGGCGGCCGCCGACGCGGATCGGCTCGATGCGCCGCGCCAGGCCTGTCGCTTCGTCGGTCTCGACGTAGACGCCGCAGACCGTGGCGGGTCCTTCCGCCGGCTTGAACCGGCCCTGGGAGATGCGGGTGGTGAAGCGGCGCAGCGGCTCGTCCTTCTGGTTGCCGATCACGCTGTCGTAGTCGGCGCACGCCCCGGCGTCGGTCTGGTAAGCCGTGCCGCCCGGGAGGATCTGCTGGTCGGCGGTCGGCACGTGCGTGTGGGTGCCGACGACGAGACTCGCGCGGCCGTCGCAGAAGTGGCCCATCGCCATCTTCTCGGACGTGACCTCGGCGTGCATGTCGACCACGATCGCGTCGGCCGCCGCACCGAGCGGGCAGGCTTCGAGTTCGTGGTCCGCCGCCGCGAATGGATCGTCGAGCGGGTCCATATGCACCCGGCCGAGCAGGTTCATCACCAGCACGTGGCGGCCAGCGTCGGTGGTGAAGAGCTGCGCGCCGCGGCCCGGGGCCTGGGCGAAGGCCGGATAGTTCAGCGGCCGGATCAGCCGCGGCTCGCGCACGATATAGGTCAGCGCCTCTTTCTGGTCCCAGGCGTGGTTGCCGAGCGTCAGGCAGTCGGCGCCCGCGGTGAACAGCTCTCTGGCGGTGTTCTCGGTGATGCCGAAGCCGGCCGCGGCGTTCTCGGCGTTGACGATCACGAATTCGAGCCCGAGCCGGCGACGCAAGGCGGGCAGGTGCTCGGCGAGCCCTTCACGGCCCGACCGCCCGACCACATCCCCGAAGAAGGCGAGACGCATGCTGTGAGCAACAACTCCTTGTCACGACTATAGCTCCGCCGCTTCGACCCAACCACCCGTGCGTCAGCGTGCGCCGCAGGCGCATCCTTCAACGCAAAGGCGCGGAGGAGGCGCGATGTCGCAGCGGTGGACCGGACGCGCTCAGCGTCTCTGCGACACCACTGCGCCTCCGCGTTGAACCTGTCTTCGCCTACGGCGCAAGACCTGCGGCAAGAAGGGTGGCGGCGCCGCGAAGGACCGTGGAGGGCTGTTCAATCCCCTCGGACCTGGATTTCCAGGTGGGCGCCGTGTGACCGAGCCCACGAGCCCGGTCAGGGACAGCTCCCGATGAGGTGAATTAAGGTCCCCGGGATTGGTTGCCTCCGACGCGAGCCGCAGCAGACCCGCCGCAGACCAAGGTAGGGCGCCGGGGCGGAGGGTCAACCTCCCGCTAGTCGGCGACCAGCTTCTCGATCCGCGTCGCGGCGGCCTCGAGCGCGGCGACGGCGGACTGCTCGGCGCGACCGCGCTCGGTCTTCAGCTCGGCCAGCTCGATCTTGAGCTGCGTGATCTCGCCACGCAGCTCGGTCATGTCGTCGGCCATGACGAGCGCGCCCATCAGGATGAGCCGCGTCTCGCCGAGCGGCCCGACGTCGGCGGCGACCTGACGCACCTGCGCATCGACGCTGGCGGCGAGCTCGGCCAGGCGGCGCTCCTGACCGTCCTCGCAACCGACCTCGTAGGCGCGGCCGTTCACCTCGATCGAGACCTGGCCCATCTCAGCCTCCCGCCGGCTCGCCGAGCGTCGCGCGGATCTCGGAGATCGCCCTCGCGAGCGCCTCCGAGGCCGCGGCGCCCGCGTCTTCGAGCGCCCGCTCGCGGGCCTTCGCCTCGTCCAGAGCGGTGGCGAGTCGGGCGCGGTCGGCGTCGAACGCGGCCCCAGCGCCCGCGCCAGCCTCGGCGATCTTCTGGGCGATCCGCTGCTCCAGCATCGTCACCGCCCGCTCCAGGCGCCGGGCGGCCTGCGCCACGGCGTCATCCGTCTCCGCCGTCATGAAGGAAGCGCTCTGCAAATCACCCGCCCTCTATAGAACGCGTCGCGACGATCCTGGAAGCGGCGCGGCCCTTGGGAAGCGGCGCGGCGATGGGTTTCTTGACCTGCCGCGGGCGGACGTGCGAGGCGAGCCCCGCCCCCCGGATTTCGCAGGAATCATGGCCGTCTCCCCGCTCACCATGGCGAACGCCATTCGCGCTCTCTCGATGGACGCGGTCCACCGCGCCAAGTCGGGCCACCAGGGCATGCCCCTCGGCATGGCCGATGTGGCGACCGCGCTCTGGACGCGGTTCCTGAAGTTTGACGCCGCCGACCCGCAATGGCCCGACCGCGACCGCTTCGTGCTGTCGGCGGGCCACGGCTCGATGCTGCTCTACGCCTTGCTCCACCTGACCGGCTTCGAGGCCATGACGATGGACGAGATCCGGAACTTCCGGCAGTGGGGCTCGCTGACCCCAGGCCACCCGGAGTACGGCCACACGCCGGGGGTGGAGACCACCACCGGCCCGCTCGGCCAGGGGCTTGCGACCGCGGTCGGAATGGCGATGGCGGAGCGGAGCCTCGCGGCGCGCTACGGCGACAAGCTGGTCGACCACCACACCTGGGTGATCGCAGGCGACGGCTGCCTGATGGAAGGCGTCAGCCACGAGGCGGCGCACCTCGCGGGCCGGCTGAAGCTGGGCAAGCTCACGGTGCTGTTCGACGACAACGACACCACCATCGACGGCCGCGCGACGCTGGCCGAGACCGGCGATCAGATGCTGCGCTTCCGCGCCGCCGGCTGGGCGACGAGGCGGATCGACGGCCACGACTACGGCCAGATCGTTCGCGCGCTGCGCTGGGCGACGCGCCAGGACAAGCCGTCGTTCATCGCGTGCAAGACCCACATCAACCGCGGCGCGGGGCCGATGGAGGGCGACGAGCACGGCCACGGCTACGCCCTGTTCGACAAGGAGATCGCCGCGGCCAGAGAGGCGATGGGCTGGGTCTGGCCTCCGTTCGAGATTCCCGACGACGTCGCCAAGGCCTGGCGCAAGGCCGGGCGGCGCGGCCAGGGCGCGCGTCGGCGCTGGCAGACGCGGCTGCGCCACGACGAGCACCGCGGTGCGTTCGAGCGGGCGATCTCCGGCAGGCTGCCGACGGGCTGCTTCGACGCGCTGGACGAGCACATCGCTCAGGCGGTTGCGAGCCGCCCGGCCGCAGCGACGCGGGTTCACTCCGGCGCGGCGCTGGAGGCGCTGATCCCGCAGATCCCGGAGATGATCGGCGGCTCGGCCGACCTGACCGGCTCCAACAACACCATCGTCAAGGGCATGACCGCCTTCGACGCGCCCGACTACGCGCGTCGCTATGTCCACTACGGCGTGCGCGAGCATGGCATGGCCGCGGCGATGAACGGCATGGCGCTGCACGGCGGCCTGATCCCCTATTCCGGCACGTTCCTCGTCTTCTCCGACTACAGCCGCGCGGCGATCCGGCTGGGGGCGTTGATGGGCGTACGGGTCATTCACGTGATGACCCACGATTCGATCGGGCTCGGCGAAGACGGGCCGACGCACCAGCCGGTCGAGCACCTGGCGGCGCTTCGGGCGATGCCGAACCTGCTGGTCTTCCGCCCCGCGGACGCGGTCGAGACGGCCGAGTGCTGGAAGGCGGCGCTGCGCGAGGCCAAGACGCCCTCGATCATGGCTCTCTCGCGCCAGAAGACCGCCGCCGTGCGGACCGGCGGCGGCGATCTGTCACTGAAGGGCGCCTACGAGCTCGTCCCAGCCGACGGCCCGGCGCAGGCGACGATCTTTGCGTCGGGAACCGAGGTGGCCGTGGCGGTGGCGGCGCGCGAGCTGCTCAGGGCCGACGGCGTCGCCGCGCGGGTGGTGTCGACGCCTTGCTGGGAGCTGTTCGACCGCCAGGACGCGGCCTACCGCGCCCAGGTGATCGGCCGCGCGCCGGTGCGCGTCGCCGTCGAGGCGGCGGTGCGGCAGGGCTGGGAGCGGTTCATCGGCGAGGACGGCGTCTTCGTCGGCATGAGCTCGTTCGGCGCGTCGGCGCCGTTCGAGCGGCTCTACAAGGAGTTCGCCATCACCCCGGAAGCCGTCGCGGCCGCGGTGAAGGCCCGCATCGCCGCGCAAGCGGCGTAAGCCCCGCGCTTTCCGCACCGGATTCATGCATTTGCATGATGCGGCGCGGCCCGGCGTTTGACTCAATGCCCTGTCGAATCCGAGAGGGCCCGCCTATGAGCCTGACGTGCGGACTGGCGCAGCCTGGCGCCGATCGGGCCGCGCCGACCTTCAGTCCACGCGAGACCGACTGCCTGACCCTTCTGGTCAGAGGCCACACCGATGCGGAAATCGCCTCGGGCCTTGCGATCTCGCACGCCACCGTGCGCTTCCATCTCGGCGGCGCGCGGCGCAAGACCCAGGCCAGATCCCGCACTCATTTGGCGGCGCTCGCCGTGGCGCTGGGAGTCGCCAGACCCTGACCCTCGGACCAGCGAGGGGCAGGCGCCCTCATCCGTGGCCGCGCCTGACCGCGGCGGCGGGTGAGGGCGGACCTCGCCGCCGCTAGATCAGCGGCGCCGGCTCGATCGCCAGTTCCTTCAGGAACGGCGCGGCGTAGTCGATGCGGCCGGTCCGGGTCTCCGGCGTGCCCTGGGTCAGCTGGAACACCGCCTCGGCGATGTATTCGATCGGCTGCACCCGGTCGCGCGTCGCATCGTTGACGAGGTTGTGCAGCAGCGTCCCGGGCGTTTCGACCAGCCCCGGCGAGACCACGTTCACCGAGACGCCATCGTGCGCGACCTCGGCCGCCAGACCGGTCGTGAACCGCTCGAGGGCTGCTTTGCACATCCCGTAGACCGTGCCGCCGCGACCGGCCGTGGCCGCGTAGGGCGGCTTCGGATGGATGCCGGCGCCGGATGAGATGTTGATGATCCACCCGGTATGCCGCTCCTTCATCGACGGCAGCACCAGCTGGGAGAGGTGGAAAGGCGCATAGACCTGCACCTCCATCATCAGCTTGAAGCGCTTCTCCGGGAAGTCGACGACCGGGATGAAGTAGGTCACGGCCGCGTTGTTCACGAGGATGTCGACCGGGCCATAGGTGGCGACCGCGGTCTCGACCAGGCGCTCGCGATCCTCCCGGCTGGCGAGGTCGGCCTTCACGAAGCGCGCCTCGCCGCCCGCCTTCTTGATCCGGTCGATGGTCTCGGTGAGAGTTCCCGAGAGCCGGCTCTCGCCTTCATCGGCCGTGCGCGCCGAAGCGACCACCTTGGCGCCTTCCTGCGCCAGACGGGCGGCGATCGCGGCTCCAATGCCGCGGCTGGCGCCGGTGACGATGGCGACCTTACCGGCGAGCGCGCCGTTCGGATTGACTTTAGCGTCGGCCATAATGCCGATCCTCCCTTCTGAAATATGTGGGCGAACCGATGCGCCGAACGACCGAACGGCGCAAGCCCTGGGCGGCGGCGCCTACGGTGTTGCAGCGCCCGGTCCAGCCAGCGTCGAGCCCACGGCAACCACCCCTGGCTCGGCGCCTCCAGCTGATCGCGCGCCAGAGGCGCGCCTCCGTGTCCCTCCGCGGCGCCGCCTAGCGGCGCTCCGCGCCTCCGTGGTGAAAGAGGGTCTTGATCACGCGCACGCGCCTCGCCCGAACCCTAGGCCCGGGCCGCGATTTCCTCCTCGACGTCGCGCAGGCGGTCCTTGCCGAAGAAGAGCTCGCCGCCGACGAGGAAGCTGGGCGAGCCGAACACGCCTTTCGAGACCGCTTCTTCGGTGTTGGCGATCAGCTTCGCCTTCACCTCGGGATCGCCCATCAGCTCGACCAGCCGATCGGCTGGCAGGCCCGCCGCCTCGAGTTCGGCGCGGATGACCGCCGGGTCGTCCATCTTGAGCCCCTTCTCCCACATCGCCCGGTAGACCGCCTCGACGTAGGCCTCGAAGATCCCAAGCCTCTGGGCCGCCACGGCGCCGCGCATGATCTGCAGCGTGTTGACCGGGAAGTGCGGGTTGCGGGCGAACGCGGCGATGCCGTGCTTCTTCACGAACCGCTGCGTCTCCTTGCCTTCGTAGGCGAGCTTGGCGGGAATGCCGGCGAACGCCTCGGCGGGCGAGCGGTTGCCGGTGGCCTTGAAGATGCCGCCGAGCAACGCGGGGACGTAGGTGAACTTCGTCCCGGTCCGTCTCTCGATCCCGGGTATCACCCGGTGCGCCAGATAGGCGTTCGGGCTGCCGAAGTCGAAGTAGAAGATCACGTCGCTCATCTGCTCACCATTTCTCGCCGTAGGGCCGGACGTCGAGCTCGTGGGTCCAGGCGTCGCGATGCTGGTTGTGCAGCATCCAGTAGGCCTCGCCCACCGAGGCGGGGTTCATCAGCTGGTCGGGCCGGATGTTCTCGACCGCCGCCTCGCCGCCGCGGGCGCGGATCCGGTCGCGGACGAACGCCGTGTCGACCCCGGCGTCGATGATCAGGTGCGCAACGTGGATGCCCTGCGGTCCCAGCTCGCGCGCCATCGACTGGGCGACGGCTCTGAGGCCGAACTTGGCGCTGGCGAACGCCGCGTAGCCGACGCCGCCGCGCAGACTGGCGGTCGCGCCGGTGAAGAAGATCGAGCCCGAGCCGCGCGGCAGCATCCGGCGGGCCGCCTCGCGGCCGGTGAGGAAGCCGCCGTAGCAGGCCAGCTCCCAGACCTTGCGGAACACACGCTCGGTGGTCTCCAGGATCGGGAAGTTGACGTTGGCGCCCGGGTTGAAGATGCAGACCTCGAGCGGCGCGGCGGCGTCGGCCTCCTCGATGAAGGCGGCGATGTCGGCCTCAACGCGAGCGTCGAGGCCGCGCGCCTGGCAGCGGCCGCCGGCGGCCTCGATCCGGTCCTTCAGCGTCTGCAGTTTGTCGGCGGTGCGCCGGCCGGCGTAGATCAGATAGCCCTCGCGGGCGAAGCGCTCGGCGATCGCCGAGCCGATGAAATCGCCGGCGCCGATGACCGCGACAGTGGCGTTGCGAGGCGTCATAGTGACCTTGCTCCTTCGATCGAAGGGCCCTTGTGAGTTTACTTTAGCTATCCACTTGAGGGCCGGCAATGTCGCGCGAAGCCCTGAGAGCGATGATCGAGCGGGCGCGCCGGGTGGCGATCTTCACCGGCGCAGGCATCTCGACCGAGTCCGGCATCCCGGACTTTCGCAGCCCGGGCGGGGTCTGGAGCCGGATGAGCCCGATCTACTTCCAGGAGTTCGTCGCCAGCGAGACCAAACGCCGCGAGGCCTGGAACCGCGCCTTCTCCGGCCGCGCGGGGTGGACGGGCCGGGAGCCCAACGCCGGCCACTATGCGGTGGCGCGCCTGATCGCCGCGGGCAAGGCCAAGGCGGTGATCACCCAGAACGTCGACAACCTGCACCAGGACGCCGGCGTGCCGCCGGACCAGGTCATCGAGCTGCACGGCAACGCCAGCTACGCAACCTGCCTCGAGTGCGGCCTGCGCCACGAGCTGGCGGACCTGAAGGCGCTCTACCAGGCCACCGGCGACCTGCCGGCCTGTCGCGCGTGCTCCGGGATCGTGAAGACCGCGACCATTTCGTTCGGTCAGTCGATGCCGCTCGGGCCGATGGCGCGCGCCCAGGAGGAGACGCTGGCCTGCGACCTCTTCCTCGTGCTGGGCTCGTCGCTGGTGGTCTACCCGGCCGCCGGCTTCCCGCTGATGGCGCAGGAGAACGGCGCGAAGCTCGCGATCGTGAACCGCGACCCCACCGACCAGGACCCCCTCGCCGACCTCGTGCTCCACGACGAGATCGGCCCCGTGATGTCGGAGGTCGTGCCGGCGAGCTGAGCGCCCTTGGCGCTACATGTGCATTCCGCCGGGCGCGGCGTCGCGGACGGTGAAGTCGACGGCCACGTTTCCGGCGCGCTGGAACTGCAGCAGCATCCGGACGTGCTGGCCCGCGCGCAGAGGCGCCTTCAGGCCCATCAGCATGAGGTGATCGCCGCTGGGCGACAGACGGAGCGTGGCCGAGGCGCCGATCGGCAGGCCGCCGACGGCGGGGCGCATGCTCATCACGCCGTGCGCGATCGACATGTGATGCGGGGCGACGCTGGCCGCGGAGGAGGTCGCAGCACCGGTCAGACGATCGCTGGCGATGCCGTGGTTGGTGATCGTGACGTATCCGGCGGCGGTGGGGGCGCCCGGCGGCGGCGTGCGGATCCAGGCGTCGCGCGCCTCGATGGTGGCGGCCTGGGCGACGCCGAAGGCGGCGAGACTGACGGCCACGGCGACTGGCGCGAGCGGAGAGAAGCGCATGGGACAACTCGTACGGGTTTCGGGGAGGGCGAGGGCTGTGGCCCGCCCGGTCGGCGGCGTCAACCCTCCGCCGAGCCGCCTTCGATCAATTCGCGCAGGTAGGCCACAAGGCCCTCGAACGCGCGGCGGGTGGGCGCGCCCGTCTCAGGCGGTATCCGTCTCCATCAACCCCCAACCCTGCCGCGCGGCCTCTACGCGATCGAGCTTGGTCGCGAACGGCGCCCAGTCGTCGCGCTCGGCGATCGCGGCCCAGATCGCTTCGATCTCGTCGTAGAGCAGCTCCTCGGGCTCGACCTGCGCGAAATAGGGCGACGCGAGGCGCTCGGGTCGCTCCATCTCGTAGCCCGCAAGCGCGGCGCGGAAGGCCTGAAACGCTTCGCCGTCGTAGAGCGCCGCCCTGGGGCCGGCCAGAGCCCGCGCCTCGGACTCGCGGCCCCCGAACCAGTCGAAGAAGAAGGGCTCCCAGCGCAGCAGCTCGCCGCCTTCGGCGAGCGCCTTGAAGGCGGCGTTGACGAGGTCGATGTCGGCGTCGGGGTCGCGCGCAACCAGTCCCAGGCGCCGCAGCATCGCCGCCGCCAGAGACGCGCGGTAGGAAGCGGAAAAGGTGTTGATCGCTTCGACCAGCGGGTCGGCGTCGGTGACGAGGGTCAGCGCGCCCGCGAGCTGGCGCAGGTTCCAGAACACCGCCTCGGGCTGACGGCCGAACGAATAAAGCCCGACCTCGTCGAAGTAGGCGGCGACGAAGTTGGGGTCGTTGCGCGGCAGGAAGCGGTAGGGCCCGTAGTCGAAGCTCTCGCCGGTCAGGTTCATGTTGTCGGTGTTGAGCACGCCGTGGACGAACCCCGCCGCCATCCACCGCGCCACCAGCGTCGCCGAGCGCCCGACCACCGCCTGGAACATCGCGACCGCCTTGTCTGGAGCGTTGTCGAGGCTCGGGTAGTAGAGGCCCGCCGAATAGTCGACGAGCTGAGCAATCAGGTCGCCCCGATCGAAGTAGGCGTGACGCTGGAACGTGCCGAAGCGGACGTGGCTGTGCGAGAGCCGGGTCAGCACGGCTGCGCGCGTGGGGCTGGGCTCGTCGTTCCGCTGCAGCGCCTCGCCGGTCTCGATCAGCGAGAAGCTCTTCGAGGTCGGCACGCCGAGCGCCTCGAGCATCGCCGTCGCCAGCACCTCGCGCACGCCGCCTTTCAGGGTCAGCCGCCCGTCGCCGAAGCGCGAATAGGGCGTCTGGCCCGAGCCCTTGGTGCCGAGGTCGAGCAGCCGGCCGCTGCCGGCCTCGCGCAGCTGGGCGAACAGGAAGCCGCGTCCGTCGCCGATCTCGGGGTTGTACGAGCGGAACTGGTGGCCGTGGTAGCGCAGCGCGAGCGGGCCGCCGAGGTTGCCTGGCAGCGGCTCGAAGCGGCCGAAATGGCGGGTCCACTCTTCGTCGCTGAGGGTCTCGAGCCCGACACGCGCCGCGGCGCGGTCGTTGCGATAGCGCAGGATCGTCTCAGGGAACTCGGCTGCGGTCACGGGATCGGCGAACTCGGGCCCGAGGCGGCCGTATTGTGGGTCAGGCTGGTAGCGCGGCGAGACGGGCATCGCCGCGCCTGATGCGCCGGGCGCGCCGCCGCCGCAAGGCCGGGCGCTGCGCATGGAGGTTCCCGTGTGCTAACGCCAGCGCATGCGCCGCCCGACGCTCGACTACCTTCGGACCGAGTCCGGCTCCGGCCTGGTGCTGGCGGCGGCGGCCGTGGCGGCTCTGGGGCTGGCCAACTCCCGGCTGGGCGCCGACTACCTGGCGTGGCTCGCGCTGCCGGTCCCGGTGCGCGTCGGCGACTTTTCCGAGACCCTCACCGTCGCCGGCTGGGTGCGCGCGCTTCTGATGCCGATCTTCTTCCTCGTGCTCGGCATGGAGCTGAAGTTCGAGGTGCTCCGGGGCGAGCTCTCGAACCCCAGGCGCCTCGCCCTGCCCGCGCTCGCGGCAGGCGGTGGGCTCATCGTTCCGGCCGCGATCTATCTGGCGCTGAACCAGGGCCAGCACGGCGACCCGGACAGCTGGGCGGCCGGCTGCGCGACTGACGGCGCGGCGGCCCTGGCGGCGCTCGCCATCGCCGGCTCGCGGCTGCCGCAGCCGCTGCATGTGCTGATCATGAGCGTCGCGCTGGCCGACAACCTGATCGCCGTGACCCTGGCCGGTTTGCTCGACGAGCGCGCGCTCGACGCCGACATGCTGATCGGCGCCGGCGTCGTGCTGGCGCTGCTCGCCGCACTCTCGCGCTGGCGGCGCGCGCCGTTCCTGTTCTACGCGGCGGGATTCGTAGCGGTCTGGGGCTTCACGCTGAAATCGGGGCTGGACCCGGCGCTCGCCGGCGTCGCCTGCGCCTTCACCGTGCCGATCGGAACACGCCGACCGGGCCAGCCGAGCATGCTTAAGTACTTCATGGACAGCCTGCACCCTTATGTCGCGTTCGCCGTGCTGCCGCTTTTCGTCTTCACCGCGGCCGGCTTCCCGCATCGCGCCGTGCGCCTGGCGGACCTCGCAGGCCCGGCGCCGCTGGGCGTGCTGCTCGCGCTCGCGATCGGCAAGCCGCTGGGAGTCTTCGGCCTCCCCCTCGCCGCCGCGGTCCTTCGCTTCGCGCGCAAGCCGATCGGCGTGACCTGGCTGCAGATCCTCGGCGCGGCTCTGCTGTGCGGGACCGGCTTCACCACCAGCTACTTCCTGGCCGGCATGGGCGGACCGGCCGGGCCGCCGATCCAGCTGGCGATCCTGCTGGGCTCGGCGGCGGCGACGCTGGCCGGCGTCGCGGTGCTGGCGAGGACCCCGCGCGCAGACGAGACGACCGTCTAACCCAGCGCCGCCCGGATCGCGGCGCCCGCTTCCTTCGCCGCCTCGATCACCGCTGGCGAGACGTCGCCCATGATGAAGAAGTCGTGCACCAGCGAGGGGTAGTTCACATGCCGCGCCTCGCCGCCGGCCTTGGCGAGCGCGCCCGCGTAGTCGCGGCCCTCGTGCTCGAGCGGATCGAAGCCGGCGGTCACGACATAGGCCGCCGGAAGATCGCCGAGGTCCGAAGCCCGGGCCGGCATGGCGCGGCGCCCGTCGGGGTGATCGGCGAACGCGAGGCAGGCCTCGAACCAGGCCATCGCCGCCTTCGAGAGCACCGGCCCGTCGCGCTCCTGACGCGACTGCGTCTCCTGCTCCGGCCAGACAGCCGGGTAGAGCAGCATCTGCAGCTTCAGCCGCCGCGCAGGATCGCTGCGCAGGTCGAGCGCCACCGAGGCGGCGAGGTTGCCGCCGGCGGAGTCGCCGCCGACGCCGATCCGCGCCGGGTCGGCGCCGAGTTCGGCGGCGTGGTCGAACGCCCAGCGCGTCGCCGCCAGCGCATCGTCGTGCCCGGCCGGGAACGGGTGCTCGGGCGCGAGCCGGTAATCGACCGCCAGCACCCGTTGTCCGGAGAACTGCGCCAAGCGCCGGCAGTGGGCGTCGTGGGTCTCGAGGTCGCCGATCACGAACCCGCCGCCGTGGAAGTAGACCAGCAGGCCCGATGGCGTCGCCGCCTCGGCGGGGGTGTAGAGCCGCGCCGGGAGCGGACCGGCGCCGCCCCCGATTTGCAGATCGCGCGTCGCGACGGACGCCGGCGCGGTGCTCGCGTTCTGGCTGGTGCGCTGGGCGCGGTAGCCGGCGCGCACCATCTCAGGCGGGATCTGCGACAGCGGCGGGGTCGCCGCAGCCGCGTTCGCCGCCTGGGCGTCGAGCATCGCCTTGAAGTGCGGGTCGAGAGTCATGGCGCCGCCTTGATGGTGCGGGGTTCGAGACGCGCCTGGCGGCGCTCCTCACCATGACGGAGACTGGGAGGCGCTCCCATCTTCGTCATCCTGAGGAGCCCGCGCGGCAGGCGTCTCGAAGGACGCAGTGCGCCCCCTCCCCTCAAGGGGGAGGGGGACCCTTTACTCCGCCGCCTGCTTCGGCGCGTAGCCGAGCACGGCCTTGGTCTCGAGGTACTCGTGGAAGCCGTAGTCGCCCCACTCGCGCCCGTTGCCGCTCATCTTGTAGCCGCCGAACGGCGCGGTCATGTCGCCGCCGCCGCCGTTGATCGACACCTGGCCCGCGCGCAGCTTGGAGGCCACCTCGCGCACCTTGTTCATGTCGGTCCCGGAGATGTAGGCCGCCAGCCCGTACTCGGTGTCGTTGCCGACCTTCACCGCATCGTCGACGCTGTCGTAGCCGAGGATCGACACCACCGGGCCGAAGATCTCCTCCTTGGCGATGGTCATGTCGTTCTTCACGTTCGCGAACACGGTGGGCTTGACGTAGAAGCCCTTGTCGAGCCCATCCGGACGGCCGGTCCCGCCGGTGACGAGCGTCGCGCCTTCGTCGATGCCGGCCTTGATCAGCCGCTGGATCTTCTCCCACTGGGTCTTGTTGACCACCGGGCCGATGTCGGCGTTGCCGTTCGGATCGCCGACCGTGGTCGACTCGGCGGCGGCCTTGGCGATCTTGATCGCCTCGTCCATCCGCTGCGAAGGCACCAGCATCCGGGTCGGCGCATTGCACGACTGGCCGGAGTTCTGCATCACGTGCTTGACGCCGCCGCCGACCGCGGTCGGGAAGTCGGCGTCCGGCAGGATGATGTTCGGGCTCTTGCCGCCGAGCTCCTGCGCGACGCGCTTGACGGTCGCGGCGGCGTTCTTCGCCACCTCGACGCCGGCGCGGGTCGAGCCGGTGAACGAGACCATGTCGATGCCCGGGTGGCTCGAGATCGCGGCGCCGACTTCGGGCCCGGTGCCATTGATCATGTTGAAGACGCCGGCCGGGACGCCCGCGGCGTGCATCACCTCGGTCCAGATATAGGCCGAGAACGGCGCCTCCTCCGAGGGCTTGAGCACCATGGTGCAGCCCGTGGCGATGGCCGGCACGACCTTGCAGGCGATCTGATTGATCGGCCAGTTCCAGGGTGTGATCATGCCGCAGACGCCGATCGGCTCTTTCACGATCCGGGTCGGGCCGCGGTCTTCCTCGAACTTGAAGTTCTTCAGCACCTCGATGCCGGCTGAAAGGTGCGCGATGCCGATCGCGGCCTGAGCGCGCTGGGCGAGGCTGGCCGGTGCGCCCATCTCTTCGGTGATCGCGTTGGCGATGTCGCCGTAGCGCTTCTGGTACTCGCCCAGGATTCGTTGCAGCAGGTCGATGCGGTCCTCGCGGCTGGTCTTCGAGAACGTCTCGAAGGCGCGCTTGGCGGCGGCGACGGCCTTGTCGACGTCGGCGGCGGAGCCGGCCGAGATGTGGCCGGCGACGGCCTCGGTGGCCGGGTTGATGACGTCCATCTGCTTCGGCGTCACCGGGTCGACCCATTGGCCGTCGATATAGAACTTCAGATATTCGCGCATGCGGTCCTCTCCTTGGGCGCCATCCCACCCGAGCCCCGCAAAGTTATCCACAGGGGTCTCGCCGGCCGGGCATATTAGTGATCGCGGTTCAGAGGGAAAGGGGGACGCGACGGCGCCCGCCCTCAATGTTTCTCAACGCGAGGCCGCGCCGCCGGTCCAGGCGGCTTCGAACTCGGCCGCGCTGATCTCGCTCGCCACGAACTGGCGGTCGCGATTGATCTCAGCGACGTCCGGGATCGGCTCGAGGCTCAGGATCGCCCCGCCCTCCGCCGCGCCCTCGGACGCGCGGTCGGAGCGACCATCGCGATAGATCTCGATCTTGCGGCGCTCCCAGCCATCCTCGTCGCATTCGCTCAACAAGAGCGTCGGACAGGCCAGATCGTCACACCGCCATTCGATTCGGAGGTAGCGCATGCCCGCCTTACTCGCTCACCAGTGCGGCGAAGTTTCGGCACCGCCGAGCGCTTCCTCGATCCGTCGGCGGGTGCCGGGGCTGATATCGTGCGGCAGCCGGTCGGGCGCGAACCAGCCGACGGCGCGGATCTCGCCCTGCATCGCCGGCTCGCACGGCTCCCACGCCTCGACCCGGAAGACGAGCACATGGTCGCCGCGAAAGACGCGGTGGTTGGCGTGGATGGCCAGCAGCGCCGGGCGGCCGAGCACTCGCACGCCGGCCTCTTCGCGCAGCTCGCGGATCACCGCGTCCTCGACCGTCTCGCCGCGCTCGACCCCGCCGCCCGGCAGGTACCAGCCTGAGACGTAGGTGTGCTCGACCAGCAGCACCTCGCCCTTCTCGTTCAGCACCAGCCCGCGCACCCCCAGCGTCGCGCCGCGGGTGAGGCGCGAGACGGCCTGGTAGATCGGGCGGATCAGCAGCTGCATCGTGGACCGCCAGGGCATGGCCGGTGGTAGCGCCGTTCGCGCGGCGGCTGAAGCCGCAGGCTTGACGCGGGCGCCGGTCCAAGGGATTGCGCGGTGGACCTGAAGAAAAAGGGAGCCCCCATGGGTTTCGTCGTCATCGCGCTCTTCGTCCTCGCGATCGGCCTCATCAACCGCTACGAGTTCGGCCGCTTCGACTGATGAGCGCGCGCGGCTGGGCGCTGGTCACCGGCGGCGCCCGACGGATCGGCCGCGAGCTCGCCCTGACCGCGGCCCGGGCCGGTTATGATGTCGTCGTCCATCATCGCAGCGGCGATGCCGACGCGGCCGAGACGGTCCGGCTGATCGAGGCCGAGGGCCGCAAGGCCGTGGCGGCGACCGCCGATCTCGCCGACGCCGACGCCTGCCAGCGCCTGATCGGCGGCGCCCCGCGTCCGCTGAGGCTGCTCGTCAACTGCGCGTCGCTGTTCGAGGACGACCGGATCGACAGCCTCACAGCCGAGAGCTGGGACGCGGCGCACGCCGCCAACCTGCGCGCGCCAATTCTGCTCTCGCGGGCGTTCGCTGAGGCGCTGCCGGCGGACCTGACCGGCCAGATCGTCAACATCGTCGACCAGCGCGTGCTCAGGCCCACGCCGCAGTTCTTCAGCTACGCGGTGAGCAAGGCCGCGCTCTGGGCGGCGACGCCGATGATGGCCCAGGGGCTAGCGCCCCGAATCCGCGTCAACGCCATCGGCCCTGGGCCGACGCTGCCCTCGATCCACCAATCGCAGGCTGCCTTCGACGCCGAAACGAGCGGCGTGATCCTGGGCCACGGCGCGACGCCGACCGAGATCGGCGAGGCGCTCGCCTACCTCATTGACGCTCGCTCGGTGACGGGCCAGATGATCGCCGTCGACGGCGGTCAGCACCTCTCCTGGCGCACGCCCGACATCATCGACCCGTGAGTCTTCAGGGAGGCGTCATGCCTCTTCCGCAGCCAACGCCGTCACCGGACGAGACACCCGGCGCCTCGAAGATCGTCATCACCAAGGTGTTCGTGCGCGGGCTGGCGGTGGACGCGCACATCGGCGTCTACAAGCACGAGAAGGGACGCACGCAGCGGCTGGTGGTCGACGTCGAACTCGACGTGGCGGTGACCGACTGGAACCGGCTCTCGGAGACGGTGAACTACGAGACCATCGCGGACAAGGCGCGCAAGGTCGCCGCCGAGGGCCATCGTGGCCTCGTCGAGACCTTCGCCCACCACCTCGCCGACGCCTGCCTCGAGGAGCCGAAGGTGACCCGGGCGCGGATTAGGGTGGAGAAGCC
This sequence comes from Caulobacteraceae bacterium, assembly GCA_035541575.1. Classification (GTDB taxonomy): domain Bacteria; phylum Pseudomonadota; class Alphaproteobacteria; order Caulobacterales; family Caulobacteraceae; genus Acaudatibacter. The sequence goes on along the minus strand of DATKMZ010000038.1, from coordinate 50,928 downwards.
CTCGGCGCTGCAGCCGGATGCGGCCGCGGCGGGCGTGGAGATCACCGCGGTGCGGGCGTAAAGCTGTCGGACTCTCTCTCGCGGAGAGAAGGAGCCCGCCATGACGGACACGCCGTCCACGCCGCTCGCGCCAGTCCCGTCGAACAATCCGCTCAGCGACGAGCGGCAGATGGCGATGATCGTCTACATCGCCTACCTGGCCGCGTTCGCCTTCCCGGTGCTGGCGCTGGTCGGCCTGGTGCTGGCCTACGTCAACCGCGACGCCGCGCCCGACTGGCTGAAGAGCCACTACGCGTTCCAGATCCGCACCTTCTGGATCGGACTGCTCTATTGGGTGGTCTCGATCCTCTTCTGCGTCGTGCTGGTCGGCTTTGTGATGATCTTCGCGACGATCGCCTGGTACGTCGTCCGCTGCGCGCTCGGCATCAACCGGCTGATGATGCGCGAGGCCTACCCCAACCCCGACGCCTGGATCACCTGAGAACTCGGGCGGAGCTGGGCGATAGTGATGCCGGCGTCAAACGATTTCCCTTCCCTTGCGGGCTTGCAGGAGGAGGGAAGTTCTAGGCCAGCCCCGCGGCGCCCAGCGCCGCGCTCTGCCGCTCCGTCAGGGCCTGTTCGGTGAACCCCTCGAGCGTGGCCTCGAACGCGCGGCGCCAGTTCATCTCCGCGCCGAGGCGCAGGAACGCCGCCCCGAGGCCGATGGCGGCGCGTTCCATGAAGACGAACTCGCGCGGCACGGTCACCGGACCTTGGCTCTCCAGCGCCTGCTTGACCTGGAACGCCTCGCGACGGCCGTAGGCGCCCGGGCTCACCCCGTCGGCGACCGTGCGCACACGGTCGTCGAGCAGCGGGCCGTAGATGAAGCGGGCCCAGATGTTGAGCGTGTCGATCAACTCGCGGCTGAGGCCCTTGAAGCCCCAGATCCGGTAGGCTTCGGCCTGCGCCTCGTGGTCGCCTGCGATCAGCGCGCGGTAGAGCCGGAGGACCCCGTCCACGAAGCTCGGCGGGAAGATGCGGATGCAGCCGAAGTCCATCAGGTTGAGCCGCGCCGCTTCGCCGGCGAAGGTGTAGTTGCCGAGGTGCGGGTCGCCGTGGATGACGCCGATGCGGATCAGCGGCGTCCACCAGGCCTCGAACAGGAGACGGGCGATGCGGTCGCGGGTCTCCTGGTCGGCCCCGACGAAGTCCATCAGCCCGCGACCCTCGAGCCAGGTCATGGTCAGCAGCCGGCCGGTGGAGAGTTCGGCCAGCGGCTCGGGCGCCTCGATGTCGTCTCGACCGGCGAAAAAGCCGCGGTAGAGCGACATCGCCTTGGCCTCGCGCGCATAGTCGAGCTCCTCGCGGATGCGCTCGCTGATCTCGGCGGCGATCTCGCGCGTGTCGACCGCGCCGAAGAGCTGGCGGCCGATCGCCATCACCGTGCGCATCTGCGCAAGGTCGGTCTCGACCGCGCTCTGCATGTCCGGATACTGCAGCTTGACCGCGAGCGTGCGGCCGTCGAGCGCCGTCGCGCGGTGCACCTGACCGAGCGAGGCCGCGGCGGCGGGCGCGAGGTCGAATGCAGCGAACCTCTCCCGCCAGTCGGCGCCCAGTTCGGCCGCCATCCGCCGGCGCACGAACGAGGCCGACATCGGCGGGGCGTTGGTCTGCAGCGAGGCCAGCTCCTGCGCGAATTCCGGCGGCAGCAGATCGGGCACCGTGGTCGCCATCTGCGCGACCTTCATCAGCGGCCCCTTCAGCCGGCCGAGCGCCTCCTTCACCGCCCGTGCGTTGCGCGCGTCGAGGTCGCCGCCGCCGATGAGCGCGTTGGCCCCGATCGCCGCGGCCGCGCCGGCCGCGCCAGCGCCGACCCGGGCAAAGCGCGCCACTCTGCCGGCGAGGCGGTTACGCTCGGGATCAGGGGGCATGCGGTGTCAGACCAGCGCCTCGAATTCGTCGACCAGGCGTTCCAGCCTTTCGCAGCCGCCGGACCAGAAGGCCGGGTCGCGCGGGTCGAGGCCGAAGGGCGCCAGCGCCTCGACATAGGTGCGCGCGCCGCCCGCCGCCAGCAGGTCCTCGTAGAGCGGCGTGAAGCCGTCCGGATTGCGCCGCCTGGCCTCCATCAGCGCTTCGACCAGGAGGTTCCCGAACGCGTAGGCGTAGACGTAGAACGGCGCGTGCACGAAGTGGCTGACGTAGGACCAGTAGACCTCGTAGCCCGGATTGAGCCGGATCGCCGGTCCCAGGCTCTCGCCCATCGCCTCCAGCCAGACGCCGCCGATCTCGCCGGCGGAGAGCTCGCCCTTGGCGCGGGCGTCATGGAAGCGGGTCTCGAAGCGGTGGAAGGCGATCTGGCGCACCACCGTGTTGAGCGCGTCCTCGATCTTGCCGGCCAGGAGGTCGCGCCGCTCGAGGCCTTTGGCGTCGGCCAGCAGCCGCTCGAACACCAGGCCCTCGCCAAAGATCGAGGCCGTCTCGGCGAGCGTGAGCGGCGTGTCGGCCAGCAGCGTGCCCTGCGGCGCGGCCAGCGTCTGGTGCACGGCGTGGCCGAGCTCATGGGCGAGCGTCAGGACGTCGCGCCGCTCGCCCATGAAGTTGAGGAAAACGTAAGGGTGCCGCTGCGACGTCACCGGATGGGAATAGGCGCCCGACTGCTTGCCCGGTCTCGGGTTGGCGTCGATCCAGGGCTCGTCGAAGAACCGCGCCGCCGTCGCGCCAAAGCGCGGCGCGAGCGCATCGAAGCTCTCCAGCACCATGCCGCGCGCCTCCTCCCAGCCGTAGCGGCGCGGCGGCGCCGAGGAGAGCGGCGCATTGCGGTCCCAGTGGTCGAGCCGGCTCTTGCCCATCGCCTTGGCCTTGAGCGCGTAGTAGCGGTGGGACAGGCGCGGATAGCTGGAGACCACCGCCGCTTCGAGCGCCGCGATCGCCTCGGCGTCGACCTCGTTGGCCACGTGGCGGCTCGCGGCAGGCGTCGCGTAGCGCCGCCAGCGATCCTCGACCTGCTTCTCGAACGCCAGCGTGTTGAAGGCGAGCGCCAGGGTCGAGCTCCTGGCCTCGAGCGCCCGTGCGAGACCCTGGGCCGCGGAGCGACGCCGCCGGCTGTCCGGATCCGAGAGCCGGTTCAGCGCCTCGGCCAGGGTGAGGACGTCACGACCCGCGCGGACCTGCAGCTTGGCGAGCGTCTCGTCGTAGAGCCGCACCCAGTTGGCGACCGCGGGGCCTCGATCGAGCAGCATGCGCTCGAGGTCGTGGCTGAGCTCGTGCGGCCGCGACAGCCGCACCCGGCGCAGCCAGGGGCGCCAGCGCGCCGCGGCGGGATGTGCTTTCAGCGCCGCTTCGATCTCGGCGTCCTCAAGCTCGTTGAGCTCGAGCGTCAGGAAGAGGCTCGCGGCGGCGATCTGCGCCGAGCGGGCGCGGATGTCGGCCTCGAACCGGGCCCAGGCCGGATCGTCGCGGGCGGTGGACGCCGCCAGCCCGGCGTAGGCCCCCACCGCCCAGAGCTTGTCGGTGGCGGCTTCGTAGAGCCCGACAGCCTCGTCGATCAGCACGCCGAGCTCGCCCGGCGTCGCGCGCGCCGCGACGAATGCGCCCTTCAGCCTCTCCAGATCGCTGCTGATCTTCGCCGCGGTCTCGAGGTCAGCCTCGATCCGTGGGTCTTCACGGTCTGCGTAGAGGTCGTCGAGGCGCCATTCGGGAAGGGCGTTGGCGGGCGGTCTGACCGGGGCGTTCATGGCCAGCGGCTTTAGCCCTTCGGCGGCGACGCGTTAACCCCGCGCTCAGGTCTCCGAAACCCTGCCTTTACTCCCGATCTGTATCAGGAAGGCACAGAACACGAGCCGCGCCCCATGAGGGCCGGCGCATTCGGTGTGGGTGTATTCGAGATGAACAAGACGGTTCTGGTCGTCGACGACGACCCGACGCAGCGGCGGCTGACCCAGGCGGTGCTGGAGCGCGAAGGCTTCCGGGTCGCCCACGCCGACAGCGGCCGCGCGGCGCTGGACCATCTTGCGTCCGGGGCGCCGACCGATGTCGTGCTCCTGGACCTCGTCATGCCCGGCATGACCGGCCAGGAGACGCTGGAGGACATGCGCCAGCGCGGCTTCGCCCAACCGGTGATCGTGGTCACCGCGACGGGCGGCATCGACACGGTGGTGGCGGCCATGCGCGCCGGCGCCTGCGACTTCTTCGTCAAGCCGGCCAGCGCCGAGCGGATCATCGTCTCGATCGCCAACGCGCTCTCGATGGGCGCGATGCGGGTCGAGGTGGATCGGCTGAAGAAACAGGTCGGCGGCAAGACCACCTTCGACGACCTGATCGGCTCCGGCCCGGCCATGCAGATGGTCAAGCGGCTCGGCGAGCGCGCGGCCAAGTCGTCGATCCCGGTGCTGATCACCGGCGAAAGCGGGGCCGGCAAGGAAGTGATCGCCCGGGCCGTGCACGGCGGTTCCGACCGCTCCGGCCGCCAGTTCGTGGCGGTCAACTGCGGCGCGATCCCCGAGAACCTCGTGGAGTCGATCCTGTTCGGCCACGAGAAGGGCAGCTTCACGGGCGCGAACGAGAAACACCTCGGCAAGTTCCAGGAGGCGAACGGCGGCACGCTCTTCCTCGACGAGGTCGGCGAGTTGCCGCTCGACATGCAGGTCAAGCTGTTGCGCGCGCTGCAGGAAAGCGAGATCGACCCGATCGGCTCGAAGCGCCCGGTGAAGGTCGACGTGCGGATCCTTTCGGCGACCAACCGCGATCTCAGCCAGGCGGTGGTGGAGGGCCGCTTCCGCGAAGACCTCTACTATCGGCTCAACGTATACCCGATCGAAGCGCCGGCCCTGCGCGACCGCCGCGAGGATATCCCGGCGCTGACCGAGGCGTTCATCCGCCGGTTCAACCTCGAGGAGGGCCGCCGCGTCGCCGGCGCCTCGCCCGAGACCCTGGCGATGCTCACGTCGTTCGACTGGCCGGGCAACGTGCGCCAGCTCGAGAACGCGGTCTACCGCGCGATCATCCTCGCCGACGCGCCTTACTTGCAGCCGCACGACTTCCCGGCGATCAGCGGTGTCAGCCTGCCGCCGGCAGCCGACGCCGCGCCGACATCGGTCACGGCTTCGCCCGCGGCCCTGACCGCCGCCGATCTCGCCGCCGAGCTGCCGAAGTCGGCGCCGGTGCAGATCCTCGACGAGCGCGGCCACCTGCGCACGCTGGAGGACATCGAGCGCGACCTGATCCAGCTCGCGATCGAGATCTACGCCGGCCATATGAGCGAGGTCGCCCGCCGCCTCGGCATCGGCCGCTCCACCCTCTATCGCAAGGTCCGCGAGCAGGGGCTGGAGGACCAGGTCAAGGAAGCGGGGTAGGGGGAGCGACCGGCGAAGCCGGTTGGCGGAGGGGGCGCAAGGCGGCGTTCTCCGCTCTGATCCGTACAAAGAGGATCGCTGCGTTCAGCGCGGTGAAGACCAGCGCGTAGGCCCCCAGGCCGAACGCCAGCGGCAGCACCGTGATCTCCGCCGTCACCACCGCATAGTTCGGGTGCGGAATGAATCGGTACGGCCCCCGGCGCACCAGCGGCGCGCCGGGCAGGATGATGATCCGCGTCGTCCAGCGCTCGCCGAGGCTCAGCAGCGTCCAGACCCGCAGGGCCTCAATCGCCAGGAAGACGCCGCCCAGCGCCAGGTTCAGCGGCCGGTTCCAGGCGAGCCACCAGAGCCCGGCGAGCCAGGCCGCGTGCAGCAGCACGATCAACGGATAATGCCCGGGTGCGACCTCGTAGGCGCCGCGCGCCTTGAGCCGCCCGGTGTTTTGGCGGGCGAGCACGAGCTCGCCCAGGCGCTGGGCCGTGACGAGGCCCAGCAGAACGATCGAGAGGATCACGCCGCCAGCGACACGCAGGACGCCGTGAAGCCGGGGCCGAGCGCGGTCAGCACCAGTTGGCCGCTGGTCTTGGCCGCGAGCGCGCGCTCGAGCACGAACATCACCGTGGGCGCCGACATGTTGCCGTGGTCGGCCAGCACCTCGCGCTCCCAGGTGAGAGCGCCCTGGCCGAGATCGAGTGACTTCTCCAGCGCCTCGATAACCTTAGCCCCGCCGGGGTGGCAGACGAAGCGGTCGACGTCGGACATCGACATGCCCATCCGCGAGAGCGAACACTCCATCGCCGGCCGCAGGTGCGTCTCGGCGAAGGTCGGAATCGAGCGGTCGAAGATGACGCCGAAGCCGAGCGGATCGACGTTCCAGCCCATGATGTCGAGGCTGTCCGGCCAGGTGTGCTCGGCGGTCCCGGTAATCTCCGCGACGCCGTCTGGGCCGGCTCTGACCACGCAGGCGGCCGCCCCATCGCCGAATAGCGCCGTAGCGACGATGTTGGCGCTGGTCATCTCGTCGAGACGGCAGGCGAGCGTGCAAAGCTCGACCGCCACCAGCAGCACGATCGAACCCGGCCGCGACTGCGCCAGCCGCGAGGCGATCGAGAGGCCCGAGACCCCGCCGGCGCAGCCGAGTCCGAACACGGGCACGCGCGCCACGCCCTGGCGGAAGCCGAGCCGGTCCATTGCGCGCGCCTCGAGGCTGGGCGTGGCGATGCCGGTGGAGGAGATGGTGACGATGGTGTCGATGTCGGCGCCGCTCAGTCCCGCCCGGCTGAGGGCCTGGCCGGCCGCGTCGCAGAAGAGATCGACGGCGCCCTCGAGGTAGGCCGCTGTGCGCTCGGGCCAGCTGCGGTCCTGGAAGTACCACTCCATCGGCAGCACGGCCTGGCGGCTGCGGATGCCGGTGTTGCGGAACACCGGGAACAGACGCTCGAAATCGCGGAACTTGGGGCCGAACAGGCGACGCGCCTGTGAGCTGACTTCTTCCTGAAGGAACTCATGTGGAGGTGAGGCGCTCGCGACCGAAAGCAGACGGGCGGATGTCGGCACCTTCAGGAACCTCGTTATGTCGCTGATACGCCCTCGCGTTGACTACTAGTCTGGATCAACGGTTTTCCCAAGCGGTCTGCGGCGTCGAAGCGTAGCCTTGGGCTTTCCCGTGGCCTTGGCGGCGATCTCCTTGAGCTTGACGCCCTGCCGCGCGGAGAGCGCCGCGCCGGGCGCGCCTTTCTCAGGATCCCCGAACGCGCGGCCGTAGGTTCGGATCCGGTCAGTGACCGAGCCCAGGAACTCGCCCTCCCAGTCCGAGAGCGCGACGCCGGCCCGATCGGCGGCCCGCTTGGCGCGGCGCAGCGCGTTGAGCGCCGCCCGCCTGGCCTGCTCCTTCGGGTTGGGCGCCTTGCGCTTCACAGCCCTCCGATCGCCGAGATGTAGAGCTCGATCAGGGCCTCTTCCTCCTGCCGCTTGGCGGCGTCGGCTTTGCGCAGCCGCACGACCTTGCGCAGGATCTTGGTGTCGAAGCCCTCGCCCTTGGCCTCGGCGTAGACCTCCTTGAGGTCGTTCGCGACCGCGGCTTTGTCCTCCTCGAGGCGCTCGATGCGCTCGACCAGGCTCTTCAGTTTGCCCTGCGCGGTGGCGCCGAGGGTGTCGATGCTGGCGGAATCGTCGGCCATGGGGCTGTTACGGAACTCTCTGAGTGGGATGGAAGGGCGCGCGACCCTAGCGGCGGCTCCGGACGCTCACAACAGCCCACGAACGGCCAAGGCGGGCCGCAACGCCGCAGGATCGTCGAACCTGTGGACATCGAAGCCAATCGCCGCCGCCGCGTCGATGTTGGCCTGCGAGTCGTCGACGAACAGCAGCTCGGCCGGCGCCAGCCCGGCCTTCTCGGCGGCCAGCCGGAAGATGCGCGGATCGGGCTTGGCGAGGCCGACGTCGCCGGAGACGACGATGTGACTCAGCCGGCGGAACGCCGGGCTCATCGCGAACGTGCCGTCCTTGGTCGACGAGGCCATGTTGGTCAGCCCGACCATGGGCACGCCGCGCTCGGCCATCGCCTCGATCGCGACTTCGGTCTCGGCGATCGCGCCGGAGAACATCTCCCACCAGCGCGTCTCCCACGCGACGATGGCCGCCTCGTGCTCGGGGAATCGCTCGATCAGCGCGACGCGGTTCTCGGCGAACGGCACGCCGGCGTCGTGGCGCATGTGCCAGACCATCGTGCAGACATTGGCGAGGAACCAGTCGCGATCGGCCGCGTCCGGGAAAATCTTGGAATAGAGCGTGCGCGGGTCCCAGCGCACGATCACGTTGCCGACGTCGAAGACGACCCCGCGGACGCTCACGTGGGCGGCCGGGGCGCTTAGCCCTGCTTGGCCTTATAGCGCGGGTCGGTCTTGTTGATGACGTAGACGCGACCCTTGCGGCGCACGAGCTTGCAGTCGCGGTGACGCGTCTTCAGGCAAGGGGCCGATCGGGAGCGGGCGGATATAGAGAGGGCCTCCGGCGAAGTCAATCGGCGCTGGCCGCGGGCCGGACTTCCTGCCGACCCCTCCTGCGCCCCGGGGCGGGCAGCGACGCCAGGAACAGCACCACGCAGACGCACAGCAGCACGATGTCCTTGAACAGGAACTCGCCGGTGAGGTTCCACGCGATCGGGTGCGTCGACAGGCTCCACGTGACGACGCCGGGCGTGGTGAAGAAGAACGACCACGTGATGAGGAACGTCACGACGCCCATGAGGGATCCGAACACTGACGCCAGCGAGCTGAAGGCGCCGGCCGCCAGCAGGGCGGCCGTCCCGAGCTCGACCACTCCGAGCAGGTAGGCCTCACCGCGCGCGCCGAAGATCGACAGCCACCCGACAAAGGGGCTGTTGCTGATGTATTGCACGATGCCGTGGGCGGACTGAGGCGTGAACTTCTGGATCCCGAAAGTCACGAAGATCAGCACCATGACCCAGCGCAGGATCGCGAGCGGGCGGTACGAACCCGCGCCTCGCTCGGCCACGTTGAACATCCCGGACATTTGCGATCGACTCCGTCGCTCAGGTTACGCGACCCCAGTTCGCCCTGGACGACGTCGTGGTTACGAGCTGAGTCGGACCACAGCTGAGAGCCTTATCCGGGCGCGGCCACTCCGAACACCGCGGCCACGCGGGCCTCGACGAACGCGCGCCAGGTGGCGTCGCCAACTTTGCCCGGCAGCAACGTCTCCATGTGGGCCAGGCCCATGATGAGGACGAACAGCAGCGAGGCGGCGAGCTCAGGGTCGAGCGAGGCGTCGAACGCGCCGGCGCGCTGGCCGGCCGCCATGCCCGTCGCAAGCTCGGCGATCTGGCGCTCGAGCGTTCGCCGCAGCAGCCGGCGCACGTCCGGGTCGCGGGTGGAGGCCGCGTGCACCTCGATCGCCAGCTGCCGCACCCGCTTCAGGCGGCGGGTGGTGTAGGCGCCGACGATCGCCGGCAGCGAGACCTCGCCTTCCGCCGGCGTCACCGGCGCGGCCTGCACCGCCTGGCGCACGATCTCGAAGAAGAGGTCGGCCTTGCTCGGAAAGTGGCGATAGATCGCGCCGGCGGTGACGCCGCTCGCCGCGGCGATCGCCGGCATCGAGACCCGGTCGAACCCCTGCTCGGCGAAGAGCCGCTCCGCCGCCGCGAGTATACGTTCGCGGGTGATCGCCGGCGTGCGACGCCGGCCGGTCGCCGGCGACGTCGGGCCCGAGCCTTGCGGGCTGCTGTTTGGGTGTGGCGGCCGGCGCATCCTGCTCCGTATGGGGTGTCGCGCGGCGCTTGACAAGTGAATGCTTATTCACTAGTGCACAAGTGAATGATCATTTACTTAGGGCTTTCCCGCCATGGAACGGATCTACGTCGTCACAGGCGCGGCCTCGGGGATCGGACGGGCGACGGCGCGCTGGATCTGCGAGCGCGGCGGCCGCGTGATCGGCAGCGATCTGAAGGACGCCGACGTAGTCGCCGACCTGACGACCCGCGAGGGCCGCGCCGCCCTGGTCGACGGGGCGTCGCGGATCTCGGGCGGACGGATCGATGCGATCGTCGCCAACGCCGGCGGCGGCCCGCCCGAGACCAGCCTCTCGCTCAACTTCTTCGGCGCCGTGGCCACGCTCGAAGGCTTGCGTCCGCTGCTGGCGGGCAGCCCCGCGCCCCGCGCCGTAGCCGTCTCGTCGGTGGCGTCGATGCGGCCGGACACCGCCGGATTGGTCGGGGCGTGTCTGGCGCTCGACGAGGCCGCCGCCAACGCCGCCGCCAGGCGCGCCTTTGGCGAGGGCGGGGTTGGCGGCGCGGGAGCGCCCCCGCCTGACGCAGCCCCCGACGCGTCGCTTGCGCTCTACGGCGCCGCCAAGCAGGCGCTGCAGCGATGGTGCCGCAAGGCGGCCGTCGGCCCTGCGTGGGCCGGCGCCGGCATTCCGCTCAACGTCGTGGCGCTCGGCTTCTTCGACACCCCCGCCGCCGCCCAAGTGCTCGGCGATCCGGCGCTTAAGGCTGCGATGGGGCGGACAGCGCCGCTCGCCGGCGCCTATCCCGGCCGCGCCGAGGAAGCGGCCGCGCTCCTCGCCTGGTTGGTGAGCCCGGAGAATTCGCAGATGACCGGACAGATCCTCTACGCCGACGCCGGCATGGAATGCCGGCTGCGCCAGGAGGCGGCGGCGTGAGCCCCATGACGCACACCCGCGCGTCGGTCGCCGAGACGCGGCTGGGCCGCGCGCTCGCCTGGGCGACGAGGAACGGCCCGTCGGCGCTCGCGGAAGCCGCGGTCAACATCGCCCTGCCCTACCTGCTCTTCACCCTGATCAAGCCGTCCGTCGGCTCTGTCGGCGGTCTGATGGCGGGCGCGGCGCCGCCGCTGGGCTGGACGCTGTTCCAGCTGACGCGCCATCGCCGCATCGACGTGCTTTCCCTGCTCGTGCTGGGCGGCATCGCCGCCTCGCTCATCGCCTTCTTCGGCGGCGGCGGCGCGCGGTTCCTGCAGCTGCGCGAGCAGCTTGTGATCGCCCTGATCGGCGTCGTCTTCCTGACCTCGGCCGCGATCGGCAAGCCGCTGATCTCTCAGCTCGCCCGCGCCCGGACGCGCCGACGCTCGACCGAGGAGGCGCGCGCGCTCGAGGCGCTGCAGTCGAGCCCGATTGTCCGGCGGGCGATGATGGTGATGACGCTGGCCTGGGGCGTCGGCCTCGTCGCCGAGGCGGCGCTCACCGTCGTGCTCGTCTTTACACTGACCATCCCGCAGTACCTGCTGGCGAGTCCGATCCTGGGCTACGGCTCTATCGGCGGCCTCACCGCCTGGACCTTCTGGTACGCCCGCCGCCGCATCGTCGCGGCCAGGGCAGCGATCTCGGCGTCCGCCCGCTAGCGGGGCGCGCCGCTTCCCGGTGGCCCCGGCCAACCCACCTCGCTACAACGAAGAGAGAGGCGAGACGGCGGGGAGTTGATGGCCAAGGTCCGGGTGGCGGCGAACGGGCCGGTGCGCGAGGTGACGCTGGCGCGCGCCGACAAGCGCAATGCGCTCGACGCCGAGATGCTGGCGGAGCTGAAGGCCGCGTTCACCGCGCAGCCGCCGCCCGCGGAACGCGTGACGGTGATCCGGGCCGAGGGCCCGGTGTTCTGCGCCGGGCTCGACCTGCGCGAACGAGGCGGCGGCCAGGTGGGCGCCTCGGCGATCGAGGCGATGTTGCACGCCATCGAGCTCTACCAGCTGCCCGTCGTCGCGGTGGTCCAGGGCGATGCGATCGCCGGCGGCAACGAGCTGGCGCTACACTGCGACTTCGTCATTGCGAGCGAGGCGGCGCGGTTCGGCATGTCGCTCGCCAAGATCGGCCTCGCGCCCAGCTGGTTCCTCGCCAAGAAGCTGCTGGAGGTGGCGGGCCCGGTCGGGGCGCGCGAGATGCTGCTGCTGGGCGAGCCACTGCCGGCGCGGCGCATGGCCGAGCTCGGCCTCATCCACCGCGCGGTCGCCCCTGACCAACTTGGCGTAGCCGCCGAAGGCGTGATCGCGCGCCTGGCGGCCAACGCGCCGCTGTCGCTGAAGGCGATGAAGGCGGTGCTGGTGCGCGCCATGGCGTTCCGCGACGGGATCGGCCATGCCGACGTCGACGCGCTGGTCGCCGCCGCTTCGGCCAGCGCCGACGCCCGCGAAGGCGTCGCCGCGATGCTCGAGCGCCGTGCGCCCCGGTTCGAGGGTCGCTGATGGGCGTGCGCCTGGAGAAGCCCTGGCGCGAGCTCACCGCCGCCAACGTCGCGGCGCTGGCCGCCGAGCTCGGGGTCTACCAGCTGGCCGACGCCGATGGGCGCATCGTGCGGATCGGGTATGCGGGCGGTCGGACCCTCTTCGGCCTGCGCAGCGAGCTCGAGGCGGCGCTCCGGGCGGGCGAGGCGGCGAAGTTCCGCACCGAGGTCACCGCGCAGTACCTCAGCCGCTACGAAGAGCTGCTGATGGTCCATGCGGCCGACAATGGCGTGCTGCCGCCCGGCAACGCCGCCGACGCGCGCCGTCGGACGGGCCGCCTCAGTCCCGGATAGGAGGCGCGGCGATGGATTTCGAGCCGACCGAGGAACAGGCGCTGATCGTGGATCAGGTGCGCCGGTTCGTGCGCGAGGAGATCTGGCCGCTGGAAGCCAAGCTCGACCCAGACGCCTCGCGGGTCGAGCCCGAGGACCATGCGCGGCTGGTGGCGAAGACCCGCGCGATGGGCCTCTACGGGCTCGGCATCCCGCCCGAGTTCGGCGGGCCTGACGTCGACATCGTCACCCAGACGCTGATCGCGATCGAGACCAGCCAGCATCGCGCCGGCCTCTACTCGCCCTGCTTCGGCGCGTTCGGTGGCGCGGGCCTGGCCCAGCTCTACGAAGCCAACGACGACCAGAAGCAGCGCTACCTCTTCCCGATGCTGCGCGGCGAGAAGCGCGGCTTCTTCGGCCTGACCGAGCCTTCGGGCGGCTCCGACCCGGCGCGCGCGATCCGCACCAAGGCGGTGCGCGACGGCGACGACTGGGTGATCAACGGCTCGAAGATCTTCATCTCCGGGGCGGACGGGGCCGACTTCGGGATCGTCTTCGCGCGCACCGACGCCGAGAAGGGTCGCGGCGGCATCACCTGCTTCATCGTCGACGGCGACACGCCCGGCTTCCACGTGCGGCGCGTCGTGCACACGCTGAGGAGCGGCCACTACGGCACAGAGCTGCAGTTCGAAGACGCTCGCGTGCCGCACGCCAACGTACTGGGCGAGGTGAACCGCGGCTTCGCGATCGCCAACGACCGGCTGACGCGCCAACGCATCCCCTACGCCGCCGGCTGCCTCGGCGTCGCGGTGCGGGCGCAGGAGATGTCGATCGACTACGCCAAGCAGCGGGAGACCTTCGGGGCGATGCTCTCCACGCGCCAGGCGATCCAGTGGATGGTGGTCGACAACGAGATCGACATCCGCACCGCGCGCTGGGCGATCCTGGCGGCGGCCTGCAAGGCGGCGAGAGGCGAGCCGTTCCGCACCGAGGCGGCGATGGCCAAGCTGCTCGCGAGCGAAGGGGCCAGCCGCGTCGTCGACCGCGCGATCCAGATCCACGGCGGCTACGGCGTCACCAAGGACTTCCCGCTCGAGCGCTGGTACCGCGAGATGCGCATCCGCCGCATCGGCGAGGGCCCGAGCGAGGTGCAGCGCATCGTCATGGCCCGCGACCTCTTCGACCAGGCGCTGTACTGATGAGCGCCCCTCAGGACCGCCTTGCTTCTCTCTTCGTCACGCCCAGCGATGACGGGATGGGTGGTGGGTGATGGACGACCGTCCCCCGCCCCTCGCCGGCCTGGTCGTGCTCGACTTCGGGCAGGTCTACCAGGGCCCGTACGCCGGGCTGCTGCTGGCCAAGGCCGGCGCGAACGTGATCAAGATCGAGCCGCCGCGCGGCGAGCCGCTTCGGGTGCGCGAGGCGGTCGGCGGCGGCGCGTCGCTGCCGCTCGCGATGCTCAACTCCAACAAGCGCGCGATCACGCTCAACCTGAAGAGCCCGAAAGGCGTCGAACTCCTGAAGGCGATGGCGCGCAGGGCCGACGTGCTGCTCGAGAACTTCGCCCCGGGCGTGATGGACCGTCTCGGCGTCGGCCCCGACGCTCTGATGGCCGAGAACCCGCGGCTGATCTACGCCTCGGCCACCGGCTACGGTCTCTCCGGCCCCGAACGCGACAACCTCGCCATGGACATCACCATCCAGGCCGCATCGGGCGCGATCAGCGTGACCGGCTTCCCGGACGGCCCGCCCGTGAAGGCGGGCCCGGCGATCGCCGACTTCCTCTCGGGCACCCACCTCTACGGCGCCATCGTCACCGCCCTTTACGAACGCGAGCGCACCGGGCTGGGCCGGCTGGTCGAGGTGGCGATGATCGAGACCATGTTCCCGACCCTCGCTTCCAACCTCGGCATGGTCCACAACAACCCCGACCGGCCGCTCGGGCGCACCGGCAACCGCCACGGCGGCCTCGCGGTATCGCCTTACAACGTCTACGCCTGCCAGGACGGCTGGTTCGCGATCATCTGCAACAACGACGACCACTGGGCGAGCCTGCTGAAGGCGATGGGCCGCGAGGATCTCGCGGGCGATCCGCGCTTCGCCACCAACGCCGCGCGCGTCAAGCACATGGCCGAGACCGACGCGGCGGTCGAGGCCTGGGCGGCGACGAAGACGCGCGCCGAGATCTTCGCAGCCACGGGCGAGCACAAGATCCCCTCCGCTCCGGTGCGCGACCTGCACGAAGTTCTGGCGAGCGAGCACATGAAGGGCCGCGGCATGCTGGAGGTGATCGACCATCCGAGCCTCGGCCGCATCACAGTGCCGGGGAGCCCCTTGCGCTACCACGGCACGCCGCAGACGCCGGCCGCCCCCAGCCATTCCATCGGCGCCGACAACGCCGAGGTCTACGGCGAGCTGCTGGGCCTCTCCGCCGATGAGGTCGCCACCCTGAAGGACGCTGGCGCGATCTAGCGGGCGCGGCGGTAGAGGTAGTCGTAGCGCTCGGTCCACGTGACGCCGGCGTCGGCCGAAAAGTCCGAGTACTGCCGCACGGTCCCGTCCGGGTTGGGCGTGAAGGCCATCCGCACCAGCACCGGCTTGCCGGCGCGGCTCAGGGCGTGGGCGACGAGCACCATCCTCCCGTCGCGCCAGCCGCCAGTGAAGTCGCGCACCGCCCCCGACTGGTCCATCCAGGTCTGCCGCCACGCGTGGTCGGTGTCGGAGTAGGTGTTGAGACTGCCGCCCTCGAAGCCCGGCTCGCGCCAGTTCTCGCGCAGCACGCAGCCGCCGTAGAGGCTCTCGACGAGGCTGTGGCCGGCCGGCGCGCCGGTCTTGGCGTCGACGACATTCCACTCGCCGAGCCAGAAATCGAACTGGTGATGCTGGGCCGAGGCGCACGCCGCCGGCGATGCCGCAAGGGCCGTCGCCAAGATCGCTGCGATCATCGCGCCTTCCCTTCCCTCGCGCGCCGACGCTTGAACCGAAACGCGCCCATGGGGCAAGCGGCCGCGCGCCGCCCGCCGAAGTTTTCATTGCGACGCAGAAGGGGCCGCCGCTAGCCTCCGACGATGGACCGCCGTTCCCTCATCGCGCTGGCGCTGGCCGTCGGGGCCGCGCCCGCAGTTTCGTTCGCCGCCGACGTGGATCCGCACGCGCTGCTCGGCGCGGCCGGCGATGACGCGTTCCTGACCTGGCTCGACGGCTTCTACGCCCGCGAGCTCGCGGCGGGGTGGTCGACCACGGTGCTGGCGCAGGTGCTCAGCGGACTGGCGCCCGACCCGCGCGTCCTGGCCCACAACGCCGCCCAGCCGGAGTTCGCCTTGCCGATCGGGACGTACGTGCAGCGCGACGTGACCCCTTCGGTGATCGCGCTGGGGCGCAAGAAGCGCGACGGCGTCGCGGGACTCTCGCACATCGCCGACGTCTCGGGCGTGCCGGCCGACATCCTGGTCGCGATCTGGGCGATGGAATCGGGGTTCGGCGCGAACCAGGGCGACATGGACGTGGTGCGGTGCCTGGCGACCCTGGCGGCCGAGGACCCGCGTCGCCGGACCTGGGCCGAGACCGAGCTCGACGCCTGCGTGAAGATCGTCTCGACCGGCGCGGCCGGGCGGGCGGCGCTCAGGGGCTCGTGGGCCGGCGCAATGGGCCAGACCCAGCTTCTGCCGTCGAGCTTCCTCACCACCGCCGTCGCCGCCGACGGCAAGGGCAAACCGGACATCTGGAACAACAGCGCCGACGCGCTGGCTTCGGCGGCCAACCTGCTGCTGAAGGGCGGCTGGAAGCGCGGCGAGAGCTGGGCGGTGGAGCTGAGGCTGCCGTCCAAGTTCGACTACGGTCTCTGCGAGGGGCCGAAGCAGGCGCCCGCCTGGTGGGCTGACAAGGGCGCGCACCGGGCGGACGGACGCGCCTGGAGCGCCGCCGACGCAGCCTCCGAAGGCGTGCTGCTGCTGCCTGCCGGCTGGCGCGGGCCGGCCTTCCTCGCCTTCCCGAACCACTTCGCGATCCGCACTTACAACAACTCGCTCGCCTATGCGCTGGCGGTCGGGCTGCTGGCGGACCGGATCGGCGGCGGCGAACCTTTGGCTGCGCCCTGGCCGAAGGAGACGCCGCTGTCGCTGGAGGACCGCATGGCTGCGCAGGAGGCGCTCGCCAAGCTGGGCTACAATCCCGGTCCCCCCGACGGTCAGATCGGCCTCGGCACCCGCCAGGCCCTGCGGTCGTGGCAAAAGGACCGCAGCCTGCCCGCCGATGGCTACCTCACGCCGGATCTGGTGACGCAGCTGAAGGCCGGCGGGAAGGGGTAAGGGTCGACTTCGGGCGTGGTTCGAGACGCGCCTCGCGGCGCTCCTCGTCATGACGTGGATCGTTCGAGCGCTCGGATCGTCGTCATCCTGATGAGCCGCGCAGCGGCGTCTCGAAGGACGCATGCTGGCGAAGCGGGGCTCAAGCCCCGGCCCCTTCGTCGCTGCGCTCGAGAGTCGCCTCGATCGCCATATCGCCGCGCTCCATGATCATCTCGCCGACGTTGCGCAGCACCGGATTGAGGTAGGCGTAGGCGAAGATCCCCGCGAGCACGGCCGCGCAGAGCACGAACGGACCCTCCGGGCTGATCTTGTAGAAGCTGACCGCGAACGGGGCGAGGATGATGTTGACGCCGTTGACGGCCGCGATCGCGCCGGCGGCCCCGGCCTGGTCCTCCATGCCGACCGAAAGCGACGCGCCGGCCGTAAAGCCGGGTCGGGCGAACGAGAACCCGAGGCTGGCCAGGCCGTAGCCGATCGTGGCGGTCGCATAGTCCGGCGAGAAGGCCACGATCAGGTTGCCCAGCGCCGCCAGTCCCGCGCCCCAGCGCAGCAGCATCTTCGGCGTCATCGCGAACATGCGGATGAAGCCCCAGAGCGCGAGCAGGCCGGAGATCGCGCCGGCGACCATGGCCACTTCGATATAGCCCTGCGCGATATGCAGCAGGGCGTGCGGATTCAGTTCCGGGAACGCCTTGTGCGTCTTGTCGATGATCAGGAACCCGAGCGTCTGCCCGAGCGCGCTCTGGCAGACCGAAAGCAGGAAGCCATAGGCGATGAAGGGGACGAGCCGGGAGTCGCGCCAGAGCTGCTTGCGCGGCGGAGCGGGGCGCTTCTCACGTATCGCAATGGCGCCGAGCGGCTCTTCCTTCAGGTAGCGGATGACGACGAACAGCATCGCGATCGCGATCAGGGCGAAGGCGTAGAGCGGTCCGGCGAACTCCAGGACGCCGATGATGAAGACCGGCGCCACCACCGGCCCGACCACGGTGCCGAGGCTGAACGCGCCCGCGAGGTTGGACATCCACTGCGTCCGTTCCTCCGGGCTGGTGCGCTCGGCGACGAAGGCCTGGGTCGCGGGGTTGGAGGCGGCGCCGAAGAAGCCGAAGATCGCCCGCGAGACGAGGAAGGCGGCGAAGATCACCATCGGCGTCGCGAGCCTGGCCAGGCCCGCGCTGACGACGAGCCCGCAGAGGATCATCGAGATCGCGAAACCCGCCAGGCCGACGATCATCAGCGGCTTGCGCCCACGAATGTCGGACTGCCTCGCCCAGAACGGCGAGGACGCGGCCCAGAGGACCGCCGAGAGCGAGAAGATCCCCGCAACCATGGGATCGGGGATGCCGACCGAGCGCCCGATCGCCGGCAGCACCGACTGCAGCCCCGTGTTGCCGACCGCCGTCGCCATCGAGACGGCGAAGATGATCGCGAATGCGCGGCGGGACAGGCGGGGCGCCTCGGACATCCGGCCCTGGTAGGGAAACGTCGTGCGTGGCGCAACGCGCGGGTGCGGCGTTCGGCGCCGCATCGCTGCGGCTGCGCTCACCGCCGATTAAGCATTAACACCGAAGCTCCGGGCGTTGGGCCAGTCCGCCGGGGGTTCGTCAGCGCCGCATGTTCCAGATTATCGGCATCGTGCTGCTGTTCGCCCTGGTGTTCGGCAGCTTCATCATCTCCGGCGGCAACATGGGGGTGATCCTCGAGGCGATGCCGCACGAGCTGATGGCGATCGGCGGCGCCGGGACCGCCGCGTTCCTGATCTCGAACTCGATGAGCGTGATCAAGGCCACCGGCGCCGGCTTCGGCAAGGTCTTCGGCGGCCCGAAGTGGAAGGCCGGCGACTATCGCGACCTGCTTTCCCTGCTGTTCCTGCTCACCAAGACGATGAAGTCGAAAGGCGTGATCGCCCTGGAGAGCCACATCGAGCGGCCCGGCGAGAGCACGATCTTCTCGCGCTACCCCAACATCATGAAGGACCACTTCGCCGTCGACTTCATCTGCGACACGCTGCGGATGATGACCATGAACCTGGAGGACCCGCACCAGGTCGAGGACGCGATGGAGAAGCAGCTCGAGAAGCACCATCACGAGGCGATGGCGCCGGCCGCGGCGCTGCAGACCATGGCCGACGGCCTGCCGGCGCTCGGCATCGTCGCGGCGGTGCTGGGCGTGATCAAGACGATGGGCTCGATCACCGAACCGCCGGCCGTGTTGGGTTCGATGATCGGCGGGGCGCTGGTCGGCACCTTCCTCGGCGTCTTCCTGTCCTACGGCCTCGTCGGGCCGATGTCGTCGCGGCTGGGCGCGGTGGTCGACGAGGACGGCTCGTTCTACCGAATCATCCAGGCGGTGCTGGTGGCCCATCTGCACGGCAACGCCGCGCAGATTTCCGTCGAGATCGGGCGAGGCAACGTGCCTTCCGGCGCCCAACCGAGCTTCCTGGAGCTCGAAGAGGCTCTCAGCGCGATCCCGGCGGAGGCTTAGGCCCGCGCGCTCGCAGCGCCGTGCGCGACAGTTGGCGAGAGCGCTGTCCGTCCGTTAACCCCACGGTAACCGCGCGGCTCAAAATGTGATCACGCGCCTGTGAACTAGACTCTTGCGCTTGAGCCACAACCCGGCATATTGCGCCCTAGCGTCATCAACGGCGCTACAGACTCACCACTGGGACCAGGAACATGACCTCAGGTACGCTCCGCACTATCCTGATCGTCGGCGCCGCCGTTGCCGCCGTTTCCGTCGCCGCCTGCAAGAAGGGCGGCGGAGAAGAAGCCAACAACGCGGCCGCCGCCGCTTCGACCGAGGCGAACGCCGCGATGGCCGCCGCCAACACGGCGACCAACGAAGCGATGTCGGCGACCAACGCCGCCGCGAACGCCGCGGCGACCGCCCCGATGAACGCGACCAACACCCCGTAAAACAAGAACTGGGACCCCCGAACATGACCTCTCGTGCGATCCGCACCCTCCTGATCGTCGGCGCCGCCGCCGCCGCCGTCTCCGTCGCCGCCTGCAAGAAGAGCGGTGGGGAAGAAGCGAACAACGCCGCGGCCGCTGCGCAATCCGACGCGAACGCCGCGATGGCCGCCGCCAACACGGCGACCAACGAAGCGATGTCGGCGACCAACGCCGCCGCCAACGCTGCGGCGACCGCCCCGATGAACGCGACGAACGCTCCGTAAGCGTCAGAGGCACTGTGTTTGAAAGGGCCGCCCCTCGGGGCGGCCCTTTCTCGTTGTGGAGGTAGGATCGCCGCATGGATGCGCCCGCCTCCCCCGTTCGCTTCGATGCCGATGGCGCGCCGCGATCGCGCCGGTGCGGCGACGTCTACTTCTCGAAGGGCGGCGGCCTCGCCGAGTCACGGCGGGTGTTCCTCGCCGGCTGCGGCCTGCCGGAGCGCTGGGCTGGCCGCGGGCGATTCCTCGTCGGCGAGCTGGGGTTCGGGACCGGCCTCAACGTCCTGGCGCTGCTCGACCTCTGGCGCGCCCATCGGCCGCCCGGCGCGCGGCTCGCCGTCTTTTCGGTCGAGGCCGAGCCCCTGAGCGCGAGCGAGGCTCGGCGCGCCCTGGCGGCCTGGCCCGAACTCGCGGACCTCACCGAGCTCTTGACCGCGCGCTGGCCCGGTCAGCGACGCGGCTTCCACCGGGTCGATCTGCCCGAGCTCGGCGCCACGCTCGACGTCGCAGTGATGGACGTCGCCGATGCGCTGCGGGCCTGGGACGGTCGCGCCGACGCCTGGTTCCTTGACGGCTTCGCGCCGGCCGTGAACCCGGAGATGTGGACCGACGAAGTCATGGCGCTGGTCGCGCGGCGCTCGGCGGCGGGCGCGCGGGCGGCCACCTACACCGTCGCCGGCCGCGTCCGGCGCGCGCTGGCGGCCGCCGGATGGCGCCCGGAGCGCCGACCCGGCTTCGGCGCCAAGCGCGAGCGCCTGGAGGCGTTCGCACCGGGCGAGGCGGCGAACGACCCGCCGGCCTCGCCACGGGTCTCCATCGTGGGTGCGGGGATCGCCGGCGCGGCCCTTGCGCGCGCCTTCGCGGATCAAGGCGTGGCTGTGCGGGTCCTCGAAGCCGAGCGCGCCGGCGGCGCCGCTTCGGGCAATCCATCGGCGCTGGTGACGCCGCGGCTCGACGCCGGCCTCGGCCCGATCGCTCAGCTGCACGCTCAAGCCTTCGCCAGGGCCTGCCAGCTCTACGAACGGGTGGCGGCCGTGGTGATCGCGCGCGGCGTGCTTCAGCTCGAGGCCGGTCCGCGCGACGCCGCGCGCTTCGCGAAAATCGCCGCGTCCGACCTGTTCGAGCCCGGCGCGCTGCAGCGGCTGTCGGGCGACGCGGTCCGCGCGGCCCTTGGCGAGCCGGCGCCGTCGGCGCTGCGGCTTGCGAGCGCGCTCGTGGTCGAGCCGGAGCGGATCCTGGCGGCCTGGCTTCCCCAGCTGGACATCGCGAGGGTCGCCCGGCTGGAACGCTCGGGCGAGGCCTGGCGGCTGCTGGACGGCGATGGCGGCGCGCTGGCGGAGGCCGAGGTGGTGTGCCTGGCGCCGGGCGTCGGGCTGCGCGCGCTCTGGGACGGCGCCCCGATCGAGCCCGTGCGCGGTCAGCTGAGCTGGACCGACGGGGTTGCGTTCACCGCGGTCGCGTGGGGCGCCTATGTCGCGCCGACCCGCCGCGGCGTCGCCTTCGGCGCCACGCATGACCGGGGCGACGCCCGAGCCGACCTGCGCGCCGGCGACGACGCTCGCAACCTCGAAGCCGTCGGCGCGCGCCTGCCGGCGTTGGGCGCGACGCTGCGCGATCGGCCGACCGGCGCGCGCGCCGCGGTCCGCGCCGCGACGCCGGATCGCCTGCCGATCGCCGGCGAGGCCGCGCCGGGGCTGTTCGTCCTGGGCGGGTTCGGCGCGCGCGGGTTCGCGCTCGCGCCGCTGCTGGCCGAGCACGTTGCGGCCCGCGCGCTTGGCCTCCCCTCCCCGCTGCCGGCGCCGTTGGCGGACGTGGTGGAGCCGCACCGCTTCGTCCGGCGCGCGCGGCGCCGTGGCATGGCGCGGAGCGGCCCTGCGGTGTAGTCTGCGCGGACGAGGGCGTGAGGGACCGAGCTCATTCGAGGAGCCAACGCTTGATCAAACCCCTTGCCCCGGCCGCCGCCATGCTCGCCGCCGCCCTCGCGCTGACCGCCTCGGCCGACACGCCGCCCGCGGCGGTCCCGCACGTCCACTACGGGCGCTCCTGCTTCTGGCAGCGCGACGTGACGAACTTCGCCGCGCACGACGACAGCGCCGTCTACATCCGCGTCGGCGTCAGCGACGTCTACGAGCTGACGATGTTCGGCAACTGCTTCAACCTCTCGTGGCTGCATCACATCGGCATCCGCACGTTCGGCGGTGGGACGATCTGCGAAGGCACGACGCCCAGCGTCGATCTCTTCACGCACGACACCTCGTCCGGCCGGCAGCGGTGCCCGGTGACCAGCGTGCGAAAGCTGACCAAGGCGGAAATCGTCGCCCTGCCGAAGGACGCCCAGCCGTAGCGCGACGTCCGCCTGCCTTCGCGAGATCGGGGCCGACCAGCCGAGCCGTAGCGCGTCGGCGCGAACGCTGGTGGACGCGACAGGGATCGAACCTGTGACCCCCACGATGTCAACGTGGTGCTCTCCCGCTGAGCTACGCGTCCGGTCAGGGGAAGTGGCGGCTAATAGCTTGGGGTGGGCCAGCGGACAAGCGGCGCGTCAGCTTCGCAGCGCCGGCGCATAGGGGCCCAGCGCCTCCAGCAGCGGCCCCAGCCGCGCCTCGTGCCTGCGCCACCGCTGTATCGACGTCGCGAAGATCGGCTGACGCACCTGGCTCGAGCTCGCGGTCCGCACCGGTCCGGCGGCCTCGTGGAAGGCGAGGCAGGCGTCGTTCCAGGGCAGGCCACAGGCCTCGGTCACCAGCCAGCGGATCCGGCGCTCGGGGTCTGCCACCAGGGCCTCGTGGTCGACGTCGATGACGCGCCCGGGCAGCACGGTCCGCCAGTGCTCCATGAGCCGCCGGTAGGTGACGTATTCCGCGCCGATCTCGGCCAGGTCGTAGAGCGTCTCGGCGCCTGTCGCGAAGAGCTGGCGGTAGCATGAGAGGCACGTGTCCGCCGCCTCCCGCACGGCGTGCAGGATGACGGCGTTCGGGAACATCAGCGCGATCGCGCCGACGTGGAGGTAGTTCTCGAGCGTCTTGTCGACGAACCGGCCGACGCCTTTCCAGCCGGCCGCCCGCATCTGCTCCAGATACCGCCGCGCGAGCCGACGGATCTCGGCCTTGTCGGCCGGAAAGCCCCGCTCCAGCAGCTTAGGCAGCACGGCGGTTTCGCCGAGCGCGGCGACCTCGGGATGGCTCGCGAGGATCTGCTCGATGAGGGTCGAGCCGGAACGCGGCATCCCGACGACGAAGATCGGCGCCGAAGTGGCGAGCTCAGCGCCACGGCGCTGGGCGATCAGGGCGGGCGTATAGTGAGCGGCGACGGCCCGCGCCGCCTCCGCGTGCGTCCGGACCAGCGCCCCCGTGTCGACCCCTTCGGCCGCAAGCGCCTGGCGCTTCAGCCGATTGCCGGCCTCGAACGCCGCGAACGCTCCGGCGTCGTCGCCGCGTCGTTCCAGCACCTCGCCGAGCGCGAACTGGACCTCGAGGCGAACGGCGTCGGCGACGGCCGGATCGTCCGCAAGGCCGCGCAGCGCCACCAGCTCCGCGTCGGTGGCCCCAGCCGGACGCAGCAGCGCGATCCGGGTCAGCGCCCAGGCCCGGGTCTCGGGCTTGCCGGCGAGCTGGCGGTGGTGCGCGAGCGCCTCGTCGACCCGCCCGAGGATCGCCAGAACGATCGCAAGGTTTCGACGCGACTCGACCGCATCGGAGCGCAGGCGCAGCGCCGCGGCATAGGCCTCGGCCGCCTCGTCCCAGAGCTGCAGCACTTGCGCGACGGCGCCGCGGTTGTGGTGGGCCTCGAACAGCCCGGGGTTCAGCTCGGCCGCGCGCCGCAGTCTCGGCAGCGCCTCGGCCGGGCGGCCGAGCTGCATGTCGATCGATGCGAGGGAGATGGGCGCGCGGAAATCGAGCGGGTCGGCCGCCTCGGCCTGCGAATAAGCGCGGGCGGCGTCCGCCAGCTGGCCCGCGGCTGCGAGGCCGGCGGCGCGGCTCAGAAAAGCCGCGGCGGCCTGCGGATCCCGCCTGGAACCCGCCGGCCGCCGCTCAACCTTCGCCCGCGCCCGCTTCACGGGCGATAAGGTAGCACCCGGGCGGGGCGGGCCAAGGGGCCCCTCGCGTTACTTCCAGCGGACCTGGAACTGGACGCCGAACGTGCGCGGCGCGTTCAGGAACGGCTGGTACAGGATGTCTTCCTGGCCCTTGAACGTCCCCAGCAACGTGCCGCCGGCGCCGTCGTAGGCCGTGGTGTCGAACAGGTTGTTGCAGAACAGGATGATGTTGTAGCGACCGTCCTTGTCAGTCCAGGTCGCCCGCACGTTGACCTGCGTGGACGACGGCTGGAACGTCCAGGCGCGGTTGAACACGCTGTCGTAGGTGCCGTCCCGCCAGATGAACGTGCCGGACAAGGTCAGCTTTCCGGGGTCGAAGTTCCAGGTGTAGAGCCCGTTCAGCGAGATCTTGTTGGGCGTGGCGCCGGGGATGTACTGGCCGTGGATATTCTGCACCAGCGTACCGGCTGCGATGTCCGCCGGGGTCTCGATGCAGCCGCTGGTGTTGGCCCCCGGCTGGATGGCAAGGGGATCGACGGTGTCAAGGACGCACGCGGACTGGGCGACCTTGGCGTTGAGGTGGGAGTAGCTAAGCGAAACCGTCAACGCATCGGTGGGACGCCACGTTCCCCAGAGTTCCAGACCGTAGCTGTGAGCCAGGGGTATGTTGTAGAGAATCGGAACGATCTGCCCGATCTGGTTGACGACGCTCAGCGGCACCTGCTCGCCATAGTAATTGTAGTAGAAGATGTCGCCGTTGAGCGTCCACTCACGGCCGATCGTCTTCTTCGCGCCAATCTCGAACGCGTCGACGTACTCCGGGTTGACTTCCGGCAACGGCGCGAGCGTGTAAGTCGACCAGCCTCCGGACTTGTAGCCCCGACTGTACTTGAAATAGGCCAGAGTGGTCGGGTCAGGCGTCCAATCGATGTCAACCGTCCCGGTCGGCGCCGCCCAGGTCGCGGCCAGCCTGCGCTGGACGTTGCCCGTGACAGCATTGAAGCTGGTGGGTCCGGCGCCCGGATAAGGACCTAGACAGAGTGGGGCCGCGGCCGGACTACACGCTGCGAGTTGGGTGATGTCGAACGCCGGAGTCGCCGAGCCGAACTCAGGGGCCCCGAAAATGTCGGTGAAACCGACCACCCGCCAAGTCTGCCAACCTTCCTTGTGGTCGCTGGTGTAGCGGAACCCGCCGGTGATCTTCCACTCGTCGTTGAACTTGTAGCTGCCCTGGAAGAAGACCGCGACACTGTCGTAGGTAATCGCCGTGTTCTCGGACGACCCAGCGAAGTCTGGGTTGAGCGGCGCGGCGCAGACGGCGAAGGCTCCGCCAGGGCAGGCCCCGCCCAGCAAGTTGGAGTACATCGGCGCGCCCATTTGCGGCTGGGCGGTCATGCTGTCCGCTTGCACCGGCTGGTTCCAGCGCTCCCGGTACCAGTAGACGCCACCGATGTACTGGAACGGCGACGCCCCCGTCGAGGTGAAGTCGAGCTCGTGGCTGAACGCCTGGTCGTACTCGTTGAAGGTTAGGAAGTTGGGGGTCGGGTTGATCGTCAGCGGCGCCTGGCAAGCCGCCAGCGTGAACCCGGCGGACGTGCACAGGAACGCCGCGGCCGCCGTCGGCGCGCCAGCTTCCTGGAAGCTGACGACGCCGGCGTCGATACCGCTGATGGGCTGGTTGGCGATGTGCAGGACGTAGTGGAAGTTCTGGTAGCCGCCCAGATAGGAGATATCCAGCGACGGCAGGTGGTAGGTGACGTGCGCCGAGATCTGCACGTCGCCGGTCATGCTGTTGCGGGTGTTGTCCTCGTTGATGAAGTCGCGGATGTTGACGTTGCCCGGGTTGTTCCCCGGGAACTGGTCGGCGGTGATGAACCGGGTGACCACCGAGCCAGGCACGATCGGCGGTCCGCCGGCGCATCCCGCGCCGTTGGCCGTCGCCGCGAAACCCGGAAGGCCGCAGAGGCCGTAGAAGCCGCTCGGCGTCAGGCCGTCGGCCCCGTTGAACGGCGTCGCCGGGAAGTTGCCCAGCGCCGCCGCGCCGTGGGTGTTGGCGATGAAGTTGCCGCTCGAGGCCTGGATCCAGGCGTCGAGGTGGTCCCAGTGCCCTTCCAGCTGGCCTTCGAGGTAGTGCGTCTCGCCGCTGCCGCCGAGCACCAGGTTGCCGCCCTGCGGCGAGCCGTCGAGGTTGTTGAAGAAGCCGCCGCGCTGCTCGGTGAAATTGCCGCCCAAACGGAACTTCAGGTGATCGTTGATCGGCCCCGAAACCACGGACTCGACGAAATAGGTCTCGTAGTTCGCGACGCCGACGCGCACCTCTCCATAGAGCGTGTCGGTCGGCCGCTGCGAGGTGAACGAGACCACGCCGCCGTCGGCGTTGGAGCCGTGCAGGGTGTTCTGCGGGCCGTTGTCGACCTCGATATTGCCGATGAAGAGGTCGGACTTCTGCTGCTCGATCGCCGCGTTGGCGCCGTAGTAGATGCCGTTGTAGTAGATCGCGACGCCTGACGTGTTGTTCAGGTTGTCGCTGTTGCGGCCGATGCCGCGGATGTAGACGCGGTCGTCGATGTCGGTCCAGTTCAGGCTGGGCGAGAAGTCCGCCAGGTCCTGGATGATCGCGATGCCGATCAGTTTGCGCTGCTCGGCGCTGAACGCGCTGATCGCCACGGGCACGGTCTGAAGGCTTTGCTCGCGCTTCTCGGCGACGACCGTGATTTCGCCGACGACTCCCGGCGACGTGGCCTCGGCGGTCGCCGTAGCGGCGGCGGCTGGAGACGCGCAAAGACCTAACGCGACGGCGAACACCGAGCCGCCGCAGAACAGTGCGACCTTCATCAGGTTCCTCCCATGGCTTCCCTCGCTCGGCTCATTGTCTGTGGTCGGCCGAGTTACCGGGGGAGGTTCGCGCTGCTTTGCGAGCTTAGCAAGACGTCTTTTGAAGCAATCGTTTCGTCCACGCTCGGCTCGGGCGAGAAACCGAGGACGACTTTGCGCAGATTGTTGCATGGCCGAAACAGGACACCCGCCGGACTGGTCAGGCCCGGCGGGTTGCAGTCCGGCGAAGGCCGGGGGTATGCGCCCCCGACCCTGCTGCTACTTGAAGCGGAACTGGATCTCGCCGCCGACGACCAGCGGCGCGGTCAGCCCGATGCCCTGCACCAGCGCCAGGTTGGCCAGGTTGGTGCCTGGGCCGAGCCGGGTCTGGGTGACGTTGTCGTAGCCCAGGGTGCTGCTGACATTGTTGATGAAGCCAATGATCGTGTAGCGATCCTGGGCGTCATCCCACACCGCGCGAAGGTTCACGGTGTAGTACGACGGCGCCAGGTTGAGCGGCGAGTTGAAGATCTCGCCGTAAGTGCGGTCCTTCCAGACAGCGCTCACCGACAGGGTGAGCTTGCCGGGATCGAAGTTGAACACGTACTGGCCGTTGATCGAAACCTTGTTGGGCGGCGCTTCCGGAAGCGTCGCGCCGACGATGTTCTGGGCGCCGACGGGGCTGCCGGCGGGGCAGTTATGGTTTTCGCCGGGGAGCACGCCATTGGGATCGGCCGAGTCGACGACACACTTGCCGTTCATGCTCGAGACCTTGGCGCTCAGGTAGCTGTACTGCAGGCTGAGCGTCAGCGGATCGATCGGGCGCCAGACGCCTTCCAGTTCGACGCCGTACTCCCGCGCCGCCGGGATATTGAAGAGTTGGGTGACGACGACGCCACCCGGCTGCACGACGCCGAGCGGCTGCTGGTCGTTGGCGAAGTTGTAGTAGAAGGCGGCGAGGTTCGCCGTGAGCGTCGACCCGAGCGTCTTCTTCAGGCCGATTTCGTAGGAGTCTACGAACTCGGGCTGCGTGAACGACGCCACGCCCTGCGCCGCATTGCCTTCGAACGTGCCGGCCGCGAAGCCGCCCGCCTTGTAGCCGCGCGCATACCGGAAGTAGGCGAGCATGCTGGGATCCGGCGTCCAATTTAGGGTCACATCCCCAGTGACGGCGCTCCATGAGGCCGAAAGCGAGCGCTGGATGTTGCCTGTGGCGCAATTGATGGACGCAGGCCCCGCGCCCGCGGGCGTAGCCCCTGGCGCGGGAGTGCCACACGGGAGCACGAAGGCGGCAGGCAAACCACCGAGCAACCCGGCGTCGAGGAACCGGGTCAGGTCCGTCGACGTCGAGTTCACGCCGCCTGTGCCGGTGAAGTTGATCAGCCGCTGGGTCTCGATACCCTCCCGGTGGTCCCAGGTGTAGCGGATGCCGCCAGCGATGTTGAACTGGTCGTTGAACTTGTACGACCCGTGGGCGAAGCCGGCGACGTCGTTGTAGCTGATGAGGCCGTTCTGGTTGAAGAAGCAGCCGTCGGGGTTCGCCGGCGCTGGCCCGCCCAGGAGCGCCTGCGGCGCGTAGACCTGCGGCTGGAACGGCGTGCACCCGGCGCCAATCGGCTGCTGGAACTTCTCGTGGAACTGGTAGAAGCCGAGGAGATACTGGAACGGCGAGGCGCCAGTCGAGATGAAGTTGATCTCGTTGCTGAACGAGGTGTCGTCCTCGATGAACAGCGTGTGCGCGGCGGAGGGGAAAACCGTGGCGTTGCCGAGACCGGCCGGTCCCTGGATCTGATAGGACGTCAGGCCGCTGTCGATGCCTGGCCCGAACATCAGGTTGTAGTAGAAGGTCTGGTAGCCGCCGAGGTACTCGATATCGAGCGACGGCAGGTGGTAGGTCCAAGTGGTCGCCAGCGCGAGGTTCTTGTTCTCGGTGTTATGCTGCGTCGACGACTCCATGTAGTCGTGCAGGTTCAGGTTGGACGGATTGTTGCCGGGAAACGAGCTGGCGAGCAACGGGCCTGTAGCGCTGCCTGGCACCACCGAGCCGACCACGCCCCCGGGGCCGCACTCGGGGTGTGTCGCCGAGTTGACGGCGCAAAGGCCGTAGAAGTCGCTCGGATATAGGCCGCCGGCTCCGGCGGAGAGATTGGGCAACTCAGGAATGTTGCCCTTCGTCGCCACGGTGTGGAAGTTGGTGTCGAAGTCGCCTGTGGACGCCATGCCCCAGACGTCGAGGTGTTCGCCGATGGTGCCTTCGATCTGGCCCTCAAAATAGTACCAGCGACCGCCGTTGCCCTGAGGGCCTACGCCGCCTTCGTTCGGCCCGATCAGGTTGTGGAAGAATCCGTCGTTCTGGAAGGCGTACTGACCGCCGGCGCGCACCCGCCAGTTGTCGGATATCGGCCCCGAAACCACGGCCTCGCCGGTGTAGTAGCCGTACTGCTGGATGCCGAGACGGCCCTCGGCGTAGAACGACCTGGTGGGGCGCTTTTCGATGTAGTTGATCGTGCCGCCGTCGGAGTTCGAGCCGTGCAGGGTGTTCTGCGGGCCGCGGTCGACCTCGATGTTGCCGATGAAGAGCGAGTCGTGCTGCAGCGAGACCGACCCGTTCGCGCCGTAGTAGATTCCGTTGTAGTAGATCGCGACGCCCGCCGCAGTGGCGAGGTTGACGGTGTTGCGGCCGATGCCGCGGATGTAGGCCCGGTCGGCGATGGCGTAGTACGAGAGGCCCGGCGTGAAGTCGCTGATCTCCTGCACGGTGCGCAGCCCGATGACGTCCCGCTCCTTGGCGGAGAACGCCGTGATCGCCACAGGCACCGACTCGATCTTCTCTTCGCGCTTTTGAGCGACGACGGTCAGTTCCTCGACGACGCCGGGGGCGGTGGCCGACGCCTCTGCGGTCGCGTCAGCGGCGATCGCGGGCGATGCGCACAGACCCAAGGCCGCGGCCAACATGGAGCCGCCGCACAGCAACGCACGTTTCATCACAGGATTCTCCTCCCAATGGCGCCTTAGGGCTCGGCTCTCTGAGACCGGCCAAGTCCCTGCCGCGACGTTAGTCAGGGGCGCCTCAGCTTAGCAAGGCGTCTCTTGCCGTGCCGCAACACTTGCCACACCGACGCGACAAGTTCGCCACAGCGGCGACACCGCCGGAGACAAAACGCCCGTCGGTCCGGACGAACCGACGGGCCATGGGAGAAGCCGATGCGCTGTCGGCAGGCGCGCGGCGTTGGCCGGCGCCCGCCGCGGCGGCTAGCGGAAGCGGTACTGGAACTCGACGCCGAAGGTCCGCGGCGCGGTCAGGCTGAAGTTGTGCAGGATGATCTGGGGATTCGGCGAGCCCGCCGGGGCCGTGCCGGCCTGCAGCAGGGTCCCGGTCGAGTTGTCGAAGCCCCGCTCGTCGAATGCGTTGTTGACGAACCCGATCACGCTGTAGCGGTTGTCCTTGTCGGTCCACGTGGCCCGGAAGTTCACCAGCGTATACGCCGGGGACAGAGAGTAGGGCCGGTTGAAGACGCTGCCGTAGGTGGCCGACTTCCAGATCACGCTCGTCGAGAACACCAGCTTCCCGGGATCGAAGGTGAACGTGTAGAGCCCGTTGAAGGAAACCTTGTCGGGCGTCGCCTCCGGCAGGGTCTGGCCGGTGATGTTCTGGGAGAGCGCAGCGCCGCCGCGGGTTTCCTGGACACCGCCTACGATACAGCCGTTGATGTTGTTCCCCGGCTGCAAGGCCAGCGGATCCACGGTGTCCTCGAAACAGGCGCCGGCGTCGTGGACCGTGGCGCTGAGGTGCGAGTACTGCAGGTTCAGGGCGAGCGGGTCGATCGGCCGCCAGGTGCCCTCCAGTTCGACGCCCCAGATGTGCACGTCCTTGAAGTTGAAGAGCGTGCCGACCAGCAGCCCGTTGTTGTTGACGGTCAGCGGGATCTGGTCGTTCTGGTAGTCGTCATAGAAGAGCGCGCCGTTGACCGTCAGGGTCGAGCCGAAGGTCTTCTTGGCTCCGATCTCGTAGGCGTCGACGAACTCGGCGTGAGTCTGCGGCGAGACCGTCGTCAGGGCGAAGGTCGTGTAGCCGCCCGCCTTGTAGCCCCGGCTGTACTTGAAGTAGGCCAGCAGCGATGGATCGGGCGTCCAGTCGACGCCGGCGTCGCCCGTCACGGCGGCCCAATTGCCAGAGAGGTTGCGCCGCCAGAAGCCCGTGGTCGGCACGAAGAACGCCTGGCTCGCGCCTTGCGGCGAGTTGTTGCAGATCGCCGCGGGCGAAGCCGGACAGACCAGCAGCCGCGTAATGTCGATCGCGGGCGTCGCCGCGCCGTAGACGCCGTTGGTTATGCCCAGGCCCGTGTCGAACTCTTC
Organism: Caulobacteraceae bacterium; assembly: GCA_035541575.1. Taxonomy (GTDB): domain Bacteria; phylum Pseudomonadota; class Alphaproteobacteria; order Caulobacterales; family Caulobacteraceae; genus Acaudatibacter. The sequence goes on along the minus strand of DATKMZ010000038.1, from coordinate 19,892 downwards.
GAAGCGCCAGAGTTGGAAGCCAGTCTTGTGATCACTGGTGTAGCGGACCGCACCCTCGAGCTTGAACTGGTCGTTGAACTTGTAATCGAACTGCGCGAACACCGCGTAAGAGTTGTAGGTGAGCAGCGTGTTCGACTCGGAGACGGCGCTTTCGTCGTTATGCGGCGCTGGGCAGAGCGCCACCGCCCCGGCGCAAGGCGCCCCCGGATTGAAGGCGGAGACGTAGACCGGGTTGGCCAGTTGCGTCTGCCGCGGCTGGACGCCGGCCGAGACAGGCTGCTCGTAGCTCTCGCGATACCAATAGACACCGCCGAGCCATTGGAACGGACCGGCGTTGGTCGACGTGAAGTCGAGCTCGTGGCTGAAGAAGTGGTCCTTCTCGGCGAAGTAGGTGGTGCTCGGCTCCGGGAAGATCGTCAGCGGCTGGGTGCAGGCGGCGGTATTGTAGTTGAGCGACGCCGCGGTTGCGGCGTTGGAGCAGGCCGCGGAGGCCGCCGCCGGCCCGGCGAGCTGGTACGACGAGATGCCGGGGTTGGTGGAACCGGTGAAGTTGAGCTGGTAGTCGAACGCCTGCCAGCCGACGAGGTAGGTCATGTCGAACCCGGGCCCGTGCCAGGTCAGGTTCGAGTTGAACGCCCAGTCGTAGCGCAGCGAGTTCTGCGACGTGAACTCCTCGATGAAGTTCCGCTCGTTGACGTTGGCCGGGTTGTTGCCCGGGAACAGGTTGGCGGTCACGCCGCCCGCGGCGACGACGTTGAGCACCTGTTTGGTCGGACTGGGGTCGCAGCCGTGCCCGCCGGCGAGGCTGCCGATGTCGTTCGCCGACCCCACGAAGCCCGGTAGGCCGCACAGGCCGTAGAAGGCGTTGGGCGTGAAGGCCCCGCTGGCCTGGAAGTTAACGGGATACGTTCCGAGCGAGGCGATCGTGCGATAGCCCTGGGTGGTGTAGCTCTGATCATAGAACTTGGCCCACCAGTCGACGTTGTTGCCGAGGTTCGCGGCGATCTGGGCTTCCAGGTAGTAGGACGTACCGGCGTTGCCCTGCGGACCGTCGCCGCCCTGCGAAGGCCCGATGAGGTTCTTGAAATAGCCCCCGGTCTGGCTGGTGTAGTTGCCGCCGAGGCGGATCCTGACGTTGTCGTTGATCGGACCGGAGACGACCGCCTCGCCGAAGTACTTGCTGTAGTTCGCCGCGCCGGCGCGAGCCTCGGCGTAGAACTCGCGGGTCGGCTTCTTGGAGATGTAGTTGATCGTGCCGCCGTCGGCGTTCGAGCCGTGCAGAGCGTTCTGCGGGCCGCGGTCGACCTCGACGGTGTCGATGAAGAGGTCGTCCTTCTGCAGGATCGTGTTGGCGTTCGCGCCGTCGTAGATGCCGTCGTAGTAGATCGCGACGGCCGAGGCGGTGGCGAGGTTGTCGGTGTTGCGGCCGATGCCGCGCAGGTAGGGGCGGTTGGCGATCGAGTTGTAGTTCAGGCCCGGCGTGAAATCGCTGATGTCCTGGATCGACCGGATTCCGACGAGATTGCGCTGCTGGGCGCTGAAAGCCGAAACGGCCACGGGGACAGATTCAATATTCTCTTCGCGCTTCTCGGCGACGACGGTGATCTCGCCGACAACGCCTGGGGTGGTGGCTTCTGCGTCCGCGGTCGCCGCGAAGACGGGGGACGCAGAGAGGCTCACAGCGACGGCCAAAGCAGAGCCGCCGCAGAAGAATGCGGTTTTCAGCACGGGGTCTTGCCCTCCCAATCGGTTCTCGGGCCCGGCTCTCTGAGCATCGGCCAGGTCCCGGCGCAAACGTAGGCAGGGCTGCTCAAACTTGGCAAGTGTAGTTTTGCAGGAGTGACATTTTGTGCCGCGGTGGCGACACACCGGCCGTCCGCGCAGGGAGGGCCGAGCCGCGCGGGTCTAGGCGGCGGCCATCATCCGCTCCACCTCGGCGACGATTTCGCGCAGGTGGATCGGCTTGGAGAGCACCTTGGCGCCGGCCGGCGCGCGGTCGCCCGCCGAGAGCGCCACGGCCGCAAAGCCGGTGATGAACATGATCCGCAGGCCCGGATGGCGCTGAGCGGCGAGGCGCGCGACCTCGATCCCGTCCATGCCGGGCATCACGATGTCGGTCAGCAGCAGGTCCCAGGTTTCGTCGAGCACGGCGACGGCTTCCTCGCCGTCCGCGCAGGCGGTGACGTCGTAGCCGGCGCGCTCGAGCGCCCGGGTCAGGAACCCGCGCAGGGAGTCGTCGTCTTCGGCGAGCAGAATCCGCGGCATGAGGCGCTGCAAGTCCCCGGCTTTTCGCAACTGGACGGCAACCTAAACATCCAGCCGTAAATTGGCGATGAACCGTTTGACCGCAGGGGCTACAGCCGCAAATAGTGCGCGCCATGGACGACGCGACGCCGCCGGCGCCCGTTCTTGATGTCGAGACGGCGCCGTTCCGCCTCCGGCGGCCGGCCGCGCCCGCCGCAACCGCACTGATTTGCGCCTCGCCGCACTCGGGCCGGATCTACCCGGCGGCGATGATGGCGGCCTCACAGCTCGACCGCCGCACGATCCGCCGCTCTGAGGACGCCCACGTCGACGAGCTGATCGCGGCGGCGCCCAGCTTCGGCCACACCTTGATCGCCGCCGAGTTCGCCCGCGCCTACATCGACGTCAACCGTGAGCCGTGGGAGCTGGACCCGGCGATGTTCGAGGACGAGTTGCCGGCGTTCGCCAAGGCGCGCACCGCGCGGGTCGCCGCCGGGCTCGGCGCGATCGCGCGGATCGTCTGCGAAGGGCAGGAGATCTATGCCCGCAAGCTCGCCTTCGCCGAGGCCGAGGATCGCGTGCGCAGCGTGCACGCGCCCTACCATGCGGCGCTGACCTCGCTGATCGCCGAGACCAAGGCGCGGTGCGGCCACGCCCTCCTGGTCGACTGGCACTCGATGCCGGCCGCGGCCGCCTGGGGACGCGCCGGCGAGGGCTGCGACTTCGTGCTCGGCGACCGCTTCGGGGCGGCCTGCGCGCCGGCCGTCACCGGCTTTGTCGAACGCGAGCTGACCCGCCTGGGCTACCGCGTCGCGCGCAACGCGCCCTACGCCGGCGGCTACACCACCGAGCACTACGGCCGGCCGGGGCGCAAGGTCCACGCGCTGCAGATCGAGATCAACCGCGCGCTCTATTTCGACGAGCGGGAGCTCGCCTTGACCGACGGCTTTCCGGCGCTCAAGCGCTGCCTCGAGGTCCTGTTCGAGGCTGTCGCGGAGCAGGACTGGAGCGGCCTGTGACGGTGGAGACCGCCCTCACGGCGACGACGGTGGCGCCGTTCGTGCCCTGTGACGACTTCGCCCTCTGCGTTCGATTCTACGAGGACCTCGGCTTCAAGAAAGGTCATGACGACGGCCGCCTCGCGATCTTCGAGTGCGGCGGCGCCCGCTTCTTCCTGCAGAACTACCGTTGGGAGAGCGCGTCGGAGAACTACATGCTCACGCTCGCCGTCGACGACGTCGAGTCCTGGTGGGCCCACATCAAGGCGGCGGATCTCGTCGGCCGCTACGGCGTGCGCGCCAAGCCGCCGAAGGACGAGCCCTGGGGCGCCAGAGTGCTCTATCTGACCGATCCGACCGGCGTGCTCTGGCACATCAGCCAGCGGCTGGGATGATCCGTCCCGCCGATCCGGCCTGAAGCCGAAAAAAAAGCCGCGCCCGAAGGCGCGGCAGTTCATTAGGGAGGAAACGCCCAGGAAGGGCAGAGGCGTCAGCGACGCCTCACGAACGCCAATCTAGGGTGCGGCGCACAATCGATCAAGCGGAAAATGCTATTCCGCGGCGGAAAATCGCGCCCCCTTCCCATTTCTTACAAATAATCAATATATTGATCCGCCAGTCACGCTTCGCGCTTCGATGTTGCATCGCAACAGTCCGGTGTTTTAGAAGCATCGGTACGCGATAAGAATCATAGGCTTGACCGCCAACCGCCGCGCAACATCGCCGTCGCGCGGTGGCCCCGTTCACGCTTCTCCCCTAAAAGCCGCCCCCTCATGTCCCTTCGCAACATCGCCATCATCGCCCACGTCGACCACGGCAAGACCACGCTGGTCGACCAGCTGCTCGCCCAATCGGGCGCCTTCCGCGCCAACGAGGCGACGGTCGAGCGGGCGCTCGATTCCAACGACCAGGAGCGCGAGCGGGGCATCACCATTCTCGCCAAGTGCACCAGCGTGCTCTGGCACGGCCAGGCGGGCGAGACCCGGATCAACATCATCGACACCCCCGGCCACGCCGACTTCGGCGGCGAGGTGGAGCGGATCCTCGGCATGGTCGACGGCTGCCTGCTGCTCGTCGACGCGGAGGAAGGCGTAATGCCGCAGACCAAGTTCGTGCTCGGCAAGGCGCTGAAGCTGGGCCTCAGGCCCATCGTGGTGCTGAACAAGGTCGACCGGCCCAACGCCGAACCCGACAGGGTGCTGAACGACGCGTTCGACCTCTTCGCCGCGCTCGGCGCGAGCGACGAGCAGCTCGACTTCCCGCACCTCTACGCCAGCGGCAAGCAGGGCTGGGCGACGCTCGACCTGGCGAGGCCAAGTGAGACGCTGGCGCCTCTCTTCGACAAGATCGTCGAGCATGTGCCGCCCCCGGCCGCCGAGGCGCGGGGCGCCGAGCCCGCGCGGCTGCTGGCGGTGCTGATCGAGGCCGATCCGTTCCTCGGTCGGTTGCTGACGGGGCGGGTCGAGAGCGGACGACTCGCGCCTGGCATGGCGGTCAAGGCGCTCAGTCGCGACGGCAAGGAGATCGAGCGCGGCCGCATCTCCAAGCTGCTCGCCTTCCGCGGCCTGAAGCGGCAGGGCGTCGACGAGGCGCTGGCCGGCGACATCGTCGCGGTGGCCGGGCTCTCGAAGGCGACCGTCGCCGACACGATCTGCGCGCCCGAGGTGACCGAGGCGCTGCCGGCCCAGCCGATCGACCCGCCGACGATCGCGATCACCGTTTCGATCAACGACAGTCCGCTCGCCGGCCGCGACGGCGACAAGGTGCAGAGCCGGGTGATCCGCGCGCGCCTCCTGGCCGAGGCTGAGGCCAACGTCGCGATCAAGGTGGCCGAGACCGAGGACAAGGACGCGCTGGAGGTCGCCGGACGCGGTGAGCTGCAGCTCGGCGTCCTCATCGAGACGCTGCGGCGCGAGGGGTTCGAGCTCTCGATCAGCCGGCCGCGCGTCGTCTACCAGACCGATCCCGAGACCTTCCAGCGGCTGGAGCCGATCGAGGAGGTGGTGATCGACGTCGACGACGACTTCGCCGGCGTCGTGATCGAGAAACTGTCGGCCCGCAAGGCCGAGCTCACCGACATGGGGCCCTCAGGCGCCGGCAAGACGCGCCTGACGTTCTACGCTCCGTCGCGCTCGCTGATCGGCTACCAGGGCGAGTTCCTGACCGACACCCGCGGCTCGGGGGTGCTGAACCGCCTCTTCGCCCGCTACGAGCCGTACAAGGGCGCGATAGAGGGCCGGCGCAACGGCGTGCTGGTCTCCAACTCCGACGGCGAGATGAGCGCCTACGCGCTCTGGAACCTGGAGGACCGCGGCGTGATGTTCGTCGGCGCCGGCGAGAAGACCTACCAGGGCATGATCATCGGCGAGAACGCCAAGGCCGACGACCTCGACGTCAACCCGATGAAGGCCAAGCAGCTGACCAACGTCCGGGCCGCCGGCAAGGACGAGGCGATCCGCCTGACCCCGCCTCGCCGCCCGACGCTGGAGCAGGCCATCGCCTACATCGACGACGACGAGCTGGTCGAGGTGACCCCAAAGGCGATCCGCCTGCGCAAGAAGGTGCTGAACCCGACCTTCAGGAAGAAGCGGCTGCGCGAGGAGGCTTAGGGACGTCGCTGCGTTCTTCGAGACGCCGCTTCGCGGCTCCTCAGGATGACGAATATCGTGCAGGCCGCGCCACCCTCGTCAGGGTGCGGAGCGCTCGCAGAACGCCTCGAACTGCACCCTCAGAGCAGCAGCTCCATGCAGACGTCCGCCCGGGCGTAGGGCGAGGGCTCCGCCGGCTCTACCTCGCGGAAGCTGAAGCTGCGGTAGAGGGCGAGCGCGGGGGCCAGGGTGCTGTTGGTCTCGAGGTAGAGCCGGGCCGCGCCGGCGGCCTTCGCCCGCTCGACGCAGGCGGCCATGAGCGCGCGGCCGTGGCCGCGGCCTTTCAACGCCTCGGTGACGGCCATCTTTGCGACCTCGAAGCCGCCCTCGATCGCCATCAGCGCGACGCAGCCGACCGCCTCGCCCTGCTCGATCGCGAACAGGATGTGGCCGCCGGGCGCAATGATCTTCGCTGCGGGATCGTTCAGCACCTCGAGGTCCTTCGGCTCCAGCGCGAAGTACTTCGTGATCCAGGCCTCGTTGAGCGCCTTGAACGCGCCCGCGAGCTCCGGACGGAAGTCGACGATCTCCATGACCTTAAGCTAAGCATTCCGCCGCCATGGCCAACCCGATTTACGAAGCGCTGCCGACCACGATCTTCGCCGTGATGTCGGGGCTCGCCCAGGAGCTGGGGGCGATCAACCTCGGCCAGGGGTTCCCGGACGAATCCGGCCCCGAGGCGATCCGCGCCCGCGCCGCCGACGAGACGCTCCATGGCTACAACCAGTACCCGCCCACCTTCGGCCTGCCGGCGCTGCGCGAGGCGGTGGCGCGGCACTACAAGCGGTTCCAGGCGCTCGAGCTCGACTGGTCGAGCGAGGTGACGGTCACCTCCGGCGCGACCGAGGCGCTGGCCGCTTGCTTTCTCTCGCTGATCACGCCCGGCGACGAGGTGGTGCTGTTCCAGCCGCTCTACGACAGCTACCTGCCGGTGGTGCGGCGCGCGGGCGGCGTCCCCCGCCTCGCGCGGCTGACACCGCCGAGGTTCGGCCTCTCGCGCGAGATGCTGGAGCAGGTGTTCACGCCGAAGACGCGGCTCGTCGTGCTCAACAATCCGCTCAATCCCTCGGCGACGGTGATGAGCGACGATGACCTGGCGCTGCTGGCCGAGTTCTGCGTGCGGTTCGATGCGGTTGCGGTCTGCGACGAGGTGTGGGAGCACGTCGTCTTCGACAACCACCGGCACCGGCCTCTGATCGCCCTTCCCGGCATGCGCGAACGCTGCGTGAAGATCGGCTCGGCCGGCAAGATGTTCGCGCTCACGGGCTGGAAGGTCGGCTTCATCTGCGCCGCGCCGCCGCTGACCAGCGTGATCGCCAAGGCGCACCAGTTCCTCACCTTCACCACCCCGCCGAACCTGCAGGCGGCGGTCGCCTGGGGGCTCGCAAACAGCGACGCTTGGTTCGCATCGATGCCGGGCGATCTGCAGGCCTCGCGCGACCGCCTGACGGAGGCGCTGAAGCGCGAGGGTTTCGCCGTGCTGCCGAGCGAGGGAACCTACTTCCTCAATGTCGACCTCGCCGCCTCCGGGATCGCCGAGGGCGACATGGACTTCTGCCTCAGAGCGGTGAAGGAGGCCGGCGTCGCGGCGATCCCGATCTCGGCCTTCTACGAAGGGACGCCGGTGACCAACCTGATCCGCCTCTGTTTCCCCAAGCGCGACGCGACGCTGGACGAGGGCGCGCGGCGACTGGCGAAGGCGCGGGAGCTGTCTCGCAAAGCGACCTTGGCGAGCGCTTGAGTCGCCAGCGTTCAGGGCGCCGCGATCAGGATCCGATCTGCATGGGCTGCAGAACGTCGCCGTCCGGATCGAGAAGGCATGAAGGCGCTACTGCAGCTGGAAGCGCCCGGGCGTGACGCCGAACTGGCGCTTGAAGGCGGCGATGAACGCACTGGGACTCTCGTAGCCCGCGTCGTACGCCGCTATGGCGACGCCCGCGCCGGCCGAGAGCCGGGTGATCGACCAGATCAGCCGCGCTTTTTGCCGCCATGCCTCCAGCGTCAGTCCGGTCTCGGCCGGGAAGAGCCGCTGCAAAGTGCGAAGGCTGGCGCCGGCGCGCCGGGCCAGGACGGCGAGGCTGGCGCCGTCGGAAGGCGCGTCCTGAAGCCGCTCGGCCAGAGCGAGGGCGCGGCGGTCGCTGGGCAATGGGAGCACGAGGTCGACGCGGCGCGCCTGAGTGAGGAGATCGATCAGCAGTCGCGCGAGCCGATCCTCGGGCGGCTTGGCCGGATGCAGCATGCGCAGGCGCAGGATGTGCAGGATCAGTTCGCGCAGCAGGGGCTCGACCTCGAGCACCTCGGGCTGCGCGGGCAACGGCTCGGCGAGCTCGGGACAGATATAGAGGAAGCGGGTGGCCACCTCGCCCTTCATGACGATCTCGTGGGCGACGCCCGCCGGCAGCCAGATCGCGCGCGTCGGCGGCGAGAGCCAGGCCGCCGCATCGCTCACCACCCGCATGACGCCGCTGTTGCAGAACGCCAGCTGTCCCCACGGATGGTCGTGGCGGTGAAGGCGCCAGCCGTCCGGATAGGTGGCGGCGGCCGAGCGGACGAGATAGCCGTCGCCGTAGCTCAATCGGATGCTCCCGCCCCGCGGATCCGGCGCAGCTCGTCCGCATCGTACTGTATGACGCCGAGTAGGTTGCCCTCCGAGTCCTCGAAATAGGCGAGCCGCCCCACGCCCTCGATGTAAGTCGGGCGCGCGAGCATCCGGCCGCCCGCCGCCTCGATCGCAGCCATCGTCGCGTCGAGGTCCTCGACGCCCAGGGACGCCTCGAACCCCGCCATCCGGACGCCGGGTTTCAGCTCGCGCCGGTGCTGCAGCGCAGCGATCGCGCCGTCGGCGGCGTTGAACGCCTGGTAGTATTCGGGCGGGCCCCACGGCTCCAACCGCCAGCCGAACACCGTTTCGTAGAACGACTTGGCGCGCGGCAGGTCGTCGGCGTTGAGCGCGAGGTGGCGGAACCTGGCTGACATCGCTGGTCTCCCTGCTCAGCCTCCAGAAGGATCACGCGGGTGAAGGCGCCGAGCCGCCAGATCGCGCCAGCCGCCGAACCGTCCCGCGGCGTCGCCCGCGCTCAATTGAAGGCCGCCTCGGACTCGTACTGGCAGGCTCCGATCAGGTTGCCTTCGGTGTCCTCGAAGTACGAGATGAATCCGACACCAGGCGTCTGCATGGGCGGCATCGCCATTCGTCCGCCCGCTGCCTCGACCGCCTTCACCAGCGCCTGGATGTCCGTGACGCTGACTGAGACCTCGAAGCCGCGCATCCTGGCGCCCGGCTTCAGTTCGCGCCGCCCCTGCAGGCCGCCGTTGAAGGTCGCCCCGGCGTTGCGAACGACGTAGAAGTCCGGCGGTCCCCAGGGCTCGTACGTCCACCCGAACACGCGCTCGTAGAAGGTCTTGGCGCGTTGCACGTCGTCGGCGTTGACAGCGAACCAGCGCATCAGGTTCGAGGCGCCTGTCGGGGCGCGCTCCGTCGCCGCAGCATCGTAGCGCATGGCGCCTGCGATATTCCCCTCGGTGTCCTCGAACCAGATCAGCCGCCCGACGGTCGGGATGTCGTAGGGGCCGCCCACGATCTTGCCGCCTGCGGCTTCGATCTCGGTCCAGGTCGCCGCGACGTCGTCCACCGCCATGGTCGCTTCCGCCCCGAGCATGACCGCGCCCGGGACGATCTCGCGCCGTCCCTGGAGCGAGCAGCCGACGCCGGCGTCGTCCGTCAGGTGGAAGTCCGGCGGTCCCCAGTTCCGCCAGGACCAGCCGAACACGCTCTCGTAGAACTTCAACGCGCGCGGGACATCGTCCGCGTTGATGGAGATGTGGCGAAGGTGCGGGGTCATTGCAGGCTCCTGGCGAGCGTCCGGCGATCGATCCCAAGGCTGCGTCGTCACTCGGAACGGCGCAAGCGCGCGATTGCGCCAACTACTGTCGCCGACGCGCCAAGCCGGTTCGGGTCGCTTGCCGCCTGGCCGCGGGGCGCTCTAGCGAACCTCCGATAGCGGAGGTGACTGATGCCCAGCGTGTTGAACGACCCCAGGCTCGAGGCTTTGATCAGCCGGCTGCAGGCGCAAAGCAAGGCGCAGGAGCCGGAGACGCCGGCCTACTTCCAGAGTCGCGCCGCCGCCGGACGGACCGACTTCTCGTTCATGGACGCCGGCGACCATGCCCACTTCGCCGACAAGCTGGTGGCGCTCGAGCCCGACAAGGCCGAGTTCTGCTACGGAATCTGCCGGGCGATCGGCGCGCGGCGGATCGTCGAGTTCGGCACCTCGTTCGGGGTCTCGACGCTCTACCTGGCGGCTGCGGTGCGCGACAATTGCCGTGGCGGCGGCCGGGGCGTGGTGATCGGCACCGAGCATGAGCCCGGCAAGGCCGAGGCGGCGCGCGCCAACTTCGCCGAGGCCGGGCTCACGAACTGGATCGACCTGCGCCAAGGCGACCTGCGCGACACGCTGAAGGACCTGGCCGGCCCGATCGACTTCGCCCTCTTCGACATCTGGACCGAGATGGCGCGGCCCGGACTGGAGATGATCGCGCCGCACTTGAGGGTGGGCGCGGTGATCTGCGCCGACAACACGGCAGCGCCGCGGGCGAGGGTGGGCTACGCCGACTACTTTGCTTTCATCAACGACCCGGCAAACCGCCTGCGCACCATGACTCTGCCGTTCGAGGGCGGCTTGGAATTCACCGTGAAGGTCGACTGAGGAGGCGGCGATGCTAGCTGAAGAAAGACTGGTGGCGTTCCTCGGGACGTCGGACGCGACGCGGGCCCGGGCCTTCTACGAAGGCGTGCTTGGCCTGACCTGCGTCGACGACCACGAGTTCCTCATCACGTTCGACTGCGGTCCGGCGCGGGTGGCGCTGCAGAAGCTCGACAGTCCCGTCACGCCGCCGCACGGGACGGCGCTTGGCTGGCACGTGAACGACCTGACGAGCGTCATGAAGGCGCTGATGTCGCGCGGCGTCGTGTTCGAGCGGTTCGAGGCGCTCGATCAGGACGAGATGGGCGTCTGGCGGCCGGGCGGACCCACGACCGGCGTCGCCTGGTTCAAGGACCCCGACGGCAACCTGCTGTCGCTCAGTTCCGCGGGCTGAGCCACGCCGAGCGCACGATCCACACGGGCCTGACGCTAGCCCTGCAGGAACTCGCGGCAGGCGGCGAGGAAGCCGTCAGGCGCGTCGAGCGGGACGCTGTGCCCGGAGCCGGCGACGGTCGTCAGGCGGATGTTCGAATTCGCGTCGAGCATCCGCTTCGCTAGCTCCGGCGACAGGACATCGGAGTTCTCGCCCCGCACGAGCAGCGTCGGGACCGCGATGTTGGCCACCGCCCGCCAACCTGCCTCCGGATCTCGGGCTCTGACAGTGGCAGGCGACCTGAGGGCGCGATCGTAGCGGTAGGTCCAGCGCCCGTCCTCGATGCGCATCAGGCTATAACTCACCCGGTGGCGATGATGCGCCTCGGGGGGAACCGAGTTGGCCGCGCGCGCCGCTGCGAAGGCCTCCTCGCGGCTCTCGAACACGTCCTTGGCTCGAACCCCGGTCTGGATGCGAGCCGCCCCCGCGGGCACGATCTCGGGGGCGATGTCGACGATCACCAGCCCGGAGAGCTCCGGCGGCCGCCGACCGGCGTAGTGGATCGCCACGTTGCCGCCCATCGAGAGCCCCAGCAGCGTGAACCGCTCGAGGCGGAGCGCTCGCACGAACGCGGCGAGATCGTCCGTCATCTCGACGACGCCGTACTTGTCGGGGGCCGCCCAGGCGCTCTCGCCATGGCCGCGTTGGTCGAGCGCGAGCACCCGGTAGCGGTCGGTCATCGCCTCGGCGAACGCGTCCCACGAGCGCGCATGGCCGGTGAAACCGTGCAGCAGGACGAGATCCGGAGCGCCGGCCCGCGCCGACGGCCAGTCGCGATAGTGGAAGCGCAGGCCGCGCAGCTCGATGAGTTCGTCGGTGACCGTCATCCCGGCCTCGGACCCGGCTACGAGGTCGAGCCGCCGTCGACGACGATGGTCTGGCCAGTCATCCAGGCGCCGGATTTGCCGGCCAGGAACACCGCCGCTCCGGCGATGTCGTCCGGCTCGCCGAGGCGACGCAACGGCGTGCCGATCGACGAGCGACGCTCGGCCTCGGGCGTGTCCCAGAGCGCACGCGCGAAGTCGGTCTTCACCAGACCCGGCGCGACGCAGTTGACCCGGATGTTCGAGGGCGAGAGCTCCTGCGCGAGGTTGCGCGCCATCTGCATGTCGGCGGCCTTGGAGATGGCGTAGGCGCCGATCACCGGCGTGCCGCGCAGGCCGCCGACTGACGAGATGATGATGATCGAGCCATCCTTCCGCTCCTTCATCTCCGGCGCGACCATCTGGATGAGCCAGTTGTTGGAGACGATGTTGTTGTCGAGGATCTTGCGGAACGCCTCGTCGCTGATCCCGCTCATAGGGCCGTAGTAGGGGTTCGAAGCGGCGTTGCAGACCAGGATGTCGACCTTGCCGAACGCCTTGCGGGTCTCGTCGACGAGGCGCTGCAGGTCGTTCTTCGACGAGATGTTGGCGGGCACGGCGATCGCGTGGCCGGGATGGCGGGCGTTGATCTCGGCGGTCACCGCCTCGACGGCGTTCGGCTTGCGCGACGAGATCGCGACCTTGGCGCCATGCTCGACCAGCCGCTCGGCGATCGCCTTGCCGATGCCCTTGGTCGAGCCGGTGACGATGGCGACCTTGCCGGTGAGGTCGAACAGCTCCGGAATGCCCGTCCTCGGGCGATCTTCGGTCGTGACGGACATTCTCGGCGCTCCCTTAAACGCTCGTTTGAGTTGGCCGCAGCTTGTAGACGCCGCGTCAACGAGGTCAAGCGAGGGGCGGCATTGGAGGCGCCGAGGCGACGCGCTATAAGCCGCGCTCCAATTCGGGGAGATACCGCCTGTGAAGAGCCTCATCATCGCCGCCGTCCTGGCGTGCGCGCCCGCCGCAGCGCTGGCCGCCGACGAATCCGGTACATGGAATGTCAGCGGCGCCTTCGGCGAGGCGATCAAGTACACCAGCGTCTGCACGCTGAAGCAGGACGACGCCGGCAAGCTGACCGGCTCGTGCAAGGGCACGCAAAACGAAGACGCCGCCGCCACCGGCGCCGTGACCGGCACGAGCGTCGAGTTCGCCTACGACACCACCTATCAGGGCAGCCCGGTCCATCTCGACTACAAAGGCGACCTGCAGTCCGACGGCTCTCTGAAAGGCACCGTCGACACGGGCGGGGCGCAGGGCACGTTCACCGCCACGAAGTAGCGCTTGCGGCGCGGCAACAAGCCGGACGGAATTTCGCCTTGAGCCGCCGCGACCTTCGCCGTGACGCCAAGCACGGCGAAGGAGCCGCCACGTTCGCATGAGATCGTTCGCCGCACTCGGCCTGGCCGCCGCGCTTCTCGGGGGACGGGCCTGGTCGGCGACGCCCGAGCCTGTTGCGCCGCCGCCGAAGATCTTCGTGAGCCCCTCGGGCGAGCCGTTCCGTCTCGGACCGACGACGCCGGACCCGCTGAAGGCCTGGTTCGACCAGGCCGACGCCGACCGCGACGGCGCGATCGACGAGGCCGAGTTCCGCGCCGACGCGCTGCGGTTCTTCAAGAAGCTCGATGAGAACGGCGATGGCGTGATCGACGGGTTCGAGACCGCCGACTACGAGAGCAAGCTCGTTCCCGAGTTCGGCGAGATCGCCGAGGGCCGGTTCCCCGGCCAATTCGGGCCCGCGAAGGGGGACGAGCGACCGCGCGGCCGGCTGTTCGGAGGCGGCCGCAAGGCCGGCGCGGGGCCACTGGGCGCGCACATCGCTCAGCTGCTCGACGAGCCGGAACCGGTCACCGGCGCGGACTTCGATCTCGACGGTCGCATTACCGAGGCCGAGTGGCTGAAGGCGACCGACCAGCGCTTCACCCTGCTCGATGCGGCCAGGACCGGACGGCTGACGCTGAACGAGCTCAGAGCGCGGCTCAATCCGCCGAAGCCGGCGCGGCGCTGAGCCGCACCCGCCCGGCGCGATTGCTGGGCTGAGGTTTCATGACTATATGCCGCGTCCCGAGGTCCGGGGCGACGGCGAGTTCCGTTGATGATGCTTCTCACCCTCCTGAAGGCCAAGCTGCACCGTGCGACGGTGACCCAGGCCGATCTCGACTACGAAGGCTCGATCGCGATCGACCGCGACCTGCTGGAAGCTTCCGGAATCCTGCCGAACGAGCAGGTCGACGTGCTCAACATCACCAACGGCGCGCGCTTCACGACCTACGCCATCGAGGCGCCGCGCGGATCGAAAGTGATCGGCGTCAATGGCGCCGCCGCACGGATGGTGCAGAAGAACGACAAGGTGATCATCGTGGCCTACTGCCAGATGCCCGCCGAGGAGGCTCGCAATTATGCTCCGACGGTCGTGCTTCTCGACGATGACAACGCCCCCAAGCGGGCCGCCTGAACCTCCGCGCCGGGCGCCGGCGGCCGCGGCCCTGGCTGTCATGCTGTGCGCGTGCGCCCCGACGCCGCCTTCCGGGCAGGGACTGCCGACGACCCTCGACAACCAGATCGCCGCGGCGATCGGCGATCCCACCACCTGCGTGCTGCTGGCCGACCGCGTGACCGGCAAGGTGGTCTACCGCTACGGCGACGACTTCAACTGTTCGCGCGCCCTGCCGGCCTGCGACTCAGCCGGATCGATGAACGCCAAGGACGGGCTCAAGGACGCGAGCGCGCCCGGCGGGCGGATGCAGAGTTGCCCCTCGCTGCCGGACGGCTCGCGCATGGTCGGCTGGGCCGAGGGCCGGGTGCAGAGCACGAAGCGCGACCTGATCTTCTCGGCGGTGATGGAGGGCCAGCGCGCGCTCCCCGGCCACGAGATGAACGCCCGCCTCTACGACGCCTTCCAGAAGGCGGGGCTTTAGCGCGTCAGCTCGAACTCGCCCGCGACGTCGACGCTGACGACGATCTCGCCGGCCTCGATCGGCGTCGCCGCGGCCGGGGCGGCCGCGGCCTGCATCTGGGCGAAGCGCCGGATTGGCAGCGGCTGGACCGTCGAGCTCTCGGAGAGATTGACGAGGCGTCTGATGTGGTAGCCGGCGGCGTCGGCGTAGAGCGCCGCCTTGTCCTCCAGTTGCTTCACCGCAGCGAGGCGAGCGAAGTTCTCGGCCGAGGCGCGGCTCTTCAGGCCGAAGCTGATCTGGCCGACGTTGGTGGCGCCGGCGGCCACCACAGCATCCAGCGCCGGGCCGAGCCGCGACAGCTCCTGGACCGTGATCCGCACCTGGTTCTCGGCCTCGTAGCCGGTCAGCCGCGGCGGCGCGCCTTGCGCATAGGCGTACTGCGGCATGACCGAGAGATTGGCCGTGGCGATGTCTTTGGCCGCGATCCCGCCGGCCTTCAGCGCGGCCACGACCTTGGTCATCGCGGCGGCGTTGTCCTGCATGGCCTGCGCCGCGGTCGGCGCCGAACTGGTGACGCCCAGCTCGATCGTCGCCATGTCGGGCGGGACGTGCGCCTCGCCGTGGCCGGTGAGATCGAGCGTGGTGGCCGCGAACCGGCTCCCGGCGTCCTGGGCGAGAGCGGGAACGGTGAGCGCGAGGGCGAGGATTGCGCCCAGCGGCGTCGCGAGCTTCATGTTGGCTCCTTCAAGCTTTGCCCGCCCCACGAAGGCGGCGACTCTCGCCGAAGCAGGCTGAACGGCGGCTTTAAGCTCCGGCGCGCGCATGCTACCCCGCCCAGGCTCCGGGCCCGTAGCTCAATGGTTAGAGCCGGCCGCTCATAACGGTCTGGTTGCAGGTTCGAGTCCTGCCGGGCCTACCAACATTCCAGCTAACTAGTCGTGTTTAAGGAGACTATTTCCACCTAGGGCCTACAGGCCGTCGCGGCGGTTTCCGGTTGCCAACGTCGGGATATGCCCGCGCGCCGACCTCCGTCACCATTTCTCCACCCACGGGCGCAGCACGATCTCGAACGCCCAGGTCGATCGATGCTGTCGATGCAGTTGCAGGTAGGTCTCCGCGATGCGGTCCGGGTCGGCCATGTTGTCGTCGACCGTTGTTCCGGCGAGGCGGTGTGCGCGGCTGCCGTCTTCCTGTCTCCAGCCGATCGCGGCGTCGATCGGGACGTTGGCGACGTGGATGCCTTGCGGCATCAATTCCCGCGCCATGCTTTGTGCGAGTCCGGACTTGGCCTGACACGCCATCGCAAAAGCGCCGCTGGTCGGAAAGCCCTTGAGCGCGGCGCTCGCGTTCGTGAAGATGATCGTCCCTCTCGCGCCGTTGGCGTTGGGCGCGTTGTCACCCATTAGGCGCGCCGCCTGCCGCCCCACCAGAAAGGCGCTAAACGCGGAGTTCCGAAGGGTGTCGAGCACCATGCCGGGGTCGGCCTCGGTGACTCCCTTCCGAAAGATCCCCGCGACGCGCCCGTCGATGTTGTGCACGACAAGCGTCGGCGACCCGAGATCTCGAACAACCTCCTGGAACAGCTGCTCCACGTCGGCCGGCTTGCTTGCATCGCATGCATATCGCCGCGCGCCATGCGCCGTCTCGAGGGCCTGCAGCACCGGTTTGTTCGGATCCCTGGCTGCGACGGCGACGCGCATGCCACTCTCGGCGAACAGCCTTGCGCAGCTCGAGCTGATGCCAGGGCCGCCCCCGACGATCAGTGCGACCTCCGGAATGGAAGATTCCCCACGACGGTCGTCGGAGTGAGTCATTCTGGTCCTCATTGGCTAGTTTGGTTGAGGTCCGACCCCGGCCAGCAGCTCCAACCGGCCCCGCAGTCAGCCGCTCGCTGGAGCTGGGCGCGACATCCCAATCGGACTGTATGGTTGTCGCCATCGATCCCTTCCGGATGTCAGGTCAGGACTGACCGGGTTCGACGTCGAAGAGCAGAAGCGTCGACGTCGCCGTGGCGCACAGACGTCCGTCGCCATCGTGCAGCGTCGCTTCCGCGAACGCCACGCGACGCCCGAGTGAGAGGACGCGGCCGGTCGAGCGAACCGTCCCACTCCGGTCGCTGAGGCCGCGCATGTACGACACCTTGAGCTCCAGCGTGGTGTGCCCCCGGTTGGCGCCGAGCTGAGAATGCACGGCAATGCCGCAGGCGCTGTCGAGCAGTGTTGCAGCGTAGCCGCCGTGCACAGATCCGAGCGGATTATAGTCGCTGCGGTCAGGCGTCCCTTCGAAGACCACGCGACCGCGCTCAAGCTCGACCAGGGTAAAGCCAAGCTTTTCGCCCATCGGCGCTTTCAGCTCGCCCGCGAGCATCGCGCCCAGCTGCTGGAAGCCGTCGGGCGCGCCTTCGGCATCGGTCGCCGCCGTCGCTCTCACCAGACCTCTCCGTACGGTCGAATCTCCGAACGGAAAGACCATGCGGACTTCGGCTGGTGGGCGATGTGCCAGACCTCGTCAGCGATATCGTTGGGGTGACAGAAGTAGTCGTCCGGCTTGTCCGGGTTGTTTTTCCGCTGCCACTCCAGGTCGATGGCGGCGTCTATGACCAGGTAGGCCACGTGCACGCCGCGGGGCCCCATCGTACGGGCCATCGACTCGGCGAGGATCCGCTGCGCTGCTTTCGTCGGCGCGAAGCCCGCGAAATTGGCCCGGCCGCGCTCCGCCGAGGTGTTCCCGGTGACGATCAACGCGCCGCCGCCAGCCTTCTCCATGCGCGGCGCCGCCCAGCGCCCAAGGCGCATCAGGGCCATGACGTTCACCTGGAAGTTCCGCTCCAGCACCGCCGGATCGACATCCAGGAAGTTGGCGAAGGCGCCGCCGACGGCGTTGTGGACGGCGACCTTCGGCGCCCCAGCGCGGGCCTCGATACCCTCCAGGGCGGCCTGGAGCGCCGCGGGATCGGCGACGTCGCAGGGCACAGCGAAGGCTTCGGGCAGCTCGCCGGCGAGCGTGTCCAGACGCGCTGCGTTGCGGGCCAGCATCGCAACCTGATAGCCGCCTTCGTGGAAGCGCCGGACGAGGGAGGCGCCAGTGCCGGGTCCGACGCCGGTGATGATCGCGAGCGGCTTCATGCGGCGATCCCCAGGCTGGCGCGAACGAAGTCGAACCGGTCGTTGCCGAAGAACATCTCGTCGCCGACGTACATCGTAGGCGCCCCGAAGACGCCGCGGACGGCGGCCTCATCCGTCGCGGCGTCGAGCGCCGCGTCGAGTTCCGGAGCGTCGATGCGCGCGAGGAGATCGGGCTTGCTGACACCTGCGCCGGCAAGGACCGCGACCACGTCTTCAGGGGTCGCCAGGGGCGCGCCGGATCCCCAGTACGCGCCGAAGATCGCCCCGACCGCCGCGTCCGCCTGTCCGAGCTCCGCCGCCGCCAGCGTGGCGCGCAGCAGCCGGCGGGCGTCGATGTCGCCCGACTGCGGATGGCGCTGGAACGGGACCTTGTACATGGCCACCCACCGCATGAGGTCCACGCCCAGGTACTTGCCCTTGGGCTTGCAGGTGATGCTGGTGGGGACGTTGCCCACCTGATCCATCAGCTGCAGGATCTCGAACGGCCGCCAGGCGATATCCACCCCTAGTTTTCGCACCTGGGTCTGGGCCAGGTAGGCATAGGGGCTGCGGTAATCGAAGTAGAAGTCGAGAGCGGCCATGGCCGGGCTCCTCTGTTCCGTGGGACGGGCCTATCGGCCCTGGAAGACGGCGGCGCGGCGCTCGACGAAGGAGGCGATGCCCTCGGCCGCATCGGCTGTGCCCATCACCCGCTCACGGATGGTCGGGACGACGTCGATGGCGGCGCGCTCGCCGGCCTCGATGAACTTGCGTCCAGCCTCCTTGGTGACCTGGATGCCCAGCGGGGCATTGGCGGCGATGAGGCGGGCGATCTGCATGGCGCGCTCTACTTGCTGTCCATGGGCCGTCACCTCCTGCACCAGCCCGATGCGGTAAGCCTCGTCGGCCCCGAACTCGTCGCACAGCATCAGGTGGTACATCGCGTTGCCCCAGCCGGCGCGGGTGATGAAACGAAAGT
Organism: Caulobacteraceae bacterium; assembly: GCA_035541575.1. Classification (GTDB taxonomy): domain Bacteria; phylum Pseudomonadota; class Alphaproteobacteria; order Caulobacterales; family Caulobacteraceae; genus Acaudatibacter. The sequence goes on along the minus strand of DATKMZ010000038.1, from coordinate 1,023 downwards.
GGGCGCCGCCGAGAGGCGCGATGCCTCGTTTGGCCTCCATCTGGCAGAACCGGCTGCCCTCGGCGGCGACCACGATGTCGCCGGCCAGCGCCATCTCGATGCCGACCGTGAAGCAGATGCCCTGCACCGCCGTGACGAGCGGCTTGCGGCACTGATTGCGCATGCCGAACGGGTCGATCTGGTCTTCGGGGATCTGGGACGACGTCGCGGTCGGCCCGAAGAACTTCGGCATGTCGAGGCCGGCCGTGAAGTTGTCGCCCTCTGCGCAGAGCACCCCGACCCACAGCTCCGGATCTCGGTCGAGTTCGGTCATGGCGGCGGAGAGCTGCGCCATCATCTGCGGCACGAAGGCGTTCTTCTTGGCCGGATTGTCGATCACGATCTTCAGGATGTGGCCGTGGCGCTCGCTTCGAACCCGGCCTTCCACGACGGAGTTCTCGTTCATGTCTTCTCCACCGCCGGCGTCGCCGGCATCAGTTCTGGATTATATTCGTCATCCAGGACAATGATGGTTATAATGCTGAACGTCAACAGAGGAGTCGGTGGATGGGACATTCGCAGGCTGAAAAGGCGGAGAACCGCGAGCGGATCCTGGCCGAGGCGTCGCGGCAGGTGCGCCGCGATGGGCTGGAATCGGTGGGCGTCGGCACGCTGATGAAGAGCGTGGGCCTCACTCACGGCGGCTTCTACGGTCACTTCGAAAGTCGGTCTGCGCTGCTCGCCGAGGCTCTCGAACGCGCGCTCCTGGAGGGTGAAGCTAATGCGAAGGGCCAGGGTTCGGACCGGCCGCAGAGCTTCGCGCACATCGTGCGCAGCTATCTCAGCCGGACCCATCGCGATGCCCGTGAAAGCGGCTGCGCTATCGCGGCTCTCGTGTCCGACGTGGCACGGGCGGACACGTCGTCGCGCGAGGTGATGACCGACCACATCGAGACCTTCATCGCAACCGTTACGGAGGCGCTCGGCGGGGACGAGGAGCGCGCCATCGTCGCGGTCAGCGCGATGGTCGGCGCGCTCGCGCTC
>DATKMZ010000037.1:0-7351 GCA_035541575.1 Caulobacteraceae bacterium | reverse complement strand
TCGCTATTACGAGACCCTGACCCGGCGGGAGCGGGACGCCCGAGTCGAGGACGCCCTGCGGCGCGCCGCGCTCTGGGACGAGGTCAAGGACGAGCTCGGCCGCAGCGGCCTCAGCCTATCCGGCGGACAGCAGCAACGGCTATGCATCGCCCGGGCGCTCGCCATGCGGCCCGAAGTGCTTCTGCTCGACGAGCCTTGCTCGGCGCTCGATCCGGGAGCGACCGCAAAGATCGAGAACACGATGATGGAGTTGAAGATCGACCACACGCTGGTGATCGTGACCCACAACTTGCAGCAGGCCGCTCGCGTCTCGGACTACGCGGCGTTCATGTACCTTGGACGGCTCATTGAGTTCGGTCCGACCTTCGACATCTTCACCCGGCCGCGCGACGAGCGGACGCGCCGGTTCGTGACGGGTCGCTTCGGCTGAGCCGCACCATGAAATTTTCGTGACCTGATCTGGGTCAACGCTGACTGTCATCAGGCGGTGGCACGAGGGCGCATCTCTCTTGAGGCCGCCGCAACGCGCGCCTTGGCGTCCCAAGTGGTTGCAGGCTCGCAGCGCGCCGCACGACGGGAGGATCTGGATGACCAAAGCCGCCATCATCGAACGGCTTGGCGAGGGCGCGGTCCTGCTGCCCGAGCTGATCGCTGAGGCCCTGGCGGCCAACGACCGGGCCAAGCTGCGCCTCACTCTGTTGCAGGCGGCCGCCCGGCACGCGGCGGCCCCGGAGACCCGGCCGCCCCGTTTCGCGGACGAGCGGCGTGCGGCGGGACTCGAGAATCCCGGGTTCGACGAGCTGATCTCCGGCGCGCGGCCGCTGGGCGCCGGCCGCTTCGCCGCGCCAGGCGCTAGCGCGCTGCTGTCGGGGCTCGAGGACGAACTGCATGCGATGCTGGCGCCGCTCGCGAGCGCCGGCGCGCCAGGGGTGGAGGCGCTAGAAGCTCGTCTCGGCGCACTCGCGCCAACCTTGCGCGCCGGCGAGGCCGACGAGCTCGATTCCGCCACGGTCGGCCAGATGACCTCGGCGCGGTCAGACGGACCGGACAGCGCGCACCGCCTGATCATGGACTTGCACAAGGCGATCAACCGGCTTGCGGCCGAGACTGCGGTGGAAGAGGTCGACGGCGCCCGCGTCCACCACCTGGGCGATGACGACCGTCGCCGCGTCGCAGCCTTCATGCGCGGCCTCCACCGCACGGCGCCGCTCGCCTTCGGGCACCCGGGGCTGGGCACGATGGCGGCGCGGCTCGGCGCGAGTCTGACGATCCAGAACGACATCGGGGAAACCGACGCCCACGTACTGGTCGTCCATGTCGAGGACCTCGCCGTCTCGCTCACCTACACCGACGTGCATCGCCGCCGCGCCCGCTTCTTCATGGGTCTGTTCGAAGGACGGATGGACTGGAGCCCGCTCGCCGAGCAGGCGGCGGAGGGTCTGGGCGAGGACGAGATGTTCTACCTCGTCACCGGCCGCTTCGCTGGCGCGGACGCTGCGGCGGTGGACGGCTTCCTCGAGTTTCTCGGCTCGCGGGTTGTCTTCCTGATCGACTGGAACAAGGGCCGCAAGGCGCTGCAGACGTTCGTCGACCGCGACGTCGCGGTGGGGCTGCTCGGCTGGGCGGCCGCCCAGTCCCTCGGCCACCGCGCGTTCCTGGTCCTGGGCGGCGCGGACCTGGTGCTCGAAGCTGTGCGTCGCGCCGCGGCCGGCCGTGTGCCCTACGGCGTCCGGCTAGACGCGGCGCTCGGCGAGGACGAGGCGAAGAGGTTCTTGCGTCGGGTGTTGAAGGAGGCAAGTGAGGGCCTCGCCGCCGGCCGTTCGGCGCGTCTGATCCGCGACGAGATCCAGGCCGATCTCGCACAGCAATTCGAGACCGCCGAGGCAGTCGTCGCGGCCATCGTGGTCCGCCACCTCGGACTTTCACGCACGCTCGCGGCCGCTATCGGCGCGACACTGGAGGCCGGCGGCGCGGCTGGGCCGGGCCTCGCGGAACGGGCCAAGCGCCTGGAGGCCAAGGCCGACCGCCTGACGCTGGAGGCGCGAGAGGTCTGCGGGAGGCTGCAAAGAGCCCAAGGGGCCCTGCGGACCGTCGATCAGGTCGAAGACGCAATGGACGCGCTGGACGAATGCGCTTTCCTGATGAGCCTTGCGCCGGGCCCACTGCCCGCGCGAGCGTCGCTGACGCGCCTGGCCGACCTCGTTGTCGCTGGCGTCTCGCAGATGGTGCGGGCCGCCGAGGCGGCCGCTCGTCTGCCCGAGGATAAGCGAGAGGACGCGGCAGCCGCGCTGCAGGCCATCGACGCTGTGACCGCGCTGGAGCGCGAAGCAGACGCTGCGGAGCGTGCCGCGATCGCCTCGTTGCTGGGCGACCCCGTCCCAGATGCGCGCGCCCTGGTGCTCGGCCTCGAAGTCGCTCGGGCTCTGGAGGCGACCACTGACCACCTCGCCCACGCGGCGCTGGCCTTGCGCGAGCGGGTGCTCGAGGAGCTCTCGGCGTGAGCGTGAGCAACATGGTCTGGCTCGGTCCCGACAACCCGGACGAGGGCGTTACAGCCGAGCGCGTCGGCTCCAAGGCCGCCGGGATCTGGCGCATCGGGCGACTCGAGCTTCCGACCCCGCCCGCCTTCGCCCTGCCGACGGATCTCTGCGCTGCGGCGAACACCAGCCCGGCAGACGCGGTTCCGCGCATTGCCGCTGCGCTGAGCGCCGGCGTCCGGCGGCTCGAGGAAGCGACCGCCCGCCGGCTGGGCGACCCGCGCGCGCCGCTCTTGGTGTCCGTGCGCTCCGGCGCGGCGGTCTCCATGCCGGGCATGCTGTCGACGGTGCTGAACGTCGGCGCGAGCCCGGAAACGACCCACGGCCTGATCCGCCTCACCGGCGACCCGCGCTTCGCCTGGGACAGCTATCGGCGGTTCCTGGAGTCCTACGGCGCGGTGGTGGCAGGCGCGCCGTCCGCGGCCTTCGCCCGCACGCTTGCCGCTATGATCCGCGCCGAAGGGTGCGCCCACGAAAGCGAGCTCGACGGCGAAGCGTTGGAGCGGCTCGCGACCCAATACGCCGAGCTGACGGCGCGAGAGGGCGCCGGCCCGATCCCCGCCGAGCCGATGGACCAGCTCACGCAAGCGGCGCTGGCGGTGTTCCGTTCCTGGGAAGGCCGCAAGGCGCGGGAATATCGCCGGCTCAACAGTCTGGAGGGACTCGCCGGGACGGCGGTGACGGTGCAGGCGATGGTGTTCGGCAACGGCGGGCCGAGGTCGGGCTCCGGCGTCGCGTTCTCGCGCGATCCCGCCAACGGCGCGAAAAGGCTCTACGTCGACTTCCTATTCGACGCCCAGGGCGATGACGTGGTCTCGGGCCGCCGCACGCCGGTCGGCATCGAGGCGCTCGCGGCTCGTCTTCCCGCGGTCGCGGACGCGCTGACCCAGGGCGCCGCCCGGCTCGAGCGCGCGTTCCGCGATGTTCAGGACGTGGAGTTCACGGTGGAGGACGGCGAACTCTACTTCCTGCAGACGCGCGCCGCCAAGCGCACGCCGCGCGCCGCGTTGCGGATCGCCGTCGACCTCGTCGGCGAGGGCCTGATCGACGAGGCCGAGGCGCTGGCGAGACTCGACGACGTCGATCTTGAGCGCGCGGCGGCGACCCGCTTCGCGGAACCCGCCGAGGTCGTGGCCTGCGGGATCCCGGCCGCGCCCGGGGTCGCAAGCGGCCGCGCCGCCTTCGACGCCGCCGGCGCCCAGCGTCTCGCGGCGACGGGCGATCCGGTGCTTCTCGTTCGGCGAGAACCCGCGACCGAGGACATCGCCGGGTTTGCCGCCGCCGACGGAATTCTCACCGCCGTGGGCGGGCGGACGGCGCACGCGGCGGTGGTCGCGCGTCAGATGGCGAAGGCCTGCGTCGTGGGCTGCACGGCGCTGGAGATCGACGAGCCCGCGGGCGTCGCCACGCTCGCGGGTCGGCGGATCGCCGCCGGCGACTGGATTAGCCTCGATGGCGAGAGCGGCGAGGTCAGCCTTGGACGGCGGCAGATCGTGACCGACGCGCCGGGGGCCGCATTGGCGACGGTCGCGGCCTGGCGCGCTGGCCGACGCGATTGCACTCGCGCTCCGCCGAGTGAGGTCGTGGGCGGGCCCGCAATGTCGCAGACCTGACGAGGGACGACATGACGCTGAACGCCCCACCCATCGCCATCGCGGCGGCGCCCGGTCTTGGCCGCAGCCTCCCGGCGCCGCTGTCGCCATCCGAGCCGTCGCCTCGCGCCATGAACTTCGAGAACATGGACCGCGCGGTGCGTGCGACCGTGGGCCGAGTGACGCAAGGCGTGTCGCCGACCGCCATCGGCGCGGCCCTCGCCGACTGGCTGTCGCACCTGTCGCGGGCGCCGGGGCGCCAGCTGGAGTTGGCGGGCGCGCTCGCGACGAACCTCGCGCGACTGCAGCTCTCCACGCTGCATGGCCTGGGCGCGACGGCGGCGTCCGCGCCGTTCTTGCCGGACGAGCATGATCACCGGTTTGACGACCCGATGTGGGGCCAGGCGCCGTTCGCGGGCTACGTGCAAGCGTTCCTGGCCGCCGAGGATTTCTGGAAGACGGCGACACGCCAGATCCGAGGCATGTCGCCCCTGCATGCGGAGCGGGTCGCCTTCATGGCGCGCCAGCTCCTCGACGTCTTCTCGCCATCGAACAACCTCTTTCTGAATCCTGTGCTCCAGTCCGCCACGTTGCGCGAGGGCGGCCTGAATCTGGTTCGAGGCGCGGCCTACGCGCTAGAGGACGCCGCTCGCGCCGCGGCGGGCGGCGGCTCGCCCCTGCTCGATCGCCTGCAGATCGGCGTCGACGTCGCCAGCACGCCCGGTCGCGTGGTCTTTCGCAACGAGCTGATGGAGCTGCTGCAATACGAGCCGGTCACCCCGGCGGTCGAGGCCGAGCCCGTTCTGATCGTGCCCGCCTGGATCATGAAGTACTACATCCTGGACCTCCGGCCCGAGACTTCGCTGGTCCGCTATCTGGTAGGGCAAGGGCACACCGTCTTCATGGTGTCGTGGCGCAATCCGACGCCTGCGGACCGTGACATCGCGTTCGACGACTATCGCACGCAAGGCGTATTGGCGGCGCTCGATGCCGTGGCGAAGATCGTTCCCGACCGGCGCCTCCATCTCGCCGGCTACTGCCTCGGCGGGACGACCGCGGCCATCGCCGCGGCGACGATGGCGCGCAGCGGCGACGAGCGGCTCGCGTCCCTCACCCTGCTCGCCGCGCAGGTTGACTTCAGCGAGGCCGGCGAGCTCATGCTGTTCGTCGACGAGAGCCAGATCGCCTTTCTCGAAGACCTGATGTGGGATCAGGGCGTGCTCGACGCTCGGCAGATGGAAGGCGCGTTCCAGGCGCTCCGCGCGAACGATCTCGTCTGGTCGAAGCTGGTGCGCGAATACGTGCTCGGCGAACGCGAAACTCCCAGCGACCTGATGGTCTGGAACGCCGACCAGACGCGCCTGCCCTATCGGATGCACTCGGAATACCTACGCGGTCTGTTCCTCGAGAACCGGCTGACCGCCGGACGCTACGCGGTCGAGGGTCGCGTCGTGGCGCTGAAGGACATCCGAGCGCCAATGTTCATCGTCGCGACCGAAGGCGACCACGTCGCCCCCTGGCGCTCGGTCTACAAGGTTCAGCTCTTCACCGACAACGACGCGACGTTCCTTCTGACCAACGGCGGCCACAACGCCGGGATCGTCTCGGAGCCCGGCCATCCAGGTCGCCACTTCCGCACGGCCCGGCGTCCGGCCGAGGCACGATATGTCTCGCCGGATGCATGGCTGGCTCAAGCGGAGCCACGGGACGGATCGTGGTGGCCGGCATGGTCAAGCTGGTTGAAAGCCAACGGCGCCGGCACGGCCCCACCGCCGAGCCTCGGTGCGCCCGCAGCGGGCTATCGTCCGCTCGAGCCCGCGCCGGGCGTGTATGTCCATCAGCGATAGGCCCTGCGCCAAGCACATCTGGGAACGAGCGAGGCGGCGGGCCGACGCCGCGGTTCCTCAGGATGACGAGCGGCTTTCACCCCGTTCGTCATCGTGAGGAGCGCCGTTGGGCGCGTCTCGAACCACGCAGGAATCCAGTCCAACGCGCCCATCGGTTGTTCTCTTCATGTCCGCAGATCGGAACGGTACAGGAACAAGCTAAGCTTGCGAGATTGCGGGCCGGTTCTCCATGCCGACCTTCACGTCCGTGCGTGGCCTTAGGTCACGCAATATCCGTTTCGCTTCCTTCTCGCTCTTGCATGCGAAGGCGTCGGACACCCTTCCGCCGACCAGCACCACAGCCAGCCAGGGCATGTCTCGCTCTGCTGGCGTATAGATCGCGTATCTCGGGCGTCCCATGGCCCAACATATAGCGCTAGTGGGTCCTTGATCCTAGGCGCCCAGGCTGTCCCACGACTCTTGTATCGATCATGAGGGCGCCACGTGAGCCGCGCCTCGCCCCTCCACTCAGACAATCAATGCCCAAACCGCCGTCAAGGCAGCGCCTACCGCCATCTAGGTCGGCAGGCGAGCGTCGGAGTCGACAGGTCTTTCCAAACTAGGCGGAAGCTACGATCCACGACTTGACCACCAGGACCGGGCAAGGGGAATGGCGCATCGTGGCCTCGGCCACGCTCCCCAGCATAGCGCGGGCGACGCCGTCGCGGCCGTGACTGCCGATCACGAGCAGGTCAGGCGACCAGGTCTCGATCGCCCATTCGATCGACTTCGCGGCCTCGCCGACGTGCGAAAGGTTGGAGATCTGAACGTGCTGCGGCAGCTTTGCCAGGAGCGCGTCGAAGATCTCTGCCCCGTGGATCGGCTTCGGCTCCGCCTCGGGATCTGGGTCCGTCACGATCGCTGTCGGTACGCGCTCGAGCGCATGGAACAGGCAGACCTCGCCCCCTAACGCCTCCGCCAAACTGCAGCCGAGAAACGCCGCTCGCTCAGCCGGCGCTCCTCCGTCGACTGCGATCAAGATGCGCTGGAATGGCCTGAGCCCAGCTCGTAAGTCAGTGGAACGGGGCATAACCTTGGCCCTACGCGGTTCGGGCGGTTCCGCCGAGGCGTAAGGGCATCGGCAAGCCGCCGGGGAGTATCGGAAGGAACTGTGACAGCTCGGTGATAGCTACCGCCATCTCCAGCAGGCTTAGCTTTTGTGAATGTGGCAAGCAGCGGTTCGCGGCGCCAACGCCAGCCGACGCCGGGGACTTCGGCTGGTCATAGGCGCGCGGTGTAGAGGCCGACGCTCGCGGCGACAGGTCGTAGGTCGCAGTTGCCATGCTGGGACCGGTGTTCGAACCATGTGCCGCCGTGGAGAGCGATCAATGCGGGC